>JANMHH010000478.1:0-5101 GCA_031375065.1 Rubrivivax sp. | reverse complement strand
CACCGCACGCGGTGGTGGTGGGCGCTGGCTTTGGCGGCATCGCTGCGGCCTTGCGCCTGCGGGCCAAGGGCTACCAAGTCACGCTGATTGACCGCTGCCGTCAGCTGGGCGGCCGGGCGCAGGTGTTCGAACGCGACGGCTTCCGGCACGACGCCGGGCCCACCGTGATCACCGCGCCCTTTCTTTTTGAAGAGCTGTTCGCACTGTTTGGCGAACGCTTTGCCGACCACGTGGAACTGGTCCCGCTCAAACCCTGGTATCGCTTTCGCTTTGCCGATGGCGAACAATTTGACTACGGCGGCACGCTGGACGAAACGCTGGCCGAGATCGAGCGCATCTCAGCGGTTGATCGCGCCGGCTACCTGCGCCTGCTCGAACACTCCAAACGCATTTTCGACATCGGCTTCACGCAGCTGTCGGACCAACCTTTTGACCGCTTTCGCGCCATGTTGCGCGTCATCCCCAGCCTGATTCGGCTGCGCTGTGACCGCACCGTGTGGGGGCTGGTCAAAACCTTCCTGAAGAACGACAAATTGCGCCAGGCCTTTTCGATCCAGCCCTTGTTGGTGGGCGGCAACCCGTTCGACACCACCAGCATCTATGGCTTGATCCATTACCTCGAACGCGCCTACGGCGTGTACTTTGCGATGGGTGGCACGGGTGCCATCACCCGCGCGCTGGGCGCCTTGATGGAACGGCACGGCGTGGCGGTTCAGCTGGGCCGCACGGTGGAAAAGATCCGTGTCAAGGACGGCGTCGCAACGGCCGTCGAGATGGCCGACGGCGGCGTGTTGAAGGCCGATCTGGTGGTCTCCAATGCCGACGCTGCACACCTGTACACGTCGATGGTGGCCAAAAAAGACCAGGCTTGGTCATCGCGTCTCAAGCTGTCAGCGGCCAGCTACTCGATGGGTTTGTTCGTGCTGTATTTCGGCACCCGCCAAACCTATCCCGATGTGGCGCACCACACCATCTGGCTGGGCGAGCGCTACCGCGAGCTGCTTGACGAGATCTTCAACAAAAAAGTGCTCAGCGAAGACTTCTCTCTGTATCTGCATCGGCCCACCGCCACCGACCCCAGCTTTGCGCCAGCGGGATGTGACAGCTTTTATGTGCTGTGCCCCGTGCCCAACCTGCAGGCCGACATCGACTGGAATGTCGAAGGCCCGCGTTTGCGCGACCGCATCGTGGCCGCACTGGACCGCACCATCCTGCCAGGCCTGGCGCAGACGATCACGGCTGAGTTCAGCATGACACCGCGCGATTTCAAACACGACTACCTCAGCGTCAACGGCGCGGGTTTTTCAGTCGCACCGCTGTTTCGGCAATCGGCCTGGTTCCGTTTCCACAACCGCGCCGAAGGCATCAGCAACCTCTACCTGGTGGGCGCCGGCACGCACCCGGGTGCAGGCTTGCCGGGCGTGTTGTGCTCGGCCAAGGTGGTGGACGCGCTGGTGCCACAGGCCCAGATGGTGGTGCAGCAAGAAAGCCAGCTCGCATGAGCACCGCTGCCGTGGCGTCCGGTTCGGTGTACCGCGCCGCCGACGGGCTGCTGGCCCGCCGCGGCCACAGTTTCCACTGGGCGCGGCGTTTGTTGAGTGAACAGCATGCCGAGCGCGCCACCCGGTTGTATGGCTTTTGCCGACGCGTCGACGACACGGCCGATGAGGCCATTGACAGCGATGTGGCGCGGGCCGAACTCACCCGCATGGCGCAAATCCTGCACAGCGGGCAGTGCCCAGACGAAACCACCGCGGACATGCTGCAACTGATGCAGGTCTGCGAAATCGATCCGGCCATCCCGCTGGAACTGATCAGCGGCGTGGCCGGCGACCTGGGGCGCGTGCGCGTGGCCGACGTCGACGCGCTGCTGCACTACTGCTACCAAGTTGCCGGCACCGTGGGCCTGATGATGACAGCCGCGCTGGACGTGCGCACGCCCGCAGCGCTGCCACACGCCATCGATCTGGGCATCGCGATGCAGCTGACCAACATCTGCCGCGACGTGCACGACGACGCCCTGATGGGCCGACGCTACCTGCCCGCCAGCCTGGTGGGTGAACTGGAGCCCAGCGAACTGGTCCACCCCACGGCGGCGGTCAGGGCGCGGGTAACACCGGCGATGCGCTGGCTGCTCGACACCGCTGACCGTTACTACGCCAGCGGTGAACAAGGTTTGCAGCACCTGCCGCCGGGTGCCCGCACCGGCATTCGGGTGGCCGCGCGAAGCTACCGCGCCATCGGTACGGTGCTGCGCGAACGCGAATACGACTGCTGGTCGTCACGGGCTCATGTGGGCAGCGCCCGCAAAGCGGCCATCACCGCGCGGGCGCTGGCCGCCACTGCCGGCGCCCAGTTGCGCTGCTGGGCCGGGATGTCTTCGCCGCCGACACCGTCGACACCGTCCACACCTTCCGTAAGGCTGCTCCTGCCGCGCCACCCGGTTGCCGTCAGCGCCGCGGAGAGCCGTCGTGCGCGTTGACCTGGACCTGGCGGTGTTGGGTGGCGGCTGTGCGGGGCTGAGTCTGGCCGAGCGGCTGGCCGAGCAGGCCGGCCCTTGCCGGCGGGTGGCGGTGCTCGAGCCGCGCACGCGCTACAGCAACGACCGCAGCTGGTGTTTTTGGCGTCTCGCCCCGCACCGCCACGACGCCCTGGTCAGGCACCGCTGGTCGCAGATCGGTGTGCGTTCGCCATCCAAAACGGTGCGGATGGACTGCGCCGAAACGCCCTACCAATTGCTGGAGGCCAGCGCCTTCTACGACCAGGCTCGCCGTGCCATCGCGGCCAGCGAGGGTGTACGCCTGCACACTGGCGTGGTGGTGCTGGGCCAGCCCCGGCCCGTGCCCGGCGGCTGGCGCATCGAAACCTCGACCGGCGCTTTGACGGCGGCGCAGGTCATCGACACCCGGCCCCGCAGCGCACCCCAGCGCCAAGCCGCGGGACTCTGGCAGTCCTTTCTGGGCCAGGAAGTGATTTGCAACCGGCCCGCGTTTGACCCCCGCCGGGTTGAACTGATGGACTTCGCGCACAACGCGCCGGGCGTGCTGGCCTTTACCTACGTGTTGCCGCTGGCGGCCGACCGGGCGCTGGTTGAAACCACGCTGTTCGACCCGCAGCCGCACTCGGCCAGCCAGCTGATCCACCGCCAGCAGCAAGCGGTGCGGCGCTGGTGTGGCGACGGCCAGGTCAGCGTGGTGCGCACCGAGTCGGGCATGCTGCCGATGGGCACCAGCGGTTTGACACCGGACCACGGACCCGGCTACGCCTGCGCCGGGCTGGTGGCTGGTGCGGCTCGACCCGCCACCGGCTATGCGTTTTTGCGCATCCAGAATTGGGCCGACCGGTGCAGCGACGCCTTGCGCCAAGGCCAAGCCGTGCAGGGGCACCCACCCGACCCGCTGTTGATGCGTCTGATGGACCGCTTGTTTTTGGACGTCTTGCGAACGCACCCCGAACGGGGCCCTGAGTTGTTCATCCGCTTGTTTGGGCGGGTGGAACCGGCCCGTGTGGTGCGCTTCCTCAGCGACCACTGCACGCTGATGGACCGGGTGGCGGTGGCGGCCTGCCTGCCCACGGGCCTGTTCCTGCGGCAACTGATGCCACCGGCGCTGCGCCAGGCTGCGCGGGTCCAGACCTCGTGACGCCGATCCTGCGCCTGCAGGGGTGGGTCTTCTGCGGTCTGGCGCTGGTTTTGGTCATGATCAGCATGCTGGGGGCGCGGCTGGATCTGCGTCACGAACTGCTGGCAGCCGGCGCCTTGGTGCTGCTGCTGGGCATGCCGCACGGTTCGTTCGATGGGCTGGCCGCACGCCAGTTGTTTGGCACCGCTGATTTCAAAGCTTGGGCCGGCTTTTGCCTGGTTTACCTGGGCCTGGCCACGGCCGTGGTGGGGGTCTGGGCCGTCGCACCCACCCTTTTCCTGTGCACGTTTCTGATCGCATCCGCGCTGCACTTTGGTGGCGACCCCGGCGCTGGCGTTTCCCACATCACACGGGTTTTGTACGGCGGCGCGGTGATCGTCTTGCCGGCCTGGTGGCACTTTGATGAACTGCAGCAACTGCTCACCTGGGTGGCCGGGCCTGACAGCGCCGCTCGGGTCGCACCGGTCTTGCACCACCTGGCCGCGCCATGGCTCGCTGCAACGCTGCTGGCCTGTCTGCTGCAGCTCCGCACTTCGACCCTGGCCGCTGCGGAATCGGCCGCCCTGGCTCTTCTGTGTGTGGCCGCGCCACCGCTCGTGGCGTTTTGCGCCTACTTCTGCGTCATGCACAGCCCACGCCATATCTTGCGCACGCTGGCCAGGCTGCCGGCGGCCGAAGTTCGGCCAGCACTGGCGCTGGCGGCCTGGCCCACCCTGGCGGTGCTGTTGATGGCGGCCCTGCTGCTGGGGCTGGCCAACCACCTGCCACTCGAGACCCGTGTCGTTCAAGGGGTGTTTGTGGGCCTGGCGGCGTTGACGCTGCCGCACATGGTGCTGATCGAGTGCAGCCGCCGAGCGTGCGCCTGGGCAGCGTCGGCGGCGCAGCCCACACAATAACGGCCTTGATCGTTGTCGCCGGGCAGGCCGGGCAACTCGGGCGACCTGGGTACAGCGAGCCCTTCGGGCCTGAAACTCTGGCGAGCCTTTGGACTTTTGCGAGCCTTGCGAGCCCCGCATGGCCAGCTCCGCCCTTCGACGCGCCAGCCACATGCCCAGCGCGAAAACCAGGACACCCGTTCGATGAAAACCGCCCCCTCCAGCGTCGAAGCCTCTGTCGATGGGCTGTACCGGATTGCCACGGTGTCGCAACTGACCGGCATTCCGGTGCCCACCATCCGCGTCTGGGAGGCGCGCCATGCGGTGGTGCAACCCACGCGCAGTGCGGGCAATGTGCGGCTGTATCGGCGCTCCGACATCGAACGCCTGCTGCTGGTCAAGGCCGCCGTTGACGCCGGGCAGGCCATCAGCACGGTGGCCGCGCTGACCGACCGGCAGATCCAGGCCCGCTTCAAGCCCGCGCCGGCGCCCGTGGCCAAAGCGTCCAAGGGCAGCTGCCGGGTGCTGGTCTGTGGGTTGGCGCTGACTTCGGTGCTCAAGACAGCGTGGAAAGCGCGCTCTGAC
>JANMHH010000425.1:0-2606 GCA_031375065.1 Rubrivivax sp. | reverse complement strand
TCGACCGCTGCCGACGGCCTTGGTGTCGGTGGGCCTGGCGGCCCTGCTGGCGGTGGCGCTGCCCGCCGAGGCCCAGCAGCCGGTTGCTCAGACCACCGTGGACGCCCTGGTCAACGCGCTGAGCAACGCGCCGGCCACCCGGTCGTTCAAGCGCACGCAGTTGCCCGATGCGGCGTCCAGCCTGTGCGCCGAATCCGCCAGCTCCACGGGCACCGCCACCCCGGTGGGCGGCTCCAACAAGCGCAACCTGGAAGTGGTGCCCTACGCGGGCGACTCCACCCCCGGCGTCAACCTGAACGTGCAGTTCGGCAACGCGTCGGACAAGCTCACCGCGCCCGATCGCGCACTGCTGGACACCTTGGCCATGGCCCTCACGCGCCCCGAGTTGGCCGGCGACAGTTTCGCCGTGGCCGGCCACACCGACACCAGCGGGGACGCGCGCATCAACCTGGAACTGTCGTGTGCACGCGCCCTTTCGGTACGCCGCTACCTGATGGCCAAGGGCGTGGCCGAACCGCGCCTGTCGGCCTATGGATTTGGCAGCACCCGTCTGTTGGCCGACACGGCCGCCACCAGCGGCACCCAGCGCCGCGTTGAAATCAGAAAGGCACCGCAGTGAGCACGACCCCGCAGCCCCTGGTGGCCATCCCCGGCCCGCGCCTGCCGCACCTCCCGCACTTGGTGCTGGCTGCGGCGGTGGCAGCGGCCTGCCTGCTGATCCAGGCTCAGGCCGCTCGTTTGGCACTGGTGGTGGGCAACGACAACTACACCAACGTTTCCAAGCTGTCCAACGCCCGCAACGACGCCCAGTCGATCGCGCGCGAACTGCAGGCCGCTGGTTTTGCCGTCACCCGCGTGCTCGACGCCACGCGCGACAGCATGAACGACTCCTACGACGTCTTCATGCGCAAGATCGACAAGGGCGACGAGGTGGTCTTCTACTTTTCGGGCCACGGCGTGCAGCCACCGCAGCTGGGGCCCTACTTGTTGCCGGTGGACATCAAGGCCTCGGACGTCAACGTGGTGCGGCGCGACGGCTTGTCGCTGGACCAGCTGCTGGCCGACCTGAACAAGCGCGCGCGCTTTGCGATGATCATCTTGGACGCCTGCCGCAACAACCCCTTTCCACCCACCACCTTTGGCCGCTCCCTACCGCCCGGGTCGAGCCTGAGCAACATCGAGCCGCCGCGAGGCACCATGGTCATCATGGCCGCTTCGCGCGGCCAGGAGGCGCTGGACCGCCTGGGCAAGAACGACACCGTGCCCAACGGCGTGTTCACGCGCGAGTTGATCAAGCACATGCGCACGCCGGGGCTGTCGGCCGGTGACATGGTCAAGCGGGTCAAGCTCAGCGTGGAGCAAGCCGCGGCCAGCGTCAACCACGAACAGTGGCCGGCCGTGCAAGATGAAACCCGCACCGACTTCTTCTTTCACCCCCAGGCTGGGCGGCCCGGCCAGGCGGTAGCATCGCTGTCGCCTGCGCCTGCGCCGACGCCCGTTTTCTCGGCGCCAACACCCGCGCCAACGCCGGCGCCGGTTTTTGGAACGCCATCGCCCCCAGCCTATGCGCCTGCGCCAAGCCCGGCCGCCGTCGTTCGCCCCAGCACACCTTCACCGGCGGCCGTCACGTCGCCCAGCAGCTACGGCCCTCAGCGCGAATTTGACGATTGGGAAGCGGCCGTGAAGGTGGGCACCCGCGCTGCGCTGGAGCGCTTTGTGTCGCAGTACCCGGAAGGCCGCTACACGCCCCAGGCCCGCACCAAGATGGCCGGCATGGCGTCCACACCGGCGCCCGCCCCAGCACCGGTGGCCGCCCCCAAACCCGCCACGGCGCACAACCCGCAAGCCGAGTTTGAACTGTGGGACCGCGCCGCCACCAGCAAGCGCCGGGCCGACTACGAGGCCTACCTGGCCGCCTACCCGAATGGCCGCTACGTTGACCTGGCTCGCGCTGCCATGCAAAAACTCTGATCACCCGTTTGTTCGTCACCTCCCAAGAAGAGTTCCTTATGAAAATGACTTCGCTGTTCCTTCAACTCGCGGGCCCGCTCGCCGTGAGCGCCGCGCTGACCTTGGGTGCTGGCGCTGCCTCGGCGCAGACCTACACCAAGCAGCAGCTGCAAACCACCTACTCCGACTTCCTGGCCACCGAAGGCTTTCGCCCCGAGCTGACGCAAAACGGCAACGTGCGTTTTCGCCGCGAAGGTCGCTCTTACGTGATCTATGTCGATGCCGACGACCCGACCTACTTCCGCCTGGTGCTGGCTTTTTCGGCCGACGACAAGTCGCCCCAGGCCCGCATCCGCCGCCTGGAGGGCATCAACACCGCCAGCAACGAAGTCAAGGTCGTCAAGGCCTTCCTGGACAACGACGGTGACCCCACCTTTGCGGCCGAAATGTTCCTGGTGGTGCCGGGCGATTTCAAGACCACCTTGACCCGCTTGCTGCGCGCGATGGACAACGCCTACGACAAGTACACCAAGAAGGTGGCCGCGACGCCTTGATGGCGGCTGCACGCGACCGACAGCCGGCATGGGCGTGGCGCCTGTTGCTGGCTTCAGTAACTTTCGCTGCGTCCAACGCCTCGGCCACGCCACCCGCAGATG
>JANMHH010000423.1:0-22987 GCA_031375065.1 Rubrivivax sp. | reverse complement strand
GGGGCTGAGCCTGCAGGTCAGCCTGATGGCCTGCGCCATCGGGGCACTGATGGGCCTGCTGATGGGTTGCCTCTTGGCCGTGGCCCGATTCCCTGGCCACCAGCTGTTGGTCTGGGCGGTCAACACCTTGCTCGCCCTGCCGTCGGTGGTGGTCGGTTTGTTGGTTTACCTGCTGCTCAGCCGTTCAGGCCCCTTGGGCAGTTGGGGCATTCTGTTCACGCCCAGCGCCATGGTGGTGGCGCAAAGCATCCTGGTGGTGCCCTTGATCGCCGCGCTGACGCGGCGCCTGGTGCTGGACGGCTTGGCCGAAGGCGGCGACCAGTTGCGCTCCATGGGTGCAGGGCCTTTGCTGAGTGCGGTGCTGATGTTGTTGCACCTGCGCTTGGGCGTGATCACCGTGCTGCTGACGGCGTTTGGTCGGGCGGTGTCTGAAGTGGGCGCGGTGATGATCGTCGGCGGCAACATCGACGGCCTGACCCGCGTGATGACCACCGCCATCGCCTTGGAAACCAGCAAAGGCGACCTGCCGCTGGCGTTGGCCTTGGGGCTGGTGCTGCTGGCGGTGGTGGGGGTGGTCAATGCCGTGGTGGCGCTGCTGCCGACGCGGGCCATCTGGCTGCGCGAAAGGGCGGTTGGATGAGCGCTGGGCCGCAACCCTTGCTCAGCCTGTGCGACATCGGCGTGCGCTTTGGTGCCGTGACGGCGCTGCAGGCGGTGACGCTGGAACTGCAGCGCGGCGAGCGGCTGGCCCTGGTGGGTGCCAATGGCAGTGGCAAGTCCACCTTGCTGCGTGTCTTGCACGGGCTGGTGGCGGCTTCGGGCCAACGTCAGCAAGCAGCTCCGGGCCGGCCTTTGGTGATGGCCATGCTGTTTCAGAAGCCGTTCATGATGGACCTGTCGGTGCGGCGCAATGTGATGCTCAGCCTGTGGCTGCGCCGGGTGCCCAAAGCAGAACGTGCGCTGCGCTGCCATCAGGCCTTGCAGCGCATGGGGTTGTCCAGCTTGGCCGATCGCCCGGCCTGCAGCCTGTCGGGTGGGCAGCAACAAAGGCTGGCGTTGGCCCGGGCCTGGGCACTGGCGCCCGATGTGCTGTTGCTGGATGAGCCGACGGCCAGCCTGGACCCCAGTGGCAAGCGCGAGGTCGAACTGCTGATCGAACAGTTGGCTGCCGATGGCATGACCTTGGTCTTTTCCACCCACAACCTGGGGCAGGCCAAAAGGCTGGCAACACGGGTGATGTACCTGCATGAAGGTCGGGTGGTGGTTGATCTGCCCGCGGCGCAGTTCTTCAGCGATGACTTGCCCGAGCAAGCCCGACTTTTCTTGAAAGGTGAATTGACATGGCTGTGAACATCTGTTGTGGCCGACCTGTTCGGACGTTGGCCACCCTGTTGGCCTTGCTCAGCTTCAGCCTGTCCGCCGTGGCCCAAGAGCGGTCCTTGGTGATGGCTTCAACCACGTCCACCGAGCAGTCGGGTTTGTTCACCCATTTGCTGCCTTTGTTTAAGCAAGCCAGCGGCATTGACCTGCGTGTGGTGGCGGTGGGCACTGGCCAGGCGCTGGACACTGCTCGGCGTGGCGATGCCGATGTGGTGTTTGTGCACGACACCGTGGCCGAGGAGAAGTTTGTCGCCGAAGGCTTTGCGAAGAAGCGCGTGCCGGTCATGTACAACGACTTCGTATTGGTGGGGCCGGCTGCCGACCCGGCTCGGGCACGTGGCCAAGACATCGCCGCTGCACTGGGCAAGCTGGCCAGGTCCGGGGCCGGGTTCGTCTCTCGCGGCGACAAGAGTGGCACCCACGCTGCCGAATTGCGTCTTTGGAAGGCCGCGGGCGTGGACCTGGCGTCGGCCAAGCCAGCGGGCTACAAGGAATGTGGTTGCGGTATGGGGCCGGCGCTGAACATCGGTTCGTCCAGCAACGCCTATGTGCTGACCGACCGCGGCACCTGGCTGGCCTTCAAGAACCGGGGTGAACTGCAAGTGCTGGTCGAAGGCGACCGCAGCCTGTTCAACCAGTACGGCGTGATGGTGGTGGATGCCGCGCGCCACCCGCATGTCAAGCAGGCGCTGGCCCAGCAGTTTGCCGACTGGATCACGTCGCCCGCGGGGCAGTTGGCCATTGCGAGCTATCGAATCGGCGGCGAACAACTCTTCTTTCCCAACGCGCCCAAGCCCTGAGGAGCGGCAATGGGCTGTCAGGTTCAGCCCGGCGTCACAGGCCCAGCAACCGCCGCAGCGCCGCACCGCCCAGGGTTGCGGGGCGTTCGGCCGACAACAGCGCCAGCATCTGCTGGTTGATCGGGGCGACCCGTCCATGCGCTTGCGCCAGGCGAACGACGGCGCCACAAAACGCGTCCACCTCGGTCGGGCGGCCCAAGGCCAGGTCGTCGGCCATGCTGGAGCGCGCCTGTTCATCGATGCGCAGCATGCGCGCCGCCAGCCGACGGAAGAGCCACGTGGGCAGGCGCAGCAGGTGCGGCAGCAGATGCGGCGAGACGGCGGTCAGGCGCGCCGGCTGGATGCCCGCCGCGGCCATGGCGCGCAAGGCTTCGGTCTGCAGGGCGGCCAGCACGACGCGGCAGTCGCGGTCCAGCAACTGGGCTTTCAGGGGCAGCCCTGACAGCGCATTCACTGGGTTGTTCAGGTTCAGCAGCAGCTTGGCCCACTGCACCGGGCGCAGGTCGGCGTGAACCTGGAGTGGCAAACCTGCTTGGGCAAACCAAGGCAACCAGGGTGCCAGGGCAGGATGGACTTGTACCGCCAGCGCGCCTGTGGTGCCGCGGTGAAAGCGGCCCGGGCCCAGTTCGGCGATGTTGAAGGGCACCATGCCGGCCAGCCAGTTCAGCGCGGGCGCCATCTGTGCAGCCAGCTGCGCATTGGCGACGCCGTTTTGCAGGGACAGCACCAAGGTGCCCGCAGGCAGCGCCGCAGCCAGCTCGGCTGCGGCCTGGGCGGTGGCGCCACTTTTCACGCACAACAGCACCAGCGCGGCCGCTGCGGGCTTTTCGAACAGCTGCAGCTGCTGGGCCGGCAAGTGGACCTGCCCACCGTCCAGATCGGTCAACGTCAAGCCGTGTTCGCGCAGCGCGCCCAAGACCCGCGGGCGGGCCACGAAAAGCACCTCTGCACCTGCGGCTTGCAGACAGCCGCCGACATAGCAGCCCACCGACCCGGCGCCCATCACGGCCACAGGGCCTGGCAACGGAGGTTTCATTTCGACGCGTCAGCCCGTGGTCGCATGCGTGGGGGCCATGCCCGGGAGGGCGTCGGCCATCGGTGAAGTCCAAGAAGCGGGCATGCTAGCCCAGGCTCCTAGAATCAGCCCCGTTCAACAGGGCCGACGATGAGCATCAAAAGCGACAAATGGATCCGCCGCATGGCGCAAGAGCACGGCATGATCGAGCCGTTCGAGCCGGGTCAGGTGCGCACCAATGCCGAAGGCGGGCGCATCGTCAGCTATGGCACCAGCAGCTACGGCTACGACATTCGTTGCGCGCCCGAATTCAAGGTCTTCACCAACATCCACAGCACGGTGGTGGACCCGAAAAATTTCGACGAAAACAGCTTCGTCGACATCAACAAGGACGTCTGCGTCATCCCGCCCAACAGCTTTGCGCTGGCGCGCACGTTGGAGTACTTCCGCATCCCGCGCAACGTGCTGACCATCTGCCTGGGCAAGAGCACTTACGCACGCTGCGGCATCATCGTCAACGTCACCCCGTTCGAGCCCGAGTGGGAGGGCTACGTGACGCTCGAATTCAGCAACACCACGCCCTTGCCGGCCAAGATCTACGCTGGCGAAGGCTGCGCCCAGGTGCTGTTCTTCGAGAGCGACGAGGTTTGCGAGGTCAGCTACAAGGACCGCGGCGGCAAGTACCAGGGCCAGACCGGGGTGACGCTGCCCAAGACCTGAGTCGGGTAGCCCCGCGCCTGCCCGCACCGCACAATGCGGCCACACCGAGGAGCCAGCGATGAAGTGGGAAGGCCAGGATCAAAGCAGCAACGTCGAGGACCGCCGTGGCGGGGGTGGCGGTGGCGGTGGGCCCCGCATCGGCGGGCGCGGCATTGGCGTGGGCACCATCGCCATCGCCTTGGTGGCCGGGTGGATCTTTGGCATCAACCCGCTCACCGTCCTGGGTCTGCTCAGCGGCGGCGGTGGTGTGGAGGCGCCACAGGTACAGCAGGCTCCTGCCGGCCGACCGCCGGCCGACGACAAGGCCGCCGCCTTTGTCAGCACCGTGTTGCGCGACACCGAGGTGGTCTGGGGCCGCCTGCTGCAGGCCAACGGCGCCACCTACCGCGAACCCAAGCTGGTGCTGTTTCGGGGCGCCACGCCCACGGCCTGCGGCACCGGTGACAGCGCGATGGGCCCTTTTTATTGCCCCGGCGACGCCAAGGTCTACCTGGACCTGAACTTCTTTGACACCCTGAGCAAGCGCATGGGAGCCCCGGGCGACTTCGCCCAGGCCTATGTGGTGGCGCACGAGGTGGGCCACCACCTGCAAAACCAGATGGGCATCACCGGCAAGGTCGACGCCATGCGCGGCAAGGTGTCGACACAGCAGATGAACGCGCTGTCGGTGCGGGTTGAGTTGCAGGCCGACTGCCTGGCCGGTGTCTGGGCCCACCATTCCCAAAAAGGCAAGGGCTGGCTGGATCAAGGCGACATCCAGGAGGCCATGAACGCTGCGGCCCAGATCGGTGACGACACGCTGCAGAAGGCGGGCTCGGGGCGCGTGGTGCCCGAGAGCTTCACGCATGGCAGCGCCCAGCAACGCATGACCTGGTTCAAGCGCGGACTGGACAGCGGCGCCATCAACCAGTGCGACACCTTCAACGCCAAGTAGCCGCGCCTCAACCTGCAGCGGCGTGACCGCCAAACTGCAGCGGCAAAGGCACACGCTGGCGGTTTATCCAGCGGCCCGGCGGCTTTGGGCCCCAGCTTGTGGCCTAATCCAGGGTTTTGTTCAAATATTCGGAGCCACCCATGGGCAACAAGATCGTCACCGAAGCCGACCGCAAGGCCACCCCCCGTCCTGCAGCACCCGTCGGCGTCACCGTCACACCCAAGCGCGGCCAAAAGGTCAGCCTGGAGCGCGGCTCGCACACCCGCAGCAAGAAGAACCCCGGGAAGCGCCCCAAGAACGGCGGCTGATGCCGTTTTGAGCGCCGCCGCTGTCCCTTCGGGACCTGCGGCGCCTTATCAAGATCGCCGCCCGGGCACGCCCACCCATGCTGCGCATCACCGAACTCCGCCTTCCCCTTCACCACGCCAGCGCTGAACTGCTGCCGGCGGTTTTGGTGCGTCTGGGCGTGGACGCCGCTGCGCTGAAAACGTGGACGGTGTTTCGGCGCGCCTACGACGCGCGCCGCAAGTCCGCGGTGCAGTTGATCTACACCATCGATTGCGAGTTGCTCGACGAAGCCGCCGTGCTGGCCCGTCATGCGGGCGATCCGCACATCCGTGTCGCACCCGACACCCGGTACCGGCTGGTCGCCCAGGCCCCGGCCGACTTCAGGGCCAGCGGCCGGCCCCGCCCGGTGGTGGTCGGCTTTGGCCCTTGTGGCCTGTTTGCAGCCTTGGTGCTGGCCCAGATGGGGCTGGCGCCGATCGTGCTGGAGCGTGGCAAAGAAGTTCGCCAACGCACCAAGGACACCTGGGGTCTGTGGCGCCAGGGTGTGCTCAACCCCGAGTCCAACGTGCAGTTTGGCGAAGGCGGCGCCGGCACCTTCAGCGACGGCAAGTTGTGGAGCCAGATCAGCGACCCGCGCCACCTGATGCGCAAGGTGCTGACCGAGTTCGTCAAGGCCGGCGCGCCCGAAGAAATCCTGTTTGTCAGCAAGCCGCACATCGGCACCTTTCGCCTGGTCAGCATGATCGAGAAGATGCGGGCCGATATCGAAGCCCTGGGCGGCGAAATCCGTTTCGAGCAGCAGGTGGTGGACGTGCGCATCGAAGACGGCCACATCCGCGGCCTCACGCTCAAGGGCGGCGAACAGCTGGACGCCGACCACGTGGTGTTGGCCTTGGGGCACAGCGCCCGCGACACCTTCACCATGCTGCACGAGCGCGGCGTGTTCATGGAGGCCAAGCCGTTTTCGGTCGGCTTTCGGGTTGAACACCCGCAGGGTGTCATCGACCGCGCGCGCTTTGGCGCCAGCGCCGGCCACCCGATCCTGGGCGCAGCCGACTACAAACTGGTGCACCACGCCAGCAATGGCCGCAGCGTCTACAGCTTTTGCATGTGCCCGGGCGGCACGGTGGTGGCCGCCACGTCCGAAGCAGGCCGCGTGGTCACCAACGGCATGAGCCAGTACAGCCGCAACGAGCGCAACGCCAACGCCGGCATCGTGGTGGGCATCAGCCCGCAGGACTACCGCCAAGGCGCTGCTGGCGCTGAGTCGGCAGGACCTGTCAGCCCGCTGGACGGCATGGCCTTCCAGCGCTTTTGGGAATCGCGCGCCTACGAGCTGGGCGGCGGTGCCTACCAGGCCCCCGGTGCCTTGGTGGGTGACTTCATCAAAGGCCAGCCGTCCAGCGCGGTGGGCAGCGTGCAACCGTCCTACCAGCCCGGTGTGCACTTCACCGCCTTGGCCGACCCGCAGCGCCCCAGCCTGCCGCCTTATGTGCTGGCGGCGATTCGCGAGGCCCTGCCGGCCTTTGAGCGGCAGATCAAGGGCTTTGCGATGGCCGATGCGGTGCTGACGGGGGTGGAAACGCGCACCTCGTCACCGCTGCGCATGACCCGTGGCAAGGACTGGCAAAGCCTCAACGTCAAGGGCTTGTACCCGGCCGGCGAAGGCGCGGGCTACGCCGGCGGCATCATGTCCGCCGGTGTCGACGGCATTGAAGTGGCCGAGGCGCTGGGCGCGGCGCTGCTGGCAGCAGAACCACGCGCCAGGTCAGCGGGTTTCAGCGTTTGATCTGCTGCATCAAGCGCAGCACCGCGTCGGGTACGGCGCGGCTGAACTCGTCGCACCGAACGGGGTCGTCGAGGTCGAGTTCCGCATCCATCATTTCAGGCGCGCCTTGCAGGCCACCGCCCAGCACCAGCAGCGGCTTGAGCTCAGCGTCGGCCCAGACGTCGCCCCAGGCGTCGGGCATCAGGTCCACCGCCTGCAGGAAGCCCATGCACCACTCGCGCGCGTCGGCAAACTCGTCGGGGCCACTTTCGGCCACGCTGAAGATGGGTTCCCAGTCGTCCAGCTGATGGTGCAGCAGCTGGTTCAGGTGACGCAGATGGCGCAGGCTCATCACCACCGTGTTCTTGCGCTGGCGCTTGGTGGGGAAGGGGGCCGCCTCGTCCGGACCTGCGGTGTCGCCGCCCCAGATCAGCGGCAGCCAGTCGGCGCTGGGCATGTCCCGCAAGGCCGGCGGGCCGATGGCGAAGGCGGTCAGGTAGCCGTCTAAACCGTCCAGGCTCATGGCGGTGTCGCTGGGCAGGTTTTGCAGCAAGCTGTCGAGCCCGGCCAGCTCTTCGACGGAAAGAGGTGTCAACGGGGACTGCGGGTCGTAGTTCGGGTATTGCACGGGGCAGCTCGGGTGGTGCGGGGTCGCAAGTGTCGCCCATTGCCGAGCCGGCCAGCGAGCGGGGTCGTCTGCCCCCTTGTTCCCACCTGTGCCTGCATGTGCCTGCATCTGCATGTGCCCGCTTTGATGCGGGTGCAGCGTCTGCACCCGCATGACCCCTCGCACAGAGGAGGGCACAAACGCCGGAACTGGCCGCAAAATATGGTGGCCACGGCGGCACTGGAATCAGCGTGTCGTGGGTGCAAGCGCAGACCCCCTGGGGCTGCTTGAATCTGGAATCCGGACATGTCGAACACAAGCTCTCGTTTGCTCAGCTGCCTGGTGGCCTGCGCCACCTTGCTGGCCATGCCTTGGGCCGTCTGGGCGCAGGCAGGGGCGGGCAGGACGACCTCGGGCAGCGAACATCGCGTGGCCCTGGTGGTGGGCAACGCGGCCTACCGCGAGTCGCCGCTGCGCAACCCTGTCAACGACGCGCGCGCCATGCGTGACAAGCTCAAGGGCATGGGCTTCGAAGTGGCCTACTTCGAAAACCTGCAGACCCGGCAGGTGGGCAGTGCGATGCGCGAGTTTCGCAACCTGATCCGGCCGGGTTCGGTGGCGCTGTTTTTCTATGCCGGGCATGGCCTGCAGGTGCGCGGTGAAAACTACCTGCCCACGGTGGACGCCGAGTTGGCGGGCGAAGAAGACGTGCCCAACCAGAGCCTGTCCTTGAGCCTGGTGCTCAACACCATGGAAGACTCCAAGGCCGGGGTCAACCTGGTGTTGCTGGACGCCTGTCGCAACAACCCCTATTCCCGCAACTTCCGCTCTGGCCCCACGGGTCTGGCCCGGGTGCAAGCACCCAGTGGCACGCTGATCCACTACGCCACGCGCCCTGGTGCGGTGGCCGAAGACGGCGGCGGCAAACACGGCACCTACACCGATGCCTTGCTCAAGCAGATCGACGAGAAGGGCGTGCCGATCGAGACCGCGCTGAAGCGGGTCACCATTCGCGTGCGCGATGCCACCAAAGGCAAACAAGAGCCCTGGATGGAAGGCAGCCTGACCGGCGACTTCTATTTCATCGCCACCGGCAACGCCCAGATCACGGTCCAGCAGGCGCCGGCCAACGCCGACGCTGCCGCGTGGGCCGCAGCCGATTCCAGCAACACGGTGGCGGCTTACCAGGCCTACTTGGTTGAATACCCCAGCGGCCTTTATGCGGCGGCGGCGCGCATCAAGCTGGCGAGCTTGCGTGCGGCTGCAGCTGCGCCCTTGGTTTCCGCGCAGACGTCACCGGCTGCGCCCTTGCCGGTGCCATCCGCCACGGCTGTCAACACCCCTGCACCGTCGTTGCCTGCGGCCACGCCTGCTGCTGCGGTGCCCATGGCTGTCGCGCCGGCACCGGTTGCTCTGTCCGACCTGTTGAGCCCGGTGCCGTCCGACACCAAGGACCCCGACGCCTTTGTCTGGCGCGACGTGCAAGCGCGTGGTGGCAAAGAACACTTCGAGGCCTACCTTCAGCATTACCCGCGCGGTCGTTTTGTCGCGCTGGCCCGCGCCGCCATCAAGCGGCTGGAGCTGAAGGACGTGCAGCTGCGTGCCGAGCAGCGCGCCCGCGTCGAACCGCAGTTTTGGGAAACCGCGCGCCAGTCCAACACGCCCGAGGCTTACCAAGCCTATCTGCAGGAGTACCCTGCCGGCCGCTACCAGGCCATGGCCCAGGCCGCCATCCGGACTTTGCAGCAGGCCGCCAGCACCGCGGCCCGGCCCGTGGCCGCGCGCCCGGTCGCGGCCGACAAGGAACCGTTGCGGCTGGCCGCTTTGCAGGCCCTGGTCCTGACCCGCGTTTCCGGCGCCGAGTATCAGATGGGCGCCGACTTCGATGAACTGGGCGAAGGCAGCCTGGTCGATGAAGCCGCGCAGCCGCAGCACACCGTCAAGGTGGGCAATTTCGAGCTGGGCACGCATGAGGTCACGGTCTTGCAATTCCGCAAGTTCGTCGAAGCCACCGGCCACGTGACCGAAGCCGAGGGGCCGCAGCCCGGCTGCCTGGTGCCCGGCAAGGGTGGCCAGTGGGTGGCACAGCCGGCGGCCAATTGGCGCTCGCCCGGCTACGCGCAAACCGACAGCCACCCCGTGGTGTGCGTGAGTTGGAACGATGTGCAGTCCTATCTGCTGTGGCTGGGTGGGGCGGCTGAGCGGCTGCGCTTGCCCAGCGAAGCCGAATGGGAGTTTTCCGCGCGGGCCGGCACCACCACGCCGCGTCCTTGGAGCGACACCGCGGGCTTCTTTTCGCGCACCTGGAACACGGTCAAGCCGTGGGCGGCCGACCGCTCCAGCCGGGCGTGCCGCCATGCCAACGTGGCCGATGAAGCCTTGGCGCAAAAGCTGGAGTGGCCCGACGCCTTCACCTGCAGTGACGGTTACCCGCACCCGGTGCCGAGCGGCTACTTCAGCAAAAACAATTTCGGTCTGGTCGACATGATGGGCAACGTGGCCGAGTGGACGCAGGACTGCTGGAACCCCAACCACACCGGTGCGCCACGCGACGCCAAGCCGCGCATCAGCGGCGACTGCACCCGGCACGTGGTGCGCGGTGGCAGCTGGGCCAGTTCGCAGGCCTCGATTCGGGCGGCGGCGCGCCATGCACAGACGCGGTCTTACCGGGCGGCCGACCTGGGCTTTCGCCTGGCCCGTTCAGCCAAGGAGTAGAGCGGCGCAACGCCCGCGGCCGCAGCGGCCCGGCGGCGGCTGCAGAGCGCCATGCAGCAGAATCGAAGCCAGCGGTGCTTGGGCCGCGCCCCTTGTCATCGTCCTGGCATAAGCTGCCTGTTCCACTGATCCAACCTTTGCCCATGCTGTATCGCTTGCCCTCTGCCTTGCGCGGCGCCTTGACGGGTTTCCTGCTGGGCCTGAACACCTTGCTGGTGTCGCTGAGCCTGGTGCCGCCCTCGCTGGTGAAGTTGCTGTTGCCTGTGCCTGGCGTGCGGCGGGTGGCTGACCGGGCCTTGAATGGCCTGGCCTCGACCTGGGTGGCCCTGAACAATGCGTGGATCGAAGCCGTGCGCCCGCAAGCGCGCTGGGATGTGCAGGGTCTGGATGGTTTGCACGAACGCGGCTGGTACCTGGTGTCCAGCAACCACCAGAGCTGGGTCGACATCCTGGTGTTGCAACGTGTTTTCCACGGCCGCATTCCCTTCCTGAAGTTCTTTCTGAAGCGCGAGCTGATCTGGGTGCCCGTCATCGGTCTGTCGTGGTGGGCACTGGACTTTCCGTTCATGAAACGCGGGCGTGGCCATGGCGCACGCAGTGCAGACCTCGAGACCACGCGCCAAGCCTGCGAGAAGTTCAAGCTGATCCCCACCACGGTGATCAATTTCGTCGAAGGGACACGCTTCACCGCGGCCAAGCACCAACAACAGCGCAGCCCGTATCGGCACCTGCTGAAACCCAAGATTGGCGGCCTGGGCATCGCACTGGCCACCATGGGCGAGCAGTTCGAAGCGCTGCTGGACGTGACGATCGCCTACCCGCAAGGCACGCCGCAGTTCTGGGACCTGCTTTGCGGCCGTCTGGACCAGGTGGTGGTGCGCGTTCAGCAGCGCCCCATTCCAGCCGGTGTGCTGGGCAGCGACCCGATGGGCGACAAGGCCTACCGCCAGCGCATCAACGCCTGGGTCGACGAGCAGTGGGAGGCCAAAGACCTGCTGCTTGCCGAACTGTTGGCCGGCAAGGCCGACGCCCCTGCAGCCCTTCCAGCCCCTTCAGCCTCGGTTGAGCCAGGCCACTGAAGGCCGCGCCGCAGGCGCAGCGCCAGCGTTCAGCCCGTGAACCTTGAAAACACCAGCGTGGCGTTGGTGCCCCCGAAGCCGAAGCTGTTGGACAGCACCGTGTTCAGCGGCGCGTCCAGCCGTTGCTGCAGGATCGGCAGGCCCTGCGCAGCCGGGTCCAGGTTTTCGATGTGCGCCGAGGCCGCGGCAAAGTCGCCCTGCATCATCAGCAGCGAGTAAATGGCTTCCTGCACCCCGGCCGCACCCAGCGAATGCCCGGACAGCGATTTGGTGGAGCTGATCGGCGGCACCTGGTCGCCAAAGACCTGGCGCACGGCGCCCAGCTCGGCCAGGTCGCCTACCGGGGTGGACGTGCCGTGGGCGTTGATGTAGTCAACCGGTGCCTTCACGGTGGCCAGGGCCTGCTGCATGCAGCGCACGGCGCCTTCGCCCGAAGGAGCCACCATGTCCTGGCCATCCGACGTGGCGCCAAAACCCACCAGCTCGGCCAGGATGTGGGCGCCACGCGCCTGCGCATGCTCCAGCGCTTCCAGCACCAGCATGCCGCCGCCGCCGGCGATGACAAAACCGTCGCGCGCCGCATCAAAAGCGCGTGAAGCCACCTCAGGCCGGTCGTTGAAGGCGCTGGACATCGCGCCCATGCCGTCAAACAGCAGCGACAGCTCCCAACTTTCTTCTTCGCCACCACCGGCAAAAACCACGTCCTGGTTGCCCCAGGCGATCAGCTGTGCGGCGTGGCCAATGCAATGGGCGCTGGTGGAGCAGGCCGAGGTGATCGAGTAGTTGACGCCCTTGATGCCAAACGGCGTGGCCAGGCAGGCCGACACCGTGCTGCCCATGGTGCGCGTCACCATGAAGGGCCCCACGCGCTTGATGCCCTTGGCACGCAGCGTATCCGCCGCCCAGACCTGGTTGAAGCTGGACGCGCCGCCCGAGCCGGCGACCAAACCGGTGCGTGGGTTGGACACCTGTTCAGGCGTGAGGCCAGACTGCTCAATGGCCTGCTTCATGGACAGATAGGCATAAGCCGCCGCGTCGCCCATGAAGCGCAGCACGCGCCGGTCGATCTGTTCTTCCAGGTTGATGTCGGGCCGCCCACTGACCTGGCAGCGCATGCCCAACTCGGTGTACTTGGCGTTGGCGCGAATGCCCGAGCGACCTTCGCGCAGGCTTTGCGACACCGCATCCAGCGAATTGCCCAGGCTGGAAATGATGCCCTGGCCGGTGACCACAACACGCCGCATCAGAAGTTCTCCGTCGAGGTGAACAGCCCCACCTTCAGGTCGGTGGCGGCATAGATTTCACGGCCGTCGGCGTACATGCGGCCGTCGGCAATGCCCATCACCAGCTTGCGTTCGATCACGCGCTTCAAGTCCAGGCGGTAGCTGACCTTCTTCACCGTGGGCAGCACCTGGCCGAAAAACTTGACTTCGCCCGCGCCCAGCGCGCGCCCGCGCCCCGGGTTGCCGCGCCAGCCCAGCCAAAAGCCCACCAGTTGCCACAGCGCGTCCAGGCCCAGGCAGCCAGGCATCACCGGGTCGCCTTCGAAGTGACAGCCAAAAAACCACAGGTCGGGGTGGATGTCGAGTTCGGCTTCCAGCACGCCTTTGCCATGGTCGCCGCCGCTGTCGTCGATGCGCACGATGCGGTCCACCATCAGCATGTTGGGCAGCGGCAAACGCGCGTTGCCCGGGCCGAACAGCTCGCCACGCCCGCACGACAGCAGTTCGTCGCGGTTGTAGCTGTGGCGACCCTGGTCGCGTTGGCTCAGAAGGGGGGCTTGGGCAGACATGATGGGTTGGGCGAAGCGGCGGCTAAGGGGATGGGCGGGTGAAACGAACCAGCGGTACGCCGCGTGAGTGTCGCGGACCTGCCTTACGGCAGCTGTCGACATTTTGCCTGCGGTGGTGACTCATCGCTAACCCGCAGTCGTCAACACAAAGGAGCCCAACGGCCTTGGAGCGACCAGAGCGGTTGGTAAAGTCAGCCGTCAACGCTGCGCGGCGCCTTGCGCTGGTCAATCCCGAAGCACGATCCAAAACTCCGGCGCTGCGCGCCATCAACGGCCGGACCACAGCTCATCGCACCGCATGTCGCAACCCAACATCATCTTCATCGTGTCCGACGACCTGGGCTACGCCGACCTGGGCTGTTACGGCGGCCGGCCGGCCGACTTTGGCGCCGTGTCGCCGCACCTGGACGCGTTGGCGGCCGGTGGTTTGCGCTTCACCCAGGGCTACGCCAATTCGTCGGTGTGTTCGCCCACGCGCTTTGCGCTGATGACCATGCGCTACCAGTACCGCCTGCGCGGCGCGATGGAAGAGCCCATCAACAGCAAGTCGCGAGGTGACGCGCGGCTGGGGCTGCCGGCCGACCTGCCCACACTGCCGTCCTGCCTGCGCACGGCCGGCTACAGCACCGCCTTGATCGGCAAATGGCACCTGGGCTACCCGCCCGACTTTGGCCCGCTGCGCTCGGGCTACGACGAGTTCTACGGCATCATGGCCGGGGGAGTGGACTACTTCACCCACCGGTCAGGGCGGGGTGACCACGACCTGTACCTGGGGGACAGCGAACACCACGAGGGCGGCTACCTCACCGACCTTTTGTCACAGCGTGCCGTGGCCCACGTTCGCCAGCGCGCCGCCGCCGCCCGCAGCGGTTCGCCGTTTTTCCTGAGCCTGCACTACACCGCGCCGCACTGGCCTTGGGAAACCCGCGAAGACGAAGCGCTGGCGCGCAGCCTGCCCAGCTTGGCGCACCTGGACGGTGGCAACGTGCAGACCTACCTGCGCATGATCCACCACATGGACGAAGGCATCGGCCAGCTGATCCAGGCCTTGCGCGCCGAGGGCCTGGCCGACAACACGCTGGTGGTCTTCACCAGCGACAACGGCGGCGAGCGCTTCTCGGACAACTGGCCTTTGGTGGGCGGCAAGATGGACCTCACCGAAGGTGGCATCCGCGTGCCCTGGATCGCGCACTGGCCGGCTGTGATCGCGCCGGGTCAAACGTCCACCCAGCACTGCATGACGATGGACTGGTCGGCCACGCTGCTGGACGCCGGCGGTGGCACACCTTCCAGCACCCACCCGATCGACGGCGTGTCCATGTTGCCGGTGCTGCGCGACCCCACCCAGCGCATCGACCGCGATCTGTACTGGCGCATGTTGCACCGCGACCAGCGGGCGCTGCGTTCAGGCCGCTGGAAGTATCTGAAGGTCGACGAACACGAGTACCTGTTTGACGTGGAGGCCGACCCGCGCGAGCGCGCCAACTTGGGCGCGCGCCAGAGCGGCCGCTTGCAAGCCATGCGTGACGCCTGGCTGGCCTGGAACCGCACCATGCCACCGGTTCCCGACGACGCCACGGTGTCGCTGGTCTACAGCGCGGCCAACATGCCGCAGCGCTGAAGCCGAGGTCTCTTGAGCGGTTCCCACCTGAGCGACCCCGTGGACGGTTTGCCTGCGACCGCATCGCCGATGTCCGCCGCTGAGCGCGAATTGGCGTACTCGCCCAGCTCGTGCATCGGCGGCAACTACCAGCCCTTCATTCAGGCTTACGTCGAGCAAAGCCGCCGGGCCCGCGAACAGGCCGTGGCGCTGGGCGGGCGCTGGTTGGACGTGCGCACCGGGCCAGAGCCGGCGCAGCGCATGGACCTGTGCTTGCCGGCCCATTCACCGGCACAAGGTGTGCCGGTCCTGGTGTTCATCCACGGCGGCTACTGGCAAGAACTGTCGGCGCAGGACTCGCTTTTTTCAGCGGCCCAGTGCATCGAGCGCGGCGTGGCGTTTTGCGCCTTCGACTACACGCTGGCGCCTGCCGCCAGCGTGGGCCGCATCGTGGCCGAGTGCCGGCAGGTGCTGCAGATTCTGGCCGAGGGTGCCGCGCAGTGGGGCATCGACGACCGCCGCATCGTGGTGGCGGGCAGTTCGGCCGGCGCGCACCTGGCGGCCATGTGTTGCCTGCGGGCGGCTGAGTTCGCTGAGCAGCCCCCAGCAGCTGCGCGGCCCAGCGCACGCCCTGCTGCAAACCCGGATGCAAGGCCCAGCGCCGCCGTGCTGATTTCGGGCATCTTCGATTTGCAACCGTTGATCGGTACGTGCATCAACGACGCCTTGGGCCTGACCGAAGTCCAAGCCCAACAGCAGAGCCCGGCTTTCCAAAACCTGGCTGGCTTTCCGCCCGCCCTGGTCTGTTGGGGCCAGATCGAGACCGACGCCTTCAAGGCCCAGAGCCGGCAGTTCGCCAGCGCCTTGCATGCGGCGGGCACCCCGTGCCACGTCATGGAAATGGACGGGCGCAACCACTTTGACGTGGCTTTGGACCTGGCCGACCCCGCCACCGAGCTGGGTCGCCAAACCTTCAAATTGCTGGGAATCACCTGAGCGGACCGACACGCCGTTCAAGCAACATCCTTTCTTCAACCCTCACGCCCAAAAGGGAGCGCGCATGTTCCGCCAGAAGTACCTTGATTACGCCGAGATCCAAGCCCAGCTCGCCGCCTGGGCGAAACAACACCCGGGCCTGGCGCACGTCAGCACCATCGGCCAAAGCGCGCAAGGCCGCGACATCCCGCTGCTGACCATTGGGCGTGACCCTGGCCAACCCGGCCAGGCCCGCCCCGCCGTCTGGATCGACGGCAACATGCACGCCAGTGAAGTGTGCGGCTCCAGCGTGGCGCTGGCCATTGCCGAAGACATCCTGGCCATCCACCAGGGTGCCAACACGGCTGGCGGCAAACCCTTGCCTGTTGCCATGGCACAGAGCATCCGCGAAACCTTGTTCTACGTGGTGCCGCGCATTTCGCCTGACGGCGCCGAAGAGGTTTTGAAACGCGGCCGCTACGTGCGTTCAAGCCCGGTAGACGACCGCATGAACCGCGGCCATGCGCGTTGGTTGTCAGAAGACGTGGACGGTGACGGCCAGGTCGGCTACATGCGCCGCGCCGACCCCGACGGCGAGCTGGTGGAGCTGCGTGGCGACGACGGCCAACCCCTGGTGCCCGCTGTGATGGTGGCGCGCATGCCCGAGGATGAAGGCCCTTTCTTCCGCCTTTACCCTGAAGGCCGCATCGAACACTTCGACGGCCGCACCATCCCCGAGCCCTATTTCCTGGGCGACAACCTGTACGACTTCAACCGCAATTTCCCCTACATGTGGGCGCCCGAGCCGCAGCAAGTCGGCGCCGGCCACTACCCCGGCAGTGCGCCTGAGACCCGCGCCGTGATGGACTTTGCCACCCGCCACCCCAACATCATGGTCTGGCTCAACCTGCACACCTTTGGTGGCGTGCTGATACGGCCACTGGGCGACAAGCCCGACGCCAAGATGAACCCCGGCGACCTGGGCATTTACGAACAGGTGGAAGCCTGGATGACCGAGCACACCGGCTATGCCACCGTGAGCGGCTACCACGAGTTTTTGTACGAGCCCGACAAGCCGCTGCACGGCGACCTGTCCGACTACGCCTACTACCAACGTGGCGCGCTGGCCTATGTGGTCGAACTGTGGGACGTGTTCAAACAACTCGGCATCGAACGCAAGAAGCCCTTTGTCGACCACTACTCCAAATTCACCCGCAAGGACATGCGCGCGCTGGCCACGTTTGACACCCAGCACAACGCCGGCCGCCTGTTCGGCAGCTGGAAAAAAGTGCAGCACCCACAGCTGGGCGAAGTGGAAGTGAACGGCTTTGACCCGCGCGTGGGCATCTGGAACCCGCCCTACGAGCGCCTGCCCGAAACCTGCGATTCACAAAGCGCGGCCTTCTTGCGCGTGGCCGCGCTGGTGCCGCGCGTGAGCCTGAGCTTGGTCGGCCAAGAGCAGGCCGACGGCCACACCCGCATCCACATTCGCGTGGCCAACCACGGCTACATGGGCACCTGCGGCGTGCCATCGGCCAAGGGCCTGCCGCACGTGGAGCCGCTGCGGCTGACGGCAAGGGCCGAGGGCCTGACCTTGCTGGCCCCGTTTGAGTCGGTGGTGGAGATTGGGCACCTGGACGGTTGGGGTGGTGGTCTCTACGGTGGCCCCAGCGTGTTTTCACCGTGGACCCGTGGCAACGGTCATGAGCGCTTTGTCACGCTGGTAGCCCAGGGCAGCGGGCGCGTGCTGGTCGAGGTGTCCAGCTGTCGCGTGGGTGTGCAGCGCTTGGTGGTGGACGTGGCCTGAGGGCGCCCAGGCCACGGCAGATGCCTTGTTCGGCGGGGCGGTGAAACCGCCTGGCCGGGTCAGCCCTGCGTCAACGTTCCGGTCAAGGTCCGCGAGTGCTCGATCAGTTCGGCAAACAACGCGTCCAGCGCCGCCGGTCTGATGTGATACGGGTCGAACTCGGCGCTGGGTGAGTACTTCAGGAACAGCTTGGCGTTGGCTTCGGTGGTGGACACCAGGCCCATCGCCCAGCCGCCATACAAGCGGGTGGAAATTTCGCCCAGCGACAACACCGCGGGTTCGCGATGGCGCGAGTCCAACAGGATGCGGTGGTACAGCGTGTTGACCACCAGGTGGTCGCCTTCCAGGCACTGCAGGAAGATGCCATTCGACAGAATCAGCGCCCCGGTGACGCCCAGTGGGCGGTTGTTGCGCTGCGACTTGTTGACGATGTCCTTGACGTCGATGGGTGTGAGGGTGCCCGAAGTGCGGCTGGCATAAATCAAACGGATCAGCATGGGTGAAGTCTCGCTGCGGTGTGCTGCTGTGAAAAGAGCCGCAAGGGCCAGCCCTGGCGGTGTGACGGTTCAGTTTGACGGCGCCTGCAGCGGGCTGCCGCCGGCCACCAGTTCGTCGATCCGCGTCATGACCAGCGTGCCGTTGGCCGAGTAGGGATCAAACTGC
Source organism: Rubrivivax sp. (assembly GCA_031375065.1). Taxonomy (GTDB): domain Bacteria; phylum Pseudomonadota; class Gammaproteobacteria; order Burkholderiales; family Burkholderiaceae_C; genus Rubrivivax. Next base: position 4,844 of record JANMHH010000423.1, on the reverse strand, counting down.
GGCCAGACGATTTTGGTTTGCGGATCCACGTCGGACAGGCTGACCTGCGCCATCGACCAGCCAGCGTAGCGGCGCTCGGTGATGCTCTCACAGTGCAGCAGTTCCAGATCGGCATGACGCGGGTCCTTGAAGATGCGCGCGTAGAGCTGCGTCACCGCCCCCCGCTCACCCTCCAAGACCTGCAGATAAACACCCTGACCCTCGCAAAGAACGCCCGAGATGTCGTTCTGCGCGTTCCAGGCGTGGGCCTGGCGCAGGATCGATTCGGTCAGCGCAGCGGACGGTGGGCCGACCGGTCGGCTCAGGTAGATCAGGCGAATCAACATGCTGGGAATCTCATCAACGGCTTGGTGGGGGTCGGGTGTGCGGCGCCAGGCGCCGACCGATCACCGATCTGTTGTTCAAAGCATAGCAAGTTGCGGACGCATGTGAACTCGAAGCACGATCGGGTGCATGCCAGGCAATGGCCGCTGAGCCGACTGCCCCGATTCAACTCACATCAGCAGGGTCTTGACCCTTGAGCTCATCAAACTTGGCGGCCATGGTCGGATTGCCGCGCGTCAGCTTCTTGATCGTCACGTCCTGCGCCTTGTCGTTGGCCAGGCGCAGGCTTCGCACGGTGCTGAGCAGCGCATCCTTGGTCTTTTGCATGTGGATGATCGACTTGTCGATTTCGTCGATCGCGGTTTGGAAGTGGCGTGAACCCAGTTCGTAGTCCTTCGCAAACGCTGCCTTGAAGGTCTCGAGCTTGCCCTCGAAGTTGGTGATATCGACGTTTTGCGCTCGCACCAATGCCAGCTCCGACCTGTACTGCAGCGAGTTCATCGCCGCGTTGCGCAGCAGCGTGATCATGGGCAGGAAGAACTGCGGACGCACGATGTACATCTTGGGGAAGCGGTGGCCCACGTCAACGATGCCGGTGTTGTAGAGCTCGCTGTCGGGTTCCAGCAGGCTGACCAGCACCGCGTACTCGCAGCCCTTGGTGGCGCGGTCCTTGTCCAGCTCCTTCAGGAAGTCCTCGTTTTTGTTCTTGGTGGCCGTGCCGTCGCTTTCGTTCTTCATCTCGAACATGATGGACACCACCTCGGTGCCTGCGTCGTCCAACTCGCGAAAGATGAAGTCGCCTTTGCTGCCGCTTCGCGCGTCGTTGTCTTTCTCGAAATAGGCCTTGGGAAAAGCGGCGGCGCGAAGGCGGTTGAACTCGGTCTCGCAGTGCTGCTCCAGGGTTTCGCCGACCATCTTGGTCGACAGGCGAGCCTTCATGTCGCGCAGGCGTTCGATGGCGTCGTCGCGGTCCTTGATCTGGGTTTCGTACTTGTCCTTCAGCGCCTTTTCGGCCAACTGCTTTTCAAGCGCCGCACGTTCAAGGCCGCCTCTCAGCTGGTCACGTTCTTGGGCGACCGGGCTCACCGCTTCGGCAACGGCCAGCTTCTGGGCCATCTCGACGGCAGCCAGTTGGGCCGCCAGGCCTTGAATCTGTGTGTCCTTTGCAGCAGCAGCTTTCTGCAGTTCATGGACCAGTGTCGCATCGGCCAGCTTGGCCGTGGCCTGCTGGGCCAGCTTGGTCTGGGCCAGTTCGTTGGCCAGCGTGTCGCGTTCTTTTTCCAAGGCGCTGCGGGCTTCGGCCACAGCCAGCTGGCGGGCCACCTCGCCGGCATCCAACTTGGCCATCAAGCCCTGGATCTGAGCATCTTTGGCTGCCGCAGATTTCTGCAGTTCGGAGTCAGCGCGGGCGGTGGCCAACTCGATGGCTTTGAGCTTGTCCTTTTCGGCCAGTTCCAGCCGCTCATGCAGCTGCTGTTCAAACTCGCCGTTGCGCACCTGCTTCAGGATGTCGGCGTAACCGGCCTCGTCAACCTTGAAGGCTTTTTTGCAGTGTGGGCAGTTGATCTCGTGCATGCTTTTTCCCTCTATCTGCCAACAGCCGTGCCGGACCTTGAGCTGGCGTTTTGTTAAAGCAAGCCGCCCTGGGCCTGCATGGCCAGCACCGTGTCCCGGATCAAGTGCCCGGAGATCGAAAACCGGGGCGGGATGTTGGGCAGATGGTCAATGCCAAACCACTGCGCGTCCTCGATTTCACTGGCCTGGGGCATGATGTCGCCGCCAGTCCAGCGTGCCGTGAAGGCAATCATCAAGCTGTTGGGGAAGGGCCAGCTCTGGCTGCCGAAGTAGCGCAATTCGTCGACCTGCACGGCCACTTCTTCGGCCACTTCGCGGCGCACACAGTCTTCAATGGACTCGCCGGCCTCAACAAAACCGGCCAAGGCGCTGTACATGCGGTTGCTGTAGTGCGGCGCGCGCGCGAGCAGCACCTGCCCGGGCCGCCAGACCAAGGCCATCATGGCCGGGCTGATGCGCGGGTAGGCGGTTTGCCCGCAGGCCGGGCACTTGCGTGCGCGTTCACCTGCCAGGTGCTCGGTAGGCGTGCCGCAGGCGCCGCAGAAGCGGTGGGTGCGGTCCCAGTCCAGCACTTGCGCAGCGCGCCCGGCCAAACCCGCCAGGGGCTGCGGCAGGCCCATCATGGCGGCGCGCAACGGGGCCGGGCGCCAGCCTTCGGGCACCTGACCCAGGCGCAGCGCCCAGCAGTCCAGGCCTTCCAAGAGGCCCAGGTAGTGGCGCACCTCGGCATAAGGCTGCCAGCCGCGATCGGCCAGCGGGGCCAGCAGCGTGCTGTCGTCTTCAGGCAGCAGCAGTTGACCTTCAAAGAAGGCCAGGCTCCAGTGCTGGTGGGTGGGTTCGCCCTGCAGGGCGGCGGCAGGAATGAAGTGCATGGTGGACTGGGTGGCGCAGAAAGCGTGTCGGCTGGCGTGGCGGCAGGAATGTCGCCCGGCGTGCGAGCCCGTCAGACTACATCACCGCACCCAGTTGCCAGGGCACAAACTCGTTTTGGCCGTAGCCGTGCAGCTCGCTCTTGGTGCTGCGGCCGCTGGCGGTGGCCAACATCAATTGAAAGATGCGCTCGCCGCAGGCCTCTACGGTGTCGGTGCCTTCCACGATGCCACCGCAGTCGATGTCGATGTCGTCTTCCTGCTTGACCCACAACGCGGTGTTGGTGCTGAGCTTGAGCGAAGGCGAGGGCGCGCAGCCGTAGGCCGAACCACGGCCGGTGGTGAAGCAGATCAGGTTGGCACCGCCGGCCACCTGGCCGGTGGCGCTGACCGGGTCGTAGCCAGGTGTGTCCATGTAGACAAAGCCCTTGGCCGACACACGTTCAGCGAACTGGTACACGTCGACCAGGTTGGTGGTGCCGCTCTTGGCGATGGCGCCCAGGCTCTTTTCCAGGATGGTGGTCAGGCCGCCGGCTTTGTTGCCGGCCGACGGGTTGTTGTCCATCTGCATGCCGTTGCGCGCGGTGTAGGTCTCCCACCAGCGGATGCGGTCCAGCAGTTTGTCGGCCACGGCGGTGCTGACGGCGCGGCGGGTCAGCAGATGTTCGCCGCCGTAGATCTCGGGCGTTTCGCTCAGGATGGCGGTGCCGCCGTGGCGCACCAGGCGGTCGACCGCGGCGCCCAGCGCCGGGTTGGCGCTGATGCCGCTGTAGCCGTCGCTGCCGCCGCATTGCAGGCCCACGGTGATGTGGCTGGCGGGCACGGGCACACGCTGCACCTGGTTGGCGTGGGGCAGCAGGCGGTTGATCTCTTCGATGCCGCGCGCCACGGTCTTGGCGGTGCCACCGGTGTCCTGGATGTTGAAGGTGACCAGCCAGGCGCCTTCCTGCAGGCCTTCTTGCGCCACCAGGCCCTGGATCTGGTTGGTTTCGCAGCCCAGGCCCACCACCAGCACGGCGGCGAAGTTGGCGTGGCGCGCATAGCCGCCCAGCGTGCGACGCAGAACCTGCAGTTCTTCGCCGTCGCTGGCGGTGGCGCAGCCCATGCCGTGGGTCAGGGCCACGATGCCGTCGACGTTGGGGAAGGCTGCCAAGGCCTCGGGGTGGATGTCGCGGCGGAAGTGGTCGGCAATGGCGCGCGCTGCGGTAGCACTGCAGTTCACGCTGGTCAGCACGCCAATGTAGTTGCGTGTGGCCACGCGCCCGTCGGGCCGGACGATGCCCATGAAGGTGGCGGGGTGGGGTGCGTAGGCGGTGGGGCTGGCACCGGCGCTGGGGTCGTGCGCACGCTCGAAGCTGCTGAAGGCCAGATTGTGCGAGTGCACGTGCTGGCCCGCAGCGACGGCCTGCGTGGTGGTGCCGATGACCTGGTTGTAGCGGCGCACTGGCTCGCCCGCCGCGATGGCCGTGGTCGCCACCTTGTGGCCCGGTGGCACCAGCCCGCTGACTGTGAAGCCTTCTTCAGTGATCACCGTGCCGCCCAGCAGCTGGCGGCGCGCAATGACCACGTTGTCGGCGGCGTGGATGCGGATGGTGGGGCTGGTGATGGGGCTCGCGCTCATGCCAGGGCTGGTGCCAGCACGGGTGCCAGCACTGATGGTTGCGCTGGAAGCTGGGCTGGCGGCAGCGGTCATGGTGCGCAGCCTCAACCGTCGATCAAGGCCAGGTCCCAGGCATGCACGGTCTGGCGCTGGTCGCCCAGCTTTTCGATGCCCAGTGTCATCACGTCGCCGGGCTTCAGGTAAACCGGCGACGGCTTTTGCCCCAGGCCCACGCCGGGCGGCGTGCCGGTGGTGATCAGGTCACCGGGGTTGAGCGTCATGAACTGGCTCAGGTGGCTGACGATCTGCGCCACGCTGAAGACCATGGTCTTGGTGTTGCCGGTCTGGAAGCGCTTGCCGTTGACGTCCAGCCACATCGACAGGTTGTGGACGTCGCCCACCTCGTCGGTGGTCACCAGCCAGGGGCCGGTGGGGCCGAAGGTGTCGCAGCCCTTGCCCTTGTCCCACTGGCTGCC
>JANMHH010000283.1:0-9545 GCA_031375065.1 Rubrivivax sp. | reverse complement strand
GCTTTGCCTGCCGCTGCGGCGTCGCGACCTGCCACTGCCGCCAAGCTGCAACCGCCTGCTGTGGAAGCGGCCGCTGGCAACGGCAGATTTGTGGTCCAGGTTGGGGCCTACAACGACAGCGATCGACTGCGTGCTGCACGGCAGAAGTTGGAGCAGTTGGGACTGAAGAGCTACACCCAGGACGTGGAGACAGCCAGTGGCAAGCGCACGCGGGTCAGGGTAGGGCCCTTTCCCACCCGCAAAGAGGCTGACGCGGTGGCGGCCAAGGTCAAAGCCAGCGGCATGCAGGCCAACATCCTGGCGCTGTGATTCCTGACCTGTCTTGGCTGGACTGGGCGTTGGTGTCGGTGCTGGCGCTGTCCATGGTGGTGGGCCTGGTGCGCGGCTTTGTTTTTGAGTGTCTGTCACTGGCCGGGTGGGTGGTGGCCTGGTTCGTTGCGCAGTGGGCTGCGCCCTGGCTGGGGCCCCACATTCCGCTCGGCGCTGCGGGCTCGGCGCTGAATCTGGGGCTGGCCTTTGCGCTGGCCTTCATCGGTGCCTTGATCGTTTGGGCGCTGCTGGCGCGGTTGGTGCGTCTGCTGATCCACGCCACGCCGCTGTCGGTGGTTGACCGGCTGCTGGGCGCTCTGTTTGGTGTGCTGCGCGGTGCGGTGTTGTTGCTGGCGGTGGCCACGGTGGTGGCGCTCACGCCGGCCTCACAATCGAAGGGTTGGCGAACGTCCGAAGGCGCGCGCTGGCTGGGTCAAGCCTTGGCCACCCTCAAGCCTTTGTTACCCGAACCGGTGGCGCGCCTGGTGCGCACCTGAACCGGCACCCACCAGGACATCCACCTACCATGTGCGGCATCGTTGGCGCCATTTCCACCTCGCCCGTCAACCAGTTGATCTACGACGCGCTGCTGCTGTTGCAGCACCGTGGGCAGGACGCAGCCGGCATCGTCACCATGCAGGGCACCAAGTGCTACATGCACAAGGCGCGCGGCATGGTGCGCGACGTGTTTCGCACCCGCAACATGCGCACGCTGCTGGGCACCGTGGGCCTGGGCCAGTGCCGCTACCCCACGGCAGGCAACGCCTACAGCGAAGAAGAAGCGCAGCCCTTCTACGTCAATGCGCCCTACGGGATTGTGTTGGTGCACAACGGCAACCTGACCAACGCGCAGGCGCTGAAGGAAGAGCTTTTCGACATCGACCGCCGCCACATCAACACCGAAAGCGACACCGAAGTCCTGATCAATGTGTTGGCGCATGAACTGGAACTGGTGGCGCGCGACTTGCCGCTGACGCCCGAACACGTCTTCAAGGCTGTGGGCGCCGTGCACCGCCGCATCAAAGGTTCTTACGCCGTCATCGCGCTGATCGCCGGGCACGGTTTGCTGGCCTTTCGCGACCCCTATGGCATTCGGCCGCTGTGTTTTGGCGAGGCGCTGACCGAGAGCGGGCGTGAATTCATGGTGGCCAGCGAGTCGGTGGCGCTGGAAGGCACGGCGCACCGCCTGGTGCGCGACGTGGCGCCCGGTGAAGCGATCTACATCGACCTGCAAGGTCATGTGCACACCCGCCAGTGCGCCGAGACCCCGCAGCTCTACCCGTGCATGTTCGAGTACGTCTACCTGGCCCGGCCCGACTCGGTGTTGGACGGCGTGTCGGTCTACCACGCGCGGCTGAACCTGGGTGAAACGCTGGCCCAGCGGGTCATCAGCACACTGCCGCCGTCGGACATCGATGTGGTCATTCCCATCCCCGAAAGCAGCCGCCCCAGCGCCATGCAATTGGCGCACCGCTTGGGCAAGCCCTACCGCGAGGGCTTTGTGAAGAACCGCTACGTCGGCCGCACCTTCATCATGCCCGGGCAGGGCGTGCGCAAGAAGAGCGTGCGCCAAAAGCTCAATGCCATTGGCATGGAATTCAAGGGCCGCAACGTGCTGTTGGTGGACGACAGCATCGTGCGCGGCACCACCAGCAAGGAAATCGTGCAGATGGCCCGTGAGGCAGGCGCGCGCAAGGTCTACATGGCCAGTGCGGCGCCGCCGGTGCGTTTTCCCAATGTGTACGGCATCGACATGCCGACCAAGGAAGAGCTGATTGCGCACAACCGCAGCATCGAAGAAATCCGCGCCTTCATTGGCGCCGATCAGCTCATCTACCAGGACGTGGACGCCATGAAGCGCGTGGTGGCCGCGCTCAACCCGAAGATCCGCGGGTTTGAAGCCAGTTGTTTCGATGGGCACTACGTGACCGGCGATGTCAGCGTGGAAGACTTCGCCGCCATGCAAGCGCAGCGCAAGTTGCAGTTTGAAGATGAAGAGGACGGGTCGCGCTCGCGTCTGGCCCTGCAGGGGCCCGAGGACTGATCATGATTCCGAGAATCAAGTTGCCTGAGGGCACCCGACTGGACACGCTGGCCGTGCGTGAAGGTCTGCCGGCCACCGCCTGGGGCGAAAACTCCGAGGCCTTGTTCATCACCAGTTCCTTCAACCACCCCGACGCGGCCACCGCCGCACGCCGCTTTGCCAACGAAGAAGACGCCTTCGTCTACAGCCGCTTCAGCAACCCCACGGTGACGATGATGGAGCGCCGCCTGGCGGCGCTGGAGGGCACCACCGGTTGCATCGGCACCAGCAGTGGCATGTCGGCCATCACCATGATCATCCTGGGCCTGCTCAAGGCCGGTGACCATGTGGTGTGCTCACAAAGCACCTTTGGTTCCACGATCAAGTTGTTCCAGGACTTCGCCAAGTTTGGTGTGCTGACCAGCTTCGTGTCCCAGACTGACGTGGGGGCCTGGAAGGCCGCGCTGCAACCCAGCACCAAACTGCTGTTTGCCGAAAGCCCCACCAATCCGCTGACCGAGGTGTGCGACATCCGCGCCCTGGCTGACATCGCCCACAGTGCCGGCGCCCTGCTGGCGGTGGACAACTGTTTTTGCAGCCCGGCGCTGCAGCGCCCGGTCGAGCTGGGCGCCGACCTGGTCATGCACAGCGGCACCAAGTACCTGGATGGCCAGGGCCGGGTCATCGCCGGTGCGCTGTGCGGTCCTGAAGAATTGATCCAGGCCAAGTTCGTCCCGGTGATGCGCAGTGCAGGCCTGAGCCTGTCGCCCTTCAATGCCTGGGTGGTGCTCAAGGGCATGGAAACCTTGACCATCCGCATGGAAGCGCAAAGTGCACGCGCCTTGCAGCTGGCGCAGTGGCTGGAAACGCAGCCCGCGGTGGAGCGCGTGTACTACCCCGGGCTGGCCTCGCACCCACAGCATGAGCTGGCCATGAAGCAACAGCGTGGCCTGGGCGGCGCGGTGCTGTCCTTTGTGGTCAAGGGTGAGCGTGCAGGTGCCTGGGCGGTTTCCGATGCGACGCAGATCTGCTCGGTCACGTCCAACCTGGGCGACACCAAGACGACCATCACGCACCCGGCCACCACCTCGCACGGGCGCCTGAGCGAAGCGCAGCGCGAAGCTGCCGGCATCACGCAAGGCATGCTGCGCGTGGCGGTGGGGCTGGAAGACATCGAAGACATCAAGACCGACCTGCTGCGCGGGTTGGCCACACTGCCATGACTCAGAAGGTTCGCACCCGCATCGCCCCTTCGCCCACCGGTTTTCTGCACCTGGGCACGGCACGAACGGCGTTGTATTCGTGGGCGTACGCGCGCCACTTTGGCGGCGAGTTCGTCCTGCGCATCGAAGACACCGATGTGGCGCGCTCAACGCAGGACTCCGTCGAGCAGATTCTGGCGTCGATGGACTGGCTGGGCCTGCAGCACGACGAAGGCCCGGTCTACCAGATGCAGCGCCTGGCGCGTTACCACGCGGTGGTGGAGCAGATGATTGCAGCGGGCACGGCCTACCGCTGCTACTGCCAGCCTGCCGAGCTGGACGCCATGCGAGAAGCTCAGCGCGCGCGCGGAGAAAAGACGCACTACGACGGCCGCTGGCGCCCCGCGCCGGGCAAGACCTTGCCGCCGGTGCCTGCCGGTGTTCAAGCCGTGGTGCGCTTTGCCAACCCGGCGAGTGGCGTGGTCAGCTGGGACGACCTGGTCAAGGGGCCGATCAGCATCAGCAACCAGGAGATCGACGACCTGATCATCCTGCGCCCCGACGGTGTGCCCACCTACAACTTCGCTGTGGTGGTGGACGATTGGGACATGGCCATCACGCATGTGTTCCGTGGCGACGAGCACATCAACAACACGCCCTGGCAAATCAACATCTTCCGCGCACTGGGAGCGCCGCTGCCGCTGTTTGGCCACTGCCCCATCATCCTGGGGGACGACGGGCAAAAGCTCAGCAAGCGGCGCGGTGCGGTCAGCGTTACCGCCTACCGCGACGCCGGCTACCTGCCCGAAGCCATGCTCAACTACCTGGCGCGGCTGGGCTGGAGCCATGGCGACGAAGAGCTGTTCAGCCGCCAGCAGATGGTGCAGTGGTTTGACGGCACCCACCTGGCCAAGAGCCCGGCGCAATGGGACCCGGCCAAGCTGGCTTGGGTCAACGCGCACTACATCAAGCTGGCCAGCGACGAACGGCTGGCGCTTTTGGTGCAGGCGCAGCTGGCTCAGCGCGGCGTGGCAGCCGCCGACCTGGCGCTGCTGGCGCGCGCCTGTGCCTTGTTCAAGGACCGCTGCAGCACCGTGGTTGAACTGGCCGACTGGACCGCGATGCTCTTTGTGGCGCCGCCAGCCGCCGCCGCCGATCTGGAGCAGCACGTCACCGCCGCCGTCAAGCCGGCGCTGCGCAGCTTGCGCGACCGCCTGGCCAGCATCGATTGGGACAAGGCCACCATCGCGGCTGCCATGAAAGAAACGATGGCCGAGCACCAGGTGAAGATGGGGCTGCTGGCGCCAGCCGTGCGCGTCTTGGTGTGCGGCCGCTCACAGACGCCGTCCATCGACGCGCTGTTGGCGCTGTTCGAACGCCAAAATGTGCTGCTGCGGTTGCAGCACGTTTGAAGTTTCGGTTATAGTCATAGGCTCGCTTGAACAGCGCTGAATCTTTGGATTTCAGGGCCTGGGCTGAACCCCGGGACTTGATTGAAACGGGGGTATAGCTCAGCTGGGAGAGCGCTTGCATGGCATGCAAGAGGTCAGCGGTTCGATCCCGCTTACCTCCACCATCACCTAGACAGGCGCTGTTCAAGATCAGTGAAAAATTCGAAGGTTTCGTCCCCTTCGTCTAGAGGCCTAGGACACCACCCTTTCACGGTGATTACAGGGGTTCGAATCCCCTAGGGGACGCCAAGTCAGACAAGTTCAGTGCGGCACTTGCGCAGCGGGCAACCGCAGCGAAAGCCACATGGAGTGGTAGTTCAGTTGGTTAGAATACCGGCCTGTCACGCCGGGGGTCGCGGGTTCGAGCCCCGTCCACTCCGCCAATAAAATCAACGGGTTGCAGCAGAAATGCCGCAGCCCGTTTTTCTTGGCCTATTCAGTCGGAGTTGGGCTAGATGTCGGCTTCGGGCAAGTCACCCAGTAGCTGGATCATCTCGTCCAGCGAAGCATAAAAGCGGGCCACCACGTCGGCGCCGATGTGTGCTTCCAGGCTTGTGTACATGGCTTCGATCTGCGGCGCCATCCGGCCGGCCAAGATGCGGCTGCGCGGACTCAGGGTGACCATCACCCGGCGCTGATCCTGGGCAACACGTTGCCGGTGCACCAAACCCAGCTCGTCCATGCGCGCCAGCACGCCCGCCAGGCTGGGGCTGGAGATGCGGCACATCCGCCCAATCTGGCGTGGCTCCAGCGCGCCTTGCGCTTCCAGCAGGGCACGGATGATGCGCCACTGCTGCTCGGTCACCCCGTGCTCAGCCAGGATGGGCCGAAAGTGCGCCAGTACCCCTTCCCGGGCTTGCAAGAGCAGCAAGGGCAGGTTGCGGTGGTGGAACGCGGCCGGCTGCTGCTGCGCGGGCGCTTTGCGAGCGCTTGCGCGGACGCTGGGCTTGCGGGCGCATTTCTGGCGAACGCTGGACATGCTCACATCTTAGCGAACCGCTTCGCGCATTTGCGGCTCCGCGCGTCTGCGCATCTGCACGCATCGGCCTTTCTGGGTTGCGCACAGCGGTGCTGCGCTTGACAGGGCAGCAAGCCCAGGTCAATATTGCTAATGTATTAGTGATCGCCTCGACATACCTCGACATGACCGCGCCCCTTCTGTCGTTCAACGTGCCGCCCTATGTACTCTCGGGTGCGGTGGTCGTGGCCTTGCTGAACCACCGGCCCCAGCTGCTGGCGCTGGGCGACGCCGTCAACCAGGCGCCTTACAAGGCCGCGCCAAAAGCGCCCGTTCTGGCCATCAAGCCGCGCCACACCTTGGCGCGTGATGGTGACGCCGTGGTGGTTCCCGCGGGGCATGCGGGCCTGGAGGTCGGCGCCACGTTGGGCATCGTCATCCAACGCATCGCCTGCCGGGTGTCGCCAGACCGCGCGCTGGATGTGGTGGCCGGGTACACGCTGGCCAACGACTTCAGCCTGCCGCTGAGCAGCCACTACCGCCCGTCGGTGCGGCTCAAGCACCGCGACGGTTTCTGCCCGATCGGCTCACGGGTGGTTGCAGCAGCCGAAGTGCCTTCACCCGATACGCTGGCCGTGCGGGTGGAGCTTGACGGTCAATGCGTGTGGCAGGGCAGCACCGGCGACCGCGTGCGCGGTGTGGCCCAGTTGATTGCCGACGTGTCCGAGTTCATGACGCTGCAGCCTGGTGATCTGCTGCTGTTGGGTGCGTCCGCCGGTGCACCGCTGGCCCGCGCCGGACAGCGTGTCAGCGTCAGCATCCACGGCCTGGGCACCTTGAGCAACACCTTGGTGGCGCAGACCTCATGAAGACCGCACGCGTGGCCTACCGCGGCGCCATCCACACCGCCACACCGCATGAGAAGGGCCTGCAACTGGCCGACGGCCGCGTGCTGGCCGAGGCCGACGTGGTCTGGTTGCCGCCTTTTGAAGTGGGCACCATCATTGCGCTGGGTCTGAACTACGCCGACCACGTCAAAGAGTTGTCCAAGGAACTCACGCTGACCCCGCAGGATGAGCCCTTGGTTTTTTTCAAGGGCCCAGGCTCCTTGCTGGGCCACCGTGGCACCACGCGGCGGCCGGCCGACGTGAAGTTCATGCACTACGAATGTGAGTTGGCGGTGGTCATCGGCCAGACCGCACGCCAAGTCAGCGCGGCCAACGCGATGGCCCATGTGGCCGGCTACACGGTGTGCAACGACTACGCCGTGCGCGACTACCTGGAGAACTGGTACCGGCCCAACCTGCGCGTGAAAAACCGCGACGGCGGCACGGTGCTGGGCCCCTGGCTGGTGGACGCCGCCGACGTGCCCGACCCGCACGCTTTGGCGCTGCGCACACGGGTGAACGGCCAGGTCACTCAACAGGGCAACACGGCGGACCTGATCAACAACATCCCGGCGCTGATCGAATACCTCAGCGCCTTCATGACCTTGCAGGCCGGCGACGTGATCCTGACCGGAACGCCCGACGGGGTGGTCAACGTGAACGTGGGCGACGAGGTGGTGTGCGAGATCGACGGCATCGGCAGCCTCCTCAACACCATCGTCGGCGACGAAGCCTTCGGGCTGTGAACCTCGGTCATCGAACAGCCATCTGGAAACCCGACCCATGCGCATTCACCACCTGATCGACGGCAAGCCAGTCCGCAGCCAAGAGACCTTCCAGACCCTCAACCCCGCCACGCAGGAGGTGCTGGCTGAAGTGGACGCCGGCGGTGAGTTGGAAGTCAACTCCGCCGTGGCGGCGGCCAAAGCGGCGTTCCCCAAATGGGCTGGCCTGGCCGCTACCGAACGTGCACGGTTGATGCGCCGCTTGGGCGAACTGATCGCCGCGCACGTGCCCGACATCGCGCGCACCGAGTCCCAGGACACCGGCCAGGTGATTTCACAAACCGGTAAACAACTGGTGCCACGCGCCGCCGACAACTTTCATTACTTCGCCGAGATGTGCACCCGTGTCGACGGCCACACCTACCCCACACCCACGCACCTGAACTACACGCTGTTCCACCCGGTGGGCGTGTGCGCGCTGATCAGTCCGTGGAACGTACCCTTCATGACATCGACCTGGAAGGTGGCGCCCTGCCTGGCCTTTGGCAACACCGCGGTGCTGAAGATGAGCGAGTTGTCCCCGCTGACGGCGGCGCGCCTGGGTGAACTGGCGCTGGAAGCGGGCATTCCGGCGGGTGTGCTGAACATCGTGCACGGGCTGGGCAAGGACGCCGGTGAGCCCTTGTGCAAACACCCGGACGTGCGCGCCATTTCTTTCACCGGCAGCACCGTCACGGGCAACCTCATCGTGCAGGCGGCGGGCTTGAAGAAGTTCAGCATGGAGCTCGGTGGCAAGAGCCCCTTTGTGATCTTCGACGACGCCGATCTGGCGCGCGCGCTGGACGCCGCCCTCTTCATGATCTTCAGCAACAACGGCGAGCGCTGCACCGCGGGCAGCCGCATCCTGGTGCAAAAGAGCATCTACGCCGACTTCGCGGCGAAGTTTGCCCAGCGCGCCCAGCGCATCACGGTGGGTGACCCGCTGCTGGAGTCCACCACCATCGGGCCGATGATCAGCACCGCCCACTTGGACAAGGTGCGTGGCTACATCGAACTGGGCACCCAGGAAGGCGCCACGCTGTTGTGTGGCGGGCTGGGTCGGCCCGACCTGCCGACGCATGTCTCGCAAGGTAATTTCGTCAAGCCGACGGTGTTTGCCGATGTCGACAACCGCATGCGCATCGCCCAAGAAGAGATCTTCGGGCCCGTGGCCTGCTTGATCCCTTTTGACGACGAAGCCGACGCCATCGCCAAGAGCAACGACATCGCTTACGGCTTGAGCAGCTACGTCTGGACCGAGAACCTGGGCCGCGCGCACCGCGTGGCCGCGGCCATTGAAGCGGGCATGTGCTTTGTCAACAGCCAGAACGTGCGAGATCTGCGCCAGCCTTTTGGTGGCACCAAGGCCAGCGGCACCGGCCGCGAAGGTGGCACCTGGAGCTATGAAGTGTTCCTGGAACCCAAGAACGTGGCCGTCTCGTTGGGCAGCCACCACATCCCGCGCTGGGGTGTTTGAGCTTGACTGCGATGGCTGAATAGATGACCCGCCCCTGAACTTTTGCATCCACAGGAAGAACCTCCCTCATGGGTACCCTTGCACTGGCCGCCAAGATCACCCACGTGCCGTCGATGTACCTGAGCGAGATCGACGGCCCAGGCAAAGGCCAACGCCAGGCGGCGATCGACGGCCACCGGGAAATCGACCGCCGCTGCCGCGCGCTGGGCGTGGACACCCTCGTCGTGTTCGACACCCACTGGCTGGTCAACGCCGGTTACCACATCAACTGCGCACCGCACTTCAAGGGTGTCTACACCAGCAACGAGCTGCCGCACTTCATCAGCAACATGGCCTTTGAGTTTGATGGCAACCCCGGCTTGGGGCAGTTGCTGGCCAATACCGCCAACGCACATGGCGTGGCCACCATGGCACACCCGGCCACCACGCTGGCACCGGAGTACGGCACCCTGGTGCCGATGCGCTACATGAACG
>JANMHH010000394.1:0-9172 GCA_031375065.1 Rubrivivax sp. | reverse complement strand
CATGCTGGCGCTGCTGGAAGACGACCGCCCCGCCGCGCTGCGCCTGGCCCGTGCAGCGGTGGTCAGTGCCCGCGAAGGCGGCTTGCTGATGCGCGAGCACATTGCACTCATCAACCACGCCCTGGCTGCTGCGCACAGCGGCGAACACGAAGAGGCCGCGGGACTTGTGGTCGCCGTCTTTGCCCACCCTTTCCACGTGCTGTGCGTCTGGCACCACTGGGTCGGCGGCATCGTGGCCGCCTACGCCGCGTTGCAGCGCGGTGACGAGACCGACGCCTTGCAGCGCCTGCGTGTGGCACTGGCGTCGGCGCAGACCCACGGTTACCGCTACGGCCCGATGCTGTACGCCGCCAGTGGCTTGATGCCGCGCCTGGCCGCGCTGGCCTTGGCGCATGGCATCCACGCCGATGTGGTGCGCGACATCGTGCTGCGGCATGACTTGGCCGCACCTCCCAGCGCTGGCGACCGATGGCCGTGGGCTGTGACGATCCGTGCGCTGGGCGGCTGGCATGTCGAACGCGCCGACGGCCCCATGCCCAGCAGCCGCAAGGAAAGCCGGCGCTTGCTGGAACTGCTGCAGCTGCTGGTGGCGCACGGCAGCACACCGGTGCCGCAAGACGTGGTGACCGACGCCTTGTGGCCCGACGCTGAAGGCGACGCCGCGCGCAATGCGCTGGACAACGCGCTGCACCGCTTGCGCAAGTGGCTGGGTGGCGACGACCGCATCCTGTTGCGCCACGGCGCGCTCAGTTTGAACAGCGCACGCTGCTGGACCGACGTGGCGGCGCTTGAAGTTGCGCTGATTTCGGCGATGAACCCGGCACGGGATGACTCCACCGCCGCGTCGCAGCCGGCGCCGCCACCAGCCTGGCGGCAGCTCTACCCCGCCCCGCTGCTGCCGGGCAACGACACGGCGGCCGTGGCGGCGCGCCGAACGGCGCTGCACCGCCGCGTGCAGCGGGCGCTTGCCATTTCTGGCGAATCGCTACCCGATCTCTAGGTCCGGCCGGCTTAGTCTGGCCACAGGCGTCGATCCCCGGCGCGGCCAAAGGCTTGCATGACTGAAACCTTGAACCTTTTGCGGCGCGAACTGCTGTGGCGTTCTGCTTCACTGTCCGCCTCGCTGACTGCAGCCGCGCTCGGTGCCACGAGCCTGGCGCGCGCTCAAACCGCTGCGCCCGCCAGTTCTTCGCCGCTGCGCATCCTGTGCACCGCACCTGGCGGCACGGTGCCCGACATCGTCGCCCGTCGCTATGCAGAGCAACTCTCGGCGCGCTACCCCGGCGGCGTCATCGTCGACAACCGCGCCGGCGCAGCCGGCCGCATCGCCGTGGCCGCACTCAAGCAAGCTGCGCCCGATGGCAACACGTGGCTTTTGGCGCAGGGTGCTGTGGCCACCATCTATCCGCACCTGTACGACAAGCTGGCCTATGACCCGGTGGCCGACCTGCGGCCGGTGTCGATGGCCTCTGAAGCCGTGCTCGGGCTGGCCGTCGGGCCTGCGGTGCCGGACAGCGTGGTCACGCTCGAGCAACTCGTCGACTGGCTGCGCAGCCACCCGGCGCGGGCCAGCTACGGCTCACCCGGGGTGGGCACGCTGCCGCACCTGATGGTGGCACTGCTGGCGAATGAGGCGCGCCTGGACCTGACGCATGTGCCCTACGCCGCCGGTCCGGCTGCGCTGGTGGACTTGATGTCGGGCCGGCTGTCGGTGCTGGCTTTGCCAGAAGGGCTGCTGCGCCCGCTGCAGGCTGCCGGCAAGCTGCGCGTGCTGGCGACATCGGGCGCAGCACGCAGCAGCTTCCTGCCCGGCGTGGCCAGCGTGGCCGAGCAGGGCTACCCGTTGCTGGTGATGCGCGAGTGGTTTGCGTTTTTCATGCCGGCCGGCGCAACAGCGCTGGCGCTGGAGGCTGCATCCCAAACCATCCGCCAAGCCGCGCTGCAGCCGCCGCTGCGCGCCGCGCTGGGCGATTCAGGCATGCTGGCGGTGGGCAGCAGCCCGGCAGAACTGGCAACTCGCATTGCGACAGAGCAGCCTGTCTGGCGCGGCCTGCTCAGCGCGACCGGCATCCGGGCCGAATGATGGCCGCGACCTTGGACCTGACATCCGACGCCGCGCTGGCCTGGGACACCGCCGCAGCAGGCTGGGACCGCCACAGCGGGCTCATCCGCACCTGGCTGCTTGCGCCCACCTTGGCGATGCTGGACGCCGCCGGCGTGCGCGCTGGCAGCCGCGTGCTGGACGTGGCTGCGGGCGCGGGCGACCAGAGCCTGGACATCGCAGCGCGCGTGGGTTTGCGCGGCCGCTTGCTCATCACCGACCTCTCGGCTGGCATCTTGGCGCTGGCCGAACACAAGCTGCGTGCGGCGGGCTTCACGCAGGTGGAGGTGCTGCAGGCCGACGCGCAGCAGCTGCAGCTGCATCTGCCCGGGCTTGGCTTCGACGCCGCCGTCTGCCGTCTGGGCCTGATGTTCTGCACGTCGCCCTTGCTGGCGCTTCAAGGCATTCATCAAGCCCTGGTGCCCGGCGGCCGCTTCAGTGGTCTCGTGTTTGCCGGCCCCGAGCGCAACCCCTGCATCGCCACACTGGGCGCCACGGCGATGCGGCACGCCGGCCTGGCGAGCGCATCACCGTTCAAACCCGGCACGCTGATGAGCCTGGGGCAGCCTGGGTTGATGCACAGCCTGCTGGCGGCTGCAGGCTTTACCGACATCCACATCCGCGCGCTCGATGCGCCGATGCGCCTGCCTTCGGTCCAGCATTACCTGGACTTTGTGCAGGCGGCGGGCTTGCCGATCATGGCCACGCTGGCGCCGCTGCCAGCAGCCGTGCAAGCCGCGGCGTGGCAGGACATCGAGGCGCAGTTGCTGCGCTTCAACAGCGCCTGCGGCTGGGTCGGCCCGAACGAGTTGCTGCTGTGCACGGCCACGCGGCCGATGTCCGGTGGTGCCGAGCCGCATGGATCTGGTCTTTGAACTGAAGCGGGAGCTCACCATGAACGGTTTCAAGTCAATCAAGGCACGGCGCACGCGCCGCGCGGTCTGGGCTGTTTTCGCCAGCGTCCTGGCGTCGCTTGCCGTGTCCGCACAGGCCGCACATTACGACATCAGCGGCGGCATCAGGTTTCTAGTGCCTGACACCGTGCTCCTTGACAGCTACAGCGTGGCCGGGCCGGTCATGAACAGCCGCCAGGTGCTGTACGACGACGTCGTGCCGGGCCGGTCCTGGCACGGCCGCGCGGGATCGGGCGCAGACGGTTATGGTCTGCATGCGTCCACCTACGTGGGCGGGAACAACATCGCGAATGGCGATTCGGGCGGGCTGATCTTTTCGGCCTTCGCTAACGTGCTGGTCACGTTCACCGACTTCGTGATCAGCGGTCCGGTGGGATCGGGGCCCATCCAAACCCCGATCAATTTTCATCTGTCGGGCGAGCAGATTCTGGGTTCGTACACCTCCAGCTCGCCGATTTACACCTCCAACGTCTCGTCCAATGTGTTCCTGTCGGTTGGTGCCGGCGACAACGCCGCTGGTGGCACCAACAACTTTTACTACCGCAATGGCGTCTCCAGCCCACCGACGCAAACCGGGATGCTCGTCGGCTTCGGTGGTGACGCCAACGTGCAGACACCGCTGTGGACGCTGCCCGTCAACACGCCCTTCAGCATGACGTTGATCCTGGGCACCACGGTCCAAGTCGGCGTGGTGTTTTCTGATGGCTACATCACCAGCGCGCTGAGTGACTTCGGCCAGACGTTGAGTTTTGCCACCGACCGGCCGGTGTTCGGCCTGCCTGCGGGCTACAGCGTGTACTCGGCCGAGGCGGGCATCGTCGACAACACCTTCAGCTCACCGGTGCCCGAGCCGGCCAGCGGCCTGCTGGCGGCGCTGGGGTTGCTGGCCGTGGGAGGCTGGACGCGGCGGCGGCGGCACGGGGCCGCGGCGGACGCGCTGTCGCTTCTGCCACTGTGGCCACTGCTTGCCGCCGCCCCGGCGCATGTCGCGGTGCGGTTCACCGTCACCAACCTGGGCACGTTGGGCGGCACATCGAGCGAAGCGTTTGCCATCCATGCGTCAGGCTGCGCGACAGCGTACACACCTTCTCGCAGGAGCGTTTCATGACCGCCTTCCGTTCATCGGCCACAGCCTCACGCCATGCCTTTCATGCCGCGCTTGTCGTGTCACCCGTGGCCGCGCTTTTCTTCGCGCTTGTCGTGGCACTTGTCGGTGCACTCAGCGCGCTGCCCGCGGCGGCCTCGACGGTCACGATCAGCGGTGACACCACCGGGGCGCCCACCTTCCAGCGCCCGGTGGAGGACCTGAGTGCGCTATCGGCCATCGGCACCGCGACGCCTTACAACGCCTACGCTTTCACCGCGGGCACGAGTGGGCTGTACAGCTTCAACACCGTGGGCAGCTTCGACACCTTCGTGCTGATGTACGACAACGCCTTCCTGCCCGCGGCCGCGTTGACGGGCGCCTTGATCGCCAACGACGACCTGGGTGCGTCCTTGTCGCCCTCGGGCTTTGACTTCGGCCTGCTGGCTGGCCGCCAGTACGTCTACGTCGTGACGGGATTCGACAACACCGAGTTCGGCAGCTTCACGACCACCATCGTGATACCGACCCCCTCTGCAGTGCCGGAACCGGCGAGTTGGGCGCTCGTGGCGCTCGGACTCGGGCTGGCCGCCCGCCGCCGGGGCGTGCGCGCATGAACGCGGCGTCGTTCGTGCGCATCAACGCGGCGTCGTTCGTGCGCATCAATGCGGCGTCGTTCCTGCGCATCAACGCGGCGTCGTTCCTGCGCATGCTTGACGGACGGCGCGCAGCCGCTGCGGTCGTCGGTGTGCTGGCCTTGCTGACCGTGCCGATGCCATCGCCTTCCACCGCGGCCGAAGCCGTGCCGGCCAGCGCCTGCGCGGTGATGCTCGCGCCGGCTGCTGTGGAAGTGCTGGGCACCGGCGCCAGCGCGTCGTCGATCGGCGTCACGGCCACGGCCGGCTGCAGCTACAGCGTGATCAGCGACAACGCTTTCATCGTGATCGACTCCGCGGCGACGGCCGTGGGCAGCAGCACGGTGCGCTATTCGGTGCTGCCCAACACGGGGCCCACGCGCAAAGGCAGCATCACCATCGGCGGTATCGGCTTCGGCGTCAAACAGGCCAAGGGTGTGGCGCCGCCGCCGCCACCGCCACCGCCACCGCCGCGCAAGACGGCGTTCGACTTCGACGGCGACGGCAAGGCCGATGTCGGCATCTACCGCCCCGGCACCGGTACCTGGTACCTGCTGCGCAGCCGCGATGGATTCCTCGCGACGCAATTTGGGCTGCCGGGCGACATCCTGGTGCCGGCCGACTACGACGGTGATGGCAAGACTGACATTGCGATCTACAGGCCGTCCAGCGGCACCTTCTACATCCTGCGCTCGCGCGACGGCTTCATTGCCTTGCAGTGGGGTTTGCCCGGCGACATTCCGATCCCCGCTGACTTTGACGGTGACGGCAAAGCCGATGTGGCGATTTACCGCCCGTCCAACGGCACCTTCTACGCACTGCGCTCGCGCGACGGTTTCCTCGCCGTGCAATGGGGCGTTAGCACCGACATCCCGATGGCTGCCGACTTCGATGGCGATGGCAAGGCCGATGTGGCGATTTACCGCCCGTCCAACGGCACCTTCTATGTACTGCGCTCGCGCGATGGTTTCCTTGCCGTGCAATGGGGCTTTGGCACCGACATCCCGATGGCTGCCGACTTCGATGGCGATGGCAAGGCCGATGTCACCATCTACCGGCCCAGCAACGGCACCTGGTACACGCTGGGCTCGCAGAGCGGCTTCATGTCCACGCAGTGGGGGGTCAGCACCGACATCCCCATCGTCGGCATGCCTCGGCGCTGAAGCGCGGCGCGAGGACATGCTTTTCAAACACCCTTTTTCCTTCCTGATGGCACCCGAGCGCGACAGCAGGGCAGCTCAACAGATCCCGCGAACCCGCAGGCACAGCCGACTCCAGCGGCCCGGGGTGCTGCGGCGCTTGAACGGTCACGGTTGGGCAGCCTCAGGCCGCTCACAGCGCCTGGCCACGGGCTGGCGCCCGAGCCGGCGCGAGCGCCCAGCCCCCTTCGGTTCAAGCATGGACCAACCCTGGCCCCACATCCTCAGTCAACCCAAGGAAACCGCACCATGAAACAGATCAGTTGGCTCAGCCCGGCCTTGCTGACCATCAGCAGCGCGCTGTGCGCGCCAGCGCACGCCGCCAACGGGCTGGAAACGATCAACGGCATCGTGGCTGGCGGCGGCACCGGCTGCGGCAGTTTTGCGCCCGCCACCGAGCTGGCGTTTTTCACCTTCACGCCCCCCAACGTGCCCATCTGCGGCATTGCGGCTTCGGGCTACAGCGGGGGCTACCGCACGCAAAGGGCGACCGTGGGCCCCTTGACCCAAAGTGACGCACTGGGGCCTGTCATCTTGGGGCCTCCGGCACGGAGGCCGGGCTCTTACAGCGGCACGGCCCATTCGCGCGCCAGCTACGGCTCGCTGGGCGCGGCGGCGCACAGTGAAATCAATGGCGGCGTACCGGAAAGCAACATCGCGCTGTTTGAAAGTGTCGCCGCCGCCACCTTTGCAGACACCCTGACAGCCACCAGTCCCTCGGTAGCCAGCCTCAGCGCGGGTTCGGTGCGCTACCAGTTCCAGGTCGATGGCAGCCAGAGCGCATTGGGCGCGCCCGCACCTTTCTTCTTCGGCGAAACCTACATGGTGCTGGACGTGCAGCAAGGCACCGGCCCGGTCTTTGAGGTCATGAACGCCACCGTCCGGCGCGGCGGAATGGGCCGCATGTCGGGCAATTCACCGCCTGCCGGCTGGGTCACCAGCATGGGCAGCCTGGCTGGTGGCAGCACGTTCTACAGCTTCAATCTGCCCATCGTCTGGGGGCAGCCCTGGGACGTGAAAGTCGGCTTGCTGGCCTGGTCTTACGGCACGGCCGACAGCTCGTTTCTCAGCACCGCCAGGCTCAGCGGCGTGGAGCTGTTCAATGCCAACGGCCTGCGCGTTGACGATTTCAGTTTGCGTGCGGCCTCGGGCACGGACTACGTGAGCGCCGTGCCCGAGCCCGGCAGTTGGGCGCTGCTGTTGGTCGGCTTGGGCACGGTCGCGCTGCGCGCCCGGCGGCGGGGCTTCGAGCGGCCTGGCCCAACAGGCCCTCAGGTCAACTGAAACAACGCCTTCAGCTCACCCACCGGCAACTGCCCCACCCAGGTCTCGCCAGTGCCCACCGTCATCTGCGCCAGTTCGCGTTTGGAACGAATCATCTCGTTGATGCGCTCTTCAAACGTGCCGCGGGTGATGAAGCGGTGCACCTGCACGTTTTGCTGCTGCCCGATGCGGTAGGCGCGGTCGGTGGCCTGGGCTTCGACGGCCGGGTTCCACCACAGGTCAAAGTGGATCACCTGGCTGGCGGCGGTCAGGTTCAGGCCGGTGCCGCCAGCCTTGAGCGACAGCAAGAAGATGCGTTCGCTGCGTTCGCCCTGAAAGCGCTCGACCATTTGGTCGCGCTTGGCGCGCGGCACACCGCCGTGCAAAAACTGCGGCTCGTGGCCGTCACGCTGGCGCAGCAGCGCTTGCAGCAGCTCACCCATCTGGCGAAACTGCGTGAAGACCAGCACCTTTTGCTGCGCCGCGTGGATCTCGTCCAGCAGGTCCAGCAGGCGCAGTGTCTTGCCCGACAGGGTGGCGTCGGCTGCGCCTTGTTTGAGGTACTGCGCCGGGTGGTTGCAGACCTGCTTCAGCGCCAAGATCATCTGCAGCACCAGGCCTTGGCGGGCAAAGGTGTCGGACTCACCGGCAATGCTCTTGAGGCCCTCTTGAACCACCGATTCATACAGTGCGGCTTGGGTCGGCGTCAGGGTGCAGTACTGGTCCTGCTCCACCTTGTCGGGCAGGTCGCTGATGATGGTTTTGTCGGACTTCAGGCGGCGCAGCATGAAGGGCGCCATCACCTTGCGCAGCCGCTCGGCCACTTGCGCGTCGCGGTGGGTCTGGATGGGGGTGGCGATGTCGCGCTCAAACGCAGTGGCGCTGCCCAGGTAGCCACGCTGTGCAAAGTCCATGATCGACCAATACTCCGACAGGCGGTTTTCCACTGGCGTGCCGCTCATCGCCACATGGCCGTTGGCCGGGATGGACTTGACCGCCTTGGCTTGTGCGGAGGCGGGGTTCTTGATGTTTTGCGCTTCGTCCACCACCACCAGCTGCCAGGCCATGGCCTTGAGCAAGGCGGCCTCGCTGCGGGCCACGCCGTAGGTGGTCAACAGCACGTCGGGCCGGGTTTTGCTCAGTTCACGTTTGGCACCGTGAAACACCTGCACGCTCAAGCTGGGTGCAAAACGTGCCGCCTCTTTTTGCCAGTTGGTGAGCAGGCTGGTGGGCACCACCACCAGCACACGTGCGTCGGCCAGCGCGCCGTCTTGTTTCAGGCGCAGCAGCAGCGCCAGCACCTGCACCGTCTTGCCCAGGCCCATGTCGTCGGCAATCACGCTGCCCAGGCCCAGGCGGGCGTTGCGCCAGAGCCAGGCGTAGCCGCGTTGTTGATAAGGCCGCAGCGTGGCGTGCAGGCCTTGGGGCAAGGGCACGGCGGTTTCGCTGCGCAGTTGGTCCAGCAGTTTTTGCGCGGCTGCGTTCAGCCCCACCGGTGCGCCGTCGAGTTCACCCGCCAGCGCGATGCGCAGCAGCTCAGGTCCACTGACGGTGGGCGGTTTGGCCAGCCGGGCGCGTAGGCGTTCCAACTCGGCGGGGTCCAGGTAGACGTACTGGCCGCGGAATTGAACGATGCCGGTGGATGAGCCCAGGAGGCGCTTGAATTCGGCGGGTGTGAGTTGATCGTCGCCGATGGCCACTTTCCAGTCGAAGGAGAAGATGTGATTGGCCTTGAGCACGCTGGGCACGCTGCCGGTCTTGGCTTTGATCTGCATCGACAAGCGTGGCCGCAGCAGACGCTCCAGTACACGCGGCAGCAGCGCGCGTATGCCCAAGAGGCGCATGGCCGGCAGGGCTTCAAACAACAGCGCGGGCAGTTCGGCCGCGCCCACCAACAAGGGGCGTTTGGCCAGGTTGCGCACGTAGTCGTTCAGCGGCGGATGAAACTCGGCCAGCATGGCCACGGTCTGCAGCAC
>JANMHH010000346.1:0-4213 GCA_031375065.1 Rubrivivax sp. | reverse complement strand
CAAATGCAGCGGGCCGATCGGCGCGCTCTTGTCAAAGCTCTTGCCAATTTCCCAGGGCTTTTTCTCGTCACCCATGGCGCGCTGCAGATCGCGCCGGGTCATGTCCAGGCCCAGCGCATAGGCGTAAACATGTTCCAGCGCCGAAGCGATGGGAATGTTGCGGCCACCCTTGTTCAAGGCGGCCACCAACTCCACCTCGTAGTGGTAGTTCTTGGTCAGTGGCGGATAGGGGTGATCGGCCACCGTGCCCGGCGCCACGTTTTGAATCGCGTCGGTTGGTTTCTGGAAGAAGAACGGCGGCTCGCGGTCGGGGTTGGAGCCCATTTCAATGGCGTGTGCGCGGTAGTTGCGGCCGATGCAGTACACGCGCCGCACGGGGAACATCAGCGCGCTGCCCACGATGGGCACGTAGGTGGCCGGCACGGTGAACGGTGTCTTCACCGAGGCAGCCTGGTTGGCGGTGCCCGGCAAGGCGCATCCGGCTACGGCGCCCACGGCCATGGTGGCCGTGGTGCTCATCAGAGATCTTCTGTCCATGGTCTTGTCTCCTCAGGTTGGTGTTGATCGGTCTGGACGTCTGGCCGCTGCGGGCTTGCGCACGCAGCGGCCTGCTCAGTTGGCCGTGGCGCCCGAGTCTTTCACCGCCTTGGCCCACTTGGGAATCTCGGCCTTCAGGTAAGCGGTGAACTCGGCCACCGTGTTGCGCCGCGAGCTCAGGCCTTGTTCGGCAAACTTGGCGGCCACGTCGGGCGCTTCCATGGCCTTGTTGATCTCGGCATTGAGCCGCGCCACCACCGCGGGCGGCGTGCCGGCCGGGGCAAAGAAGGCAAACCAGGTCAGGTCGTCAAAGTCGCTGAAGCCCGATTCATTCATCGTCGGCACATCGGGCAAGGCCGGTGAACGCTGCGCGCTGGTCACCGCCAGCGCACGCAACTTGCCCGACTTGACCTGTGCCACCGCGGGCGGCATGGACGTGCTGGACACCTGGGTATGCCCGGCCACCACCGCACCGATGGCCGCTGCGGGCTGGTAAGGCACATGGGTGATGTCGACGCCGCTGGCAACTTTCATCCGCTCCATCGACAGGTGGGTGGTGGTACCGATGCCCGACGATGCGTAGGACAGCTTTTCTTTCTTGGCGTAGGCGATCAGCTCTTTGACGTTGTTGACCGGCACAGACGGATGCACGGTGAAGATGTTGGGCGTGCTGGGCCCCAGGGCCACCGGCATGAAGTCCAGCAGCGGGTCGTAGCCGGCGTTGGCATAGAGGCTGGGGTTGACGGCGTAAGACACGCTGATGACCAGGATGTTGTAGCCGTCCGCCGGTGCGCGTTTGACCAGCTGCGCACCGATGGTGCCACCGGCGCCGGGCTTGTTGTCAATGACCACCGACTGGCCCAGCGACTCGGACACCTTCTGGCCCACGGTGCGTGCCACGATGTCGGTGGAACTGCCCGCGGCGAAAGCCACCGTGAAGGTGATGGGCTTGGCCTTGGGCCACTCTTGCGCGGCGGCCGGTGTGACCGTCAGGCAGGCGGCCAAACAAGCGGTCAGTGCAGCGGTCGTGCGGTTCAACTTGAGCATGGATGCATTCCTTCGCAGACGTGGTACGGCAGGCGGGCTCAGATGGGCGCGCGTTGCTCAGGCGATGGGGCTGAGCACCAGGTCGGTGTTCATCACCAGGCACTGGTCGCCCTTCAGACCCATCCAAGCAGCGGCAGCAGCATCGGTCTCGCTGCGGTAGTGGCCGATCAAGGCTTCGCGCACGCCAAAAACGGCGTCGCTGTCGAGGTAAGGGTCTTCAGCATCGAAGAGTTCCGTCACCAGCGTGCGGTAGCCCGGCGCGCTGACGATCAGGTGCACGTGCGCGGCGCGCCAGGCACTGCGGCCGGCGGGTTTCACCAGGTCGTTCCAGACCGGGCCGTCGGTGGGAATCTGGTAGGGCCTGGCGCGAATGGTGGCCACGGCCCAGCTGCCGTCGGCCTGGGTGGTGAGCTGGCAGCGCAGGTTGTCGCGCGGCTGCTCGGGGTCGAGCTGCCAGTACAGGCCGTTGTCGGCGTTCTGCCAGAAATCGATGTTGGCGTCCGTCAAGGCTTTCAGCTGCTGGCCTTGCCGGCCCAGGACACGGCCGCGCAGCAGCACCGGCTGGCCGGCGTTGTGGCCAATCAGGTTGGCCGGGTTGCCCAAGCGGGGCGAGCCCACGGTGTGGAAGGGCCCCAGCACGCTGCCGGGTGTGGCCCCGGGCGTGCTGGCCATCAGGTCGACCAGGCTGGACAGGCCCAAGACGTCAGACAGCGAGGAGAACTCGCTGCGCGTGTCGCTGCTGATGTCACTGGCGCGATGCAAAAACGCCAGCGCTGCGCGCCACTCGGCATGGGTGAGCTGGACCTTCTTGGCGTAGGCATGCAGGTGCAACACCAGTTGCTGCGTCAACTCGCGTTGTCGTGCATCGCCAGTGCCGGCCAGACTGGCCACGGCCACATCGGTGATGTTGTCGAGCTGGATGTCCCGCATGTCAGCTGCCCGGCTGGCCGGCCCATGCGGTGACCGGGTTGCTCAGCACACCGATGCCCTCGATGTCCACCTCGATGGTGTCGCCAGCCTTCAACCACACCGGTGGCGTGCGCGCATAACCCACCCCACCGGGCGTGCCCATCACAACCACATCACCGGGCTCAAGCGTCAGTGACTCCGACAGCAAGGCAATGGTGCGCGCCACACCAGAGGCCATGTCGGCCGTGTTGGCGCTTTGCATCACCTGGCCGTTCAGGCGCGACTGGATGCGCAGGCCCACGCAGCCGGGGGGAAGTTCGTCGGCGGTCACCAGACACGGCCCGAAGGCGCCGGTGGCGTCGAAGTTCTTGCCAATGGTCCACTGCGTGGTCTTGCGCTGGTAGTCGCGCAGGGTGGCGTCGTTGAAGCAGGCGTAGCCAAAGACGGCGTCCAGCGCATCGCCTTCGCTGACAAAACGGGTGCGGCGGCCGATGACCACCGCCAGCTCGGCTTCAAAGTCGAGCATGCTCGAAACCGTCGGCACTCGCAGTGGCGCGCCATGCGCCAGCAAGGAGGTGGCGCAACGCAAGAAGATCGATGGGTAGTCGCCGATCTGGTTGCCACCCTCTTTGGCGTGGTCGATGTAGTTCACGCCCAGGCAGATCACCTTGCCGGGCTGCGGCACACAGGGCAGCAGTTCGATCTGTTGCAGAGGCACAGGCAGCGCCGCAGTGGCACGCGCCAGCAGGCTTTGAAGCGCAGGTCGGCTGGCCTCGCTCTGCGCCAAAAAGGCCGTCAGCGAAGCCGGCAGCTCGGCACCCAGCAACGGGCTGGGTACCACGCCGCCATTCACCTGCACCCCCCAGGCGGGACCGCCCGGGCTCTGAAAACTGACCAGTCTCATCCTGCTCCCGGCTTGCTCGTTGAACCCACGACCGCGTTGCCAATGAACGATTATTGAAACTAATCTACATTTAATCGATTGCCCCTTAGCCAGTACAAACCCCAGCACCTTCTACCGCCTGGGATCTACGCTGCCCTTCTTGGCCTTTGACTTCGTCGACAAGAGGAAGGCCAAGGACATGGCCATCATTCCGTTCCAGCGCGGCCCGGCCATGGCGAAAAACCTGATGGGTTTCCAGTTACCAGCCGCGATGCGTGGCCTGGGTGTTTTGTGCAGCAAACAAAGCTGGCAAGCTGCAGGTGCCGGCCGTATCAAGGAGACCGGCTTCAGCGGCGAGTGAAGGCCAGAAGACCTGCCTGCGATCTGGGCAAGGGCGAGTCGAGTGCGGACTCAACCACGCTTTCCAGACCCCCAGTCAATGGTTTTCGCGCGCGTGGTTGATCGTGTACTTGGGGATCTCGATCGTCACATCCTGGTTCGACAGGATGGCCTGGCAACTCAGGCGCGACGTGGGCGTCAGGCCCCAGGCGCGGTCGAGCAGGTCTTCTTCGCTCTCGTCCATCTCGCCCAGCGAATTCATGCCTTCCTTGACCACCACGTGGCAGGTGGTGCAAGCGCAACTCATCTCGCAAGCGTGCTCGATGGCGATGCCGTTTTCCAGCAAGGCCTCGCAGATCGACGTGCCAGGGGCCGCCGTGATGGTGTCGCCCTGGGGGCAGAACTCGGCGTTGGGCAGGATGCGGATGACAGGCATGGGGCGTGGGGTCTCGGTCAGACGTCTTCGATGCGGCGGCCGGCCAAAGCCTGGCGGATGCC
>JANMHH010000328.1:0-19686 GCA_031375065.1 Rubrivivax sp. | reverse complement strand
TCCAGGTCCTTGCTGTGCAACAGCGGTCGGGGCAAGGCGAACGCCTGCGGATCACCTTCTGCAGCCAAGCGCGCCAAAGCCGGCCCGCCGGGGTAGCCCAGACCCATCAGCTTGGCGCTTTTGTCGAAGGCTTCGCCAGCGGCGTCATCGATGGTCTCGCCCAAGAGCTGGTACTGGCCTATGCCCTGCACGGCCATCAGCTGGGTGTGGCCGCCCGACACCAGGAGGGCCACGAAGGGAAACTCAGGCGGGTCGGCGGCCAAGAATGGCGACAGCAGGTGACCTTCCAGGTGGTGGATGCCGAGCGCCGGTTTGCCCAAGGCCGTGGCCAAGGCCACCGCCACGCCAGCACCGACCAACAAGGCGCCGGCCAGTCCGGGCCCGCGGGTGTAGGCCACCAGGTCCACATCGGCCAGGCGGCACCCTGCACGGTGCAGAACTTCCTGCGCCAAGGGCAGCACCCGCCGGATGTGGTCGCGCGAGGCCAGTTCGGGCACCACCCCACCGTAGGCCGCGTGCATGTCGACCTGGCTGTGCAGCGCTTCAGCCAGCAGGCGGGGCACACCGCCCGGTCGCGTTTCGACCAGCGCCACGCCGGTCTCGTCACAAGAGGATTCAAAGCCCAGGATCTTCACCGCCGCAGTTTAGTGGCCGCCGGTGCTGGCGACGGCGCGAAACCACGCACCCGGTTTGAGCGAGCCCCAGGTCTGGCGCAGCTCTTGCTGTGATCCAGACATGGCCCGAGACAGCGTGACCTTGGCGGTGCTGATCGTCACCGACCCGTTTGAACAGACGTCTGAAGACGCCTTGGCAATCTCGTCCGCGCTGGCCGATGCGGGCCACCTGGTGCTGGGCGTGCGCGCCGGGGACGCATCGCTGCCCGAGGCCATGGCAAGACTGAAACCCGACTTGGTGGTGGTCAAGACCGACAGCGCGGTTCGCGACGTGCTCGAACACATCGTGATGGCCACCCGCGACGCGCGCCGGCCCATCGTGATGTTCACCGACGATGGCGACCGCCCCACCATGCGCAGCGCGCTGGGAGCGGGTGTGTCGGCCTATGTCGTCAAGGGGCTCAGGCCTGAACGGGTGCATGCGGTGATTGACGTGGCCATGGAACGTTTTGCCACTGAACAGGCTTTGCGCAGCGAGCTCAGCGCCGCCAAAAGCGAATTGGCCGACCGCAAGACCATCGACCGCGCCAAGCGCTTGCTGATCAGCAAGAAGGGGATGAGCGAGCCCGAAGCGCACCGGATGCTGCAGGACATGGCCATGAAGAAGGGCCTGCTGCTGCGCGACGCCGCGGAGCGCGTCATCGAGGCCGACAGCCTCTTTGGCTGAACACCGCAGAGCGAACCACCATGGTGCGCCGCAGCATGCAACGCGCACATGCTTGGGGCCAAAACAGGCGCCATGGGCCGCTGGCGCCCTGGCGAGCAGATGGCACGCGCCTTGCAAGGGTTTCGACCAAGCAGCAACAACGGCGTTGCAGCACAGATTCAGATCCGGGCAATGAGGCCCGCCACACGGTACCGCCGTGAGGCGGGCCTTTTTCTTTACCAAAGGACTCTCATGACCGCCAACACCGCTTCACCTGCTGCCGCGTCCCTTGTCACCACGGCAGCCCACCCTTCAGCCGAGGCACCCTCCATGACCCGTCGCCGTGTGATCCAAAGCGCCGCTGTGGCCACCGCCGCGCTGGTCATCGACCCCGCGGTGCGGGCCGCGGCCTACGCCCAGGGCAGCGACAAACCCGAAAAGGAAGAAGTCCGCATCGGCTTCATCCCGCTGACCGACTGCGCCAGCGTGGTGATGGCCAGCGTGCTGGGCTTTGACAAGAAGTACGGCGTCAAGATCATCCCCACCAAAGAGGCCAGCTGGGCCGGTGTGCGCGACAAGCTGGTCAACGGCGAACTCGACATGGCGCACGTGCTGTATGGCCTGATCTACGGCGTGCACCTGGGTGTCAGCGGCCCCAAGAAGGACATGGCCGTGCTGATGACGCTCAACCAGAACGGCCAGGCCATCACGCTGTCCAAGAAGCTGGCCGACAAGGGCGCCGTCGACGCCGCCAGCCTGGCCAAGGTGATGGCCGCCGACAAACGCGACTACACCTTTGCGCAGACCTTCCCCACCGGCACCCACGCGATGTGGCTGTACTACTGGTTGGCCTCGGCCGGCATCGACCCCTTCAAGGACACCAAGGTCATCACCGTGCCGCCGCCGCAGATGGTGGCCAACATGCGCGTGGGCAACATGGACGGCTATTGCGTCGGTGAGCCCTGGAACCACCGCGCCATCATCGACGGCATCGGCAT
Source organism: Rubrivivax sp. (assembly GCA_031375065.1). Lineage (GTDB taxonomy): Bacteria > Pseudomonadota > Gammaproteobacteria > Burkholderiales > Burkholderiaceae_C > Rubrivivax. Next base: position 17,368 of record JANMHH010000328.1, on the reverse strand, counting down.
CACGGCCGCCACCACGCAAGACATCTGGAAAGACCACCCGGAAAAAGTTCTGGGCACCACCGGCGACTTCGTCAAGAAGTTTCCCAACACCGCGCGCGCCGTGATGATGGCGGTGATGGAGGCCGGCCGCTGGATCGATGCCGGCCTGCAGAACAAGAACAAGATGGCCGAGACGATTGCCGACAAGAGCTACGTCAACACCAGCGTGGACGCCATCAACCAGCGCATCCTGGGCCGCTACCAAAACGGCTTGGGGAAGACCTGGGACGACCCCAACCACATGAAGTTCTTCAACGATGGGGCGGTGACCTTCCCCTACCTGAGCGACGGCATGTGGTTCCTCACGCAGCACAAGCGCTGGGGCCTGCTCAAGAGCCACCCCGACTACCTGGCGGTGGCCAAGCAGATCAACCAGATCGACTTGTACAAACAGGCCGCCAGTGCGCTGAAGGTCAATGTGCCCAAGGACGTGATGCGCAGCAGCAAGTTCATCGACGGCGTGGTCTGGGACGGCAAGGACCCGGCCAAGTACGCCGACGGTTTCAAGATCCGGGCGACCCCCGCTTGAGCCACGTTCAACAGCGCCGACCACACCTCAGGAGTCGACCATGAACAGCGCCATCTTTCAGTCGGCCGCTGAAGCCGCAGCGCAACGTGCTGAGCGCACCCGCAAGCCCGCAACGCAGGCTGCGGCCGGCGAAACCGCACCGGCCAAGACTGCACCGGCTCCCGCCAAAGTCACGTCGACCCCGCGCGAACCCTTCGATTGGCGAGCCTTGTGGGGGCGTTTTTTGCCACCGCTGGCCGGCATGGCGCTGCTGATCGGCGTCTGGGCACTCCTGACCATGAAAGGCGGTGCCTTCCCTACGCCAGCTGCCACCTTCGATGCAGCCGTGAAACTGTTTGCCAACCCTTTCTACCAAAAGGGACCGAACGACCAAGGCATTGGCTGGAACATCCTGTTCTCGCTCGAGCGTGTGGGCTTGGGCTTTGGCATGGCCGCCATCGTCGGCATCCCGCTGGGCTTTTTGATCGGCCGTTTTGCCACGCTCAACCGCATGGTCTCGCCGCTGATCAGCCTGCTCAAACCGGTGTCGCCGCTGGCCTGGTTGCCGATTGGCCTGCTGGTCTTCAAGGCCGCCAACCCGGCGGCGATCTGGACCATCTTCATCTGCAGCATCTGGCCGATGGTGATCAACACCGCGGTCGGCGTGCAGCGTGTGCCCGAGGACTACCTGAACGTGGCCCGCGTGCTCAAGCTCAGCGAATGGAAGATCGCCACGCGCATCCTGCTGCCTTCCGTCATGCCCTACATGCTGACCGGCGTGCGCCTGAGCGTGGGCACGGCCTGGCTGGTCATCGTCGCGGCCGAGATGCTGACCGGTGGCGTGGGCATTGGCTTCTGGGTCTGGGACGAGTGGAACAACCTCAACGTGGCCCACATCATCATCGCCATCTTCGTCATCGGCATCGTCGGCCTGCTGCTCGAATGGGCGCTGATGGCGGTGGCCAAACGCTTTGACTACAGCTGAAGGACTTGACCATGAAGATCAATGGCAAGCCAATGCTGCAGATCAACGAGGTGGGGATGACCTTCCCCACCAAGCGCGGGCCTTTTGTGGCCTTGCGCGACATCTCCTTGACGGTGGAACAGGGCGAGTTCGTGACCCTGATCGGCCATTCGGGTTGTGGCAAGTCGACCCTGCTCAACCTGGTCTCGGGTCTGACCGTGCCCACTGCGGGTGTGCTGCTGCTGGACGACCGCGAACTCAAAGGCCCCGGGCCCGACCGGGGTGTGGTGTTCCAGAACCACTCGCTGCTGCCCTGGCTGAGTTGCCTGGACAACGTCTACCTGGCCGTGGAACGCGTGTTTGCCGACACCGAGTCCAAGCAGCAACTGCGCGACCGTTCATTGGCCGCCCTGGAACTGGTCGGCATGAGCCACGCCGTGGCCAAGCGCCCGCACGAAATCTCGGGCGGCATGAAGCAGCGCGTGGGCATTGCACGCGCCTTGGCCATGGAACCCAAGATGCTGTTGATGGACGAGCCCTTCGGTGCGCTGGACGCCCTGACACGCGCCAAGCTGCAAGACGAGCTGCTGAAGATCGTCGCCACCACCGGTGCGACGGTGATGATGGTGACCCACGACGTCGACGAAGCCGTGCTGCTCAGCGACCGCATCGTGATGATGACCAACGGCCCGGCCGCCACCATCGGCGAGGTGCTGCGGGTGGACCTGGCGCGGCCACGCAACCGCGTTGAGCTGGTCGAAGACCGTTCCTACGTGCAATACCGCAAGGAGGTCATCGACTTCCTCTACATGCGCCACAGCCACGTTGAAAGAACCGCCTGATGGATACCACCTTGGTGGCGGCTGTGCCCGCAACCGCCCACGCCACGCCGCCCGGCCCGACCTTCATCCGCGTGGTCGAAGTCTGGGTGCCGGACGCCGAAGGCGCGCTGCTGGTGCTGGGCAGCGCCTGGTATGGCGCGGCCAAGCGCTTCGGCCTGCACAGCCAGCAGATGTGCTTTGGCCGTGGTGAAGGCCTGCCCGGCCAGGCCTGGGAAGCCGGCCACCCCATCGTGCTGAAACAGTTTGAAGGCTCGGCCTTTCGCCGCACCCAGGCCGCCCACGCCGAGGGCCTGACCTGTGGCATCGCGATGCCCATCTTCAACGGCACTGTGCTCAACGCCGTGGTGCTGATCTTCTGCGGCGACAGCCCCGACCCCGAGCAAGCGCAGGCCGGCGCCATCGAACTCTGGTGCAACACGGCTGGCACGTCCAAGGACCTGTTGCTGCAAGACGGCTACTACGGTGCGACAGCCGATGTCTTCGAATTCATCTCGCGCCGCACCGCCTTTCGCAAAGGCACGGGATTGCCCGGCCTGGCTTGGGAAAGCGGCCTGCCCGTCTTCATGCCCGACCTGGGCAAGGGCGGCCGCTTCCTGCGCGCCGACAGCGCGCAAAAGGTGGGCATCAACCGCGGCTTTGCCATCCCCTGCGCCACGGCGGGCAGCGACCACTATGTGATGGCCTTCCTGTCCGCCCTGGCCACGCCCTTGGTGCGCCGTTTCGAGAGCTGGTTGCCCGATGCCAGCGGCAAGCACCTGGTGCGCCATGAAGGCTTTTGCGAAAGTGCTGGCCCCCTGGACGCCGGCACCGAGCGTGACCAGCTCAACAAAGGCCAGGGCGTTGTGGGCCGCGCCTGGGCCAGCGCCCTGCCGCTGGTCAGCCTGAAGGCCGGCAGCGAGCCCGGTGGCGTGGGCCAGGGCGCCCGAGCCGCAGGCCTGGGCACGGTCGTTGCCCTGCCCGTCTTGCAAAACGGCCAGGTCGTGGCCGTGGTCGCCTGGTACTTCTGAAACCACCCACCAACCCAGCACCTCCACAACATGCAGCGCGACAACCTACCCGTGAAAAAGATGAAGCTGGTGATGGTGGGCAACGGCATGGCCGGTGTCCGCACCCTCGAAGAACTGCTCAAGATCGCACCTGATCTTTACGACATCACCGTCTTTGGCGCCGAGCCGCACCCCAACTACAACCGCATCCTGCTCAGCCCGGTGCTGGCCGGTGAGCAGACGCTGGACGAGATCGTGCTCAACCCGCTGGCCTGGTATGCGGACAACGGCATCACGCTGCACACCGGCACGAAGGTGACCCAGGTCGACCGCGTCAAACGCGTCGTGCGTGCGGCCGACGGTACCGAAGCCCCCTACGACCGCCTGCTGCTGGCCACCGGTTCACACCCCTTCATCCTGCCCGTGCCCGGCAAAGACCTGCCCGGTGTGCTGGCCTACCGCGACATCGCCGACACCCAGGCCATGATCGACGCCACGGCGCAGTACCGGCACGCCGTGGTCATTGGCGGCGGCCTGCTTGGGCTGGAAGCGGCCAACGGCCTGATGCTGCGCGGCATGAAAGTCACCGTGGTGCACATCATGCCGTGGCTGATGGAACGCCAGCTCGACGACGTGGCGGCCAAGCTCTTGCAAAAGTCGCTCGAAGACCGCGGCCTGACTTTCATGATGGGCGCACAGACCCAAGCCCTCTTGCCCGGCGAGAGTGGCCGTGTCAGCGCGGTGCAGTTCAAGGACGGCACGCAGATCCCGGCCGACCTGGTGGTGATGGCCGCCGGCATCCGCCCCAACACCGACCTCGCCGAAGCCTGCGGGCTGCACTGCGCCCGCGGCGTGGTGGTCAACGACACGCTGCAAAGCATCACCGACCCGCGCATCTACTCGGTGGGCGAATGCGCAGCCCACCGAGGCATTGCCTATGGCCTGGTGGCGCCGCTGTTCGAACAAGGCAAGGTCTGCGCCACCCACCTGGGCCAGTTTGGCATCGGGCGCTACACCGGCAGCCAGACCAGCACCAAACTCAAGGTCACCGGCATCGACCTGTTCAGCGCCGGCAACTTCATGGGCGCCAAGACCGGCAAGGCCGAAGACGCGGGCTGCGAAGAGATCGTGATGAGCGACCCCTTCGGCGGTGTCTACAAAAAGCTGGTGATTCAGAACGACAAGCTGGTCGGCGCCGTGATGTACGGCGACACGGTGGACGGCAGTTGGTACTTCAAGCTGCTGCGCGAAGGCCGCAGTGTGGGCGACATCCGCGACAAGCTGATGTTTGGCGAAAGCAACATCGGGGACGTGGGTCACCAGGGCCACAGCCGCGCCGCAGCCATGGCCGACACCGACGAGGTCTGCGGCTGCAACGGCGTGACCAAGGGCCGCATCTGCAAGGCCATCAAGGAAAAGGGTTTGTTCACGCTGGAAGAGGTGCGCAAGCAAACCAAGGCCAGCGCGTCCTGCGGCTCGTGCACCGGCCTGGTGGAACAACTGTTGATGTTCACCGCCGGTGGCGACTACAGCGCCGCGCCCAAGCTCAAAGCCATGTGCGGCTGCACCGAACATGGCCACCAGGCGGTGCGCGACGCCATCCGTGAGCACCACCTGCTGACCATCGCCGATGTCTACGCCACCATGAACTGGCGCACGCCCAACGGCTGCAGCAGCTGCCGCCCGGCCATCAATTACTACCTGCTCAGCACCTGGCCCAAAGAGGCGGTGGATGACCCGCAAAGCCGCTACATCAACGAGCGCAGCCACGCCAACATCCAGAAAGACGGCAGCTACAGCGTCATTCCGCGCATGTGGGGGGGCGAGACCAACTCCAGCGAACTGCGCCGCATTGCCGACGCCGTGGACAAGTTCAAGGTGCGCACCGTCAAGGTCACGGGCGGCCAGCGCATCGACCTGCTGGGCGTGAAAAAGGAAGACTTGCCACAAATCTGGAAAGACATCGGCATGCCCAGCGGTCACGCCTATGCCAAGGCGCTGCGCACGGTGAAGACCTGTGTGGGCAGCGAGTGGTGCCGTTTTGGCACGCAAGACAGCACGCAGATGGGCAAGGACCTGGAGCGCGCCATGTGGCGCATGTACGCACCACACAAGGTGAAGTTTGCCGTCAGCGGCTGCCCACGCAACTGCGCCGAGGCCGGCATCAAGGACGTCGGCATCATCGGTGTCGACTCGGGCTGGGAGATGTACGTGGCCGGCAACGGCGGCATCAAGACCGAAGTGGCGCAGTTCCTGGTCAAGCTGAAAACGCCCGACGAGGTGCTGGAGTACACCGGCGCCTTCTGCCAGCTCTACCGCGAAGAGGGCTGGTACCTGGAGCGCACGGTGCACTACGTCAACCGGGTGGGCCTGGACTACGTGAAGAAAAAGATCGTCGAAGACACACCCGGCCGCAAAGCGCTGTGGGAACGGCTGCAGTTTGCGCTGGACGGCGAGCCCGACCCCTGGTTTCAACACCAGCAGGCCCAAGTCGACCTGCGCCAGTTTGAACCCGTGGCCACGCCCGTTTGAGGACCGCACACATGATCCCAACCAAAACCGAATGGGTGCCGATCTGCCAGGTGCAGGACATCCCCGTGCTGGGCGCGCGCCGCGTCAACCGCAGCCAGGGCCCGGCCGTGGCCTTGTTTCGCGCCGCCGACGACCACGTTTTTGCGCTGCTGGACAGCTGCCCGCACAAAGGCGGCCCCTTGAGCCAGGGCATCGTCTTTGGTCACAGCGTGGCCTGCCCCTTGCACAACTGGACCATCGGCCTGGCCGACGGCTGCGCCAAAGCGCCCGATGAAGGCTGCACCACGCCCTTCACCGTCAACGTTGAAGAGGGCACGGTGAGCCTGGACGCTGCCGAACTGCGCACCCTGGCGCTGGAAACGGCCAAGGCTGCCGCGTGAAAGAAACCAAGTCCACTTGCCCCTATTGCGGCGTGGGCTGCGGCGTCATCATCCAGAGCCAAGGCGAACAGATCACGGGCGTTCGCGGCGATCCGGATCACCCGGCCAACCTGGGCCGCCTGTGCACCAAAGGCAGCACGCTGGCGCTCACCGCCAGCGTCAACGTCACCCGTCAAACCCGCCTGCTGCAACCCATGCGCCGCGCTGAACGTGGTGCCCAGCCACAGGCGGTGAGCTGGGACGCGGCGCTGGGTGAAGCCGCCAGCAAACTGGCCCACATCGCGCAGACCCGCGGGCCCGACGCCATCGGTCTGTACATCAGCGGCCAGTTGCTGACCGAGGACTATTACGCCTTCAACAAGCTGGCCAAGGGCCTGTTGGGCACGAACAACGTCGACACCAACTCGCGCCTGTGCATGAGCAGCGCCGTGGCCGGCTACAAGGCCACGCTGGGTGCCGACGCACCGCCTTGCAGTTATGAAGACCTGGACCACGCGCAAACGGTGTTCATCGCGGGCAGCAACATGGCCTGGGCCCACCCGGTGTTGTTCCGCCGTTTGGAAGACGCCAAACGCGCCAAGCCCGAACAGAAGTGGATCGTGGTCGATCCGCGCCGCACCGAAACCGCCGCCGCAGCCGACCTGCACCTGCAGATCCTGCCCGGCACCGACGTGGCGCTGTTCAATGGCCTGCTGCACCTGATGCTGTGGGAAGGCCTGGCCGACCGCAACTTCATCGAAGCCCACACGCGCGGCTTTGAGGCGCTGCGCGACATCGTGCGCAACTGCACGCCGCAGCTGACGGCGCAAATCTGCGGCATCCAAGAGGCCGACCTGGTGCAGGCCGCGCGCTGGTTTGGAGGCGGTGCAGATGGCCCCGGCGGCGGCCGCAGTGAGAGCCGAAAACCCACGCTTTCGCTCTACTGCCAAGGTCTGAACCAAAGCGTCAGCGGCACCGACAAAAACGCCGCGCTGATCAACCTGCACCTGGCCACCGGCCAAATCGGCAAGCCTGGCGCCGGCCCGTTTTCCTTGACCGGCCAGCCCAACGCCATGGGCGGGCGTGAAGTGGGTGGCCTGGCCAACTTGCTGTCGGCCCACCGCGACCTGGGCAATGCCCAGCACCGTGCCGAAGTGGCCGCGCTGTGGGGCCTGGCCGGCGGCGAAAGCGCGGTGCCGTCCAAGCCAGGCAAGAGCGCGATAGAGATGTTCCAGGCCGCCGCCGACGGCGAAATTGCGGCGCTGTGGATAGCCTGCACCAACCCCGCGCAAAGCCTGCCCGACCAGGCCACCGTGCGCCGCGCACTGCAGCGCTGCGAGTTCGTCATCGTGCAAGAGGCCTTTGCCACCACCGCCACCACGGCCTATGCCGACCTGCTGCTGCCGGCCACCACCTGGGGCGAAAAAGACGGCACCGTGACCAACAGCGAACGCCGCATCAGCCGTGTGCGCCCCGCCGTGGCCGCGCCAGGGCAGGCACGGCACGACTGGCACATTGCCGTCGACGTGGCGCGCCGCATCGAAGCGCTGTCGCCCGCACGGCGCGCGGACGGGCTGACGCTGTTTCCGTACGAGACCCCTGAAGCGCTGTGGAACGAACACCGCGAAAGCACGCGTGGTCGTGACCTGGACATCACCGGCCTGAGCTACGCCATGCTGGAATCCCAGGGCCCGCAGCAGTGGCCACTGAAGACCGGGCAGACCACCGGCGCCACCCGCCTGTACATCGACGGCCAGTTCGCCACCACCGACGGCAAGGCCCAGTTTGCCGCCGTATCAGCCCGCCCGCTGGCCGAAAAGCGCGACGCACCCTACCCCTTCAGCCTGAACACCGGCCGCCTGCGCGACCAGTGGCATGGCCTGAGCCGCACCGGCACCTTGGGGCGGCTGTATGGCCACGCGGCCGAGCCTGTGGTGGACATGCACCCCAGCGACCTGACCCGCCTGCGCCTGAAGAGCGGCGACCTGGTGCAACTGAAGTCGCGCCGTGGCACGCTGGTGCTGCCCACCCAGGCCAACACCGAGGTGGCGCCGGCCCAGGCCTTCATCGCCATGCACTGGGGCGAAGAGGTGCTGGGCGGGCGCCACCGCGGCGGTGTCAACGCCTTGACCTCGCCAGCCTATTGCCCGCAGAGCAAGCAGCCCGAGCTCAAACACGCGGCCGTCAAGATCACACCCGCCGCCCTGCCCTGGCACTTGGTGGCGCGCGCCTGGTTGCCCGCCGAGACGGCCTTGCAAACCCGGGCCCAGCTGTTGGCCATCTGCAGCGACTTGGACTTTGCCAGCTGCGTGCCCTTTGGCCGCGAACCCGATGCACCCAGCGGTGTGGGTGTGCTGCTGCGTGCTGCGGCAGCACTTGCCCCAGGGACCGACTGGCTGCGCCAGATCGAAGCCCTCTTGGGCCTGGACCAGCCAGACGTGCTGCGCTACGCCGACCTTAAGCGCGGCCTGCACCGCAGCGTGCGGCTGGTGGCACACGAGATCGACGGCATGGCCGCCGGCGCCCGCCTGAAGGCCTTCATGCTGGCCGGTGACGTGCAGGCCGCTGCCTGGATCAGCAGCCTGCTGATCGACGAACTGCCCGCACAGAGCTATGGCCGCGCGCTGTTAGGCGGCGGTTCCACGCCGCCGCTGCCCGTGTCGACACGCGGTGCGCAGGTCTGCAACTGCCTGGACGTGACCGAGCCGCAAATCACCGGCCTGCTGTCCGGTTGCACGGGCAGCCCCGAAGACCGGCTGTTGCAGCTTCAGTCCACGCTGAAGTGCGGCACCGAATGTGGCGGCTGCCTGCCCGCTTTGCGCCAGATGGTGGCCCGGGTGCAACCTTCCCAACAACCTGCCCAGCAGGCCGCCTGAGGTTTCCCATGCCCCTTCCAAGCGCCAGCCGAACCACCTTGAAGCCCCGCGCAGCCAAACCGCCAGAACCACGCCAACGCGGCAGCGTCAGCCTGGTGGGCGCCGGCCCGGGCGACGCCGACCTGCTGACCGTCAAGGCCATCAAAGCCATTCGCAGCGCCACCGTCTTGCTGGTGGACGACCTGGTCGGCCCCGACGTGCTGCGTTATGCCCGCCGCAGCGCACGCGTGGTGCAGGTGGGCAAACGCGGCGGCTGCGTCAGCACGCCGCAGGCCTTCATCCACAAGCTGATGGTGCTGGAAGCCGAGCGCGGCGAAACCGTGGTCCGGCTCAAAGGCGGTGACCCTTTCATCTTTGGCCGCGGTGGCGAAGAGGCCGAGCACCTGCGCGCCGCTGGGCTTGACGTGGTGGTGGTCAACGGCATCTCATCGGGCCTGGCCGCCGCCACCGCGCTGGGGGTGCCCTGGACCCACCGCGACCATGCCCATGGCGTGCTGCTGGTGACGGGCCACGCTGGCACCCATCCATCCGAACTGCACTGGCCCACGCTGGCAGCGGCCGCAGCGCAAGGCCTGACCTTGGTGGTCTACATGGGCGTGCAGCAAGCGGCGCCGATCCAGGCCGGGCTGTTGGCTGCCTTGCCGGCCGACACACCGGCCGCTTGGGTGCAGCATGTCAGCACCGTCCACGAGCGGCGCTTGCTCACAACCTTGGGACGCCTGGTCGCCGACGCCAGCCAGGCTGGCATCGGCAGCCCGGCGATCCTGATCGTGGGTGACGTGCTGCAAGGCGCAGCGGCCATCGTCCAAGGCACGGAGAATCTGACCCTGGCACTGGCTCCAGCCAAAGCCCGCCTAGCCTGACCCTGGCCGCCTGTGCATGGCCAGCTCATGCGTGGCCAGTCCACGCGTGACCCGTCCATGCGCAGGCGCCGCGGCCGCCGAGGGCTGTGATACGGTTGCGTCCACCTCCGGCTCAGCTGATTCATCCATGCACACGACCCGCGTCAAACCACGCCCGTTCACTGTGGCGACCCTGCTGCTCACACTGACGCTGCTGTTGGGGGCTTGCGCCAATGTGCCGAAAGATCAGCGCCTGCTGACGCTGCAAAGCGACAAGCAGGTGGCCGCCAGCACGCAACCTTGCTCCAGCGAGCGAGCGGTCGGCAGCAGTCCAAACAGCGGTCCGAAGGCGGCCCTGCCCCACGCGCTGGACGGCCGCAAACTCCGGGTCCTGTCCTGGAACCTTCACAAGGGCGTGGACAAGGGCTGGGAGCGCGACCTGGCGCAGTTTGCGCAGCGGCATGACCTGCTGCTGTTGCAAGAAGCGGTGCTGTTGCCGTCGCTGACGTCGGTGCTCGACCAAAGCGGCCACGGTTGGTTGATGACCGGTGCCTTCAGCTGGGGCGGCGTCGAACGCGGCGTGATGAACGCGTCGCGGGTGCCGGCCTTTGACAGCTGCACCACACGCACCTTTGAGCCTTTGTTTCCGGTGCCAAAGTCTGCACTGATCACACGTTATGCCTTGCAGGGCACCGACGCCACGCTGGCCGTAGCCAATCTGCATGGCGTCAATTTTTCGCTGACGGTGGGCCACCTGCGTGAGCAGATCGAAGGCGTGGCGGCCGAGTTGGCCCGCCACCGGGGCCCGGTGGTGCTGGGGGGCGACTTCAACACCTGGAGCGAGGCGCGGCATGCGGTGATCGTTGAAGTCGCGGCCAGGCTCGGTTTGACCGCCATCCACCTGGTCGAGGACGGCCGCAAACGTGTTTTTGGCCTGCCCCTCGATCACTTTTTTGTGCGCGGCCTGGACGTTTTGGAAGCACGCGCGCCCGAGGTCTCTTCTTCGGACCACAACCCGATCATGGTGACCTTGAGCCTGCGCTGAAGGCCCGCCGTCCAGCGGCACCTACCCTGGCAAGGACGGTGCGCCGCACGGCCGCCATCAAGACAAAACGCGTTTCAGCGGACCCTCGCGTTCAGGGTTCTGCGGCCATCAACATGCCTGCCCCGTCATCTCTTCACATCGCCGTCGTTGGTGGCGGCATCGCCGGCGCCAGCTGTGCGCATGCGCTGTCGCAGGCTGGGCACTCGGTGCGGCTGTTTGACAAATCCCGCGGCCCTGGCGGTCGGCTGGCCACGCGCCGCATGGCGTGGGTCGACCCACAAGGCCGGGCCCAGGTGACATGGCTGGACCACGGGGCGGTGGGCATCACCGCCAGCACCGAGCCGTTTCGGCTGTTCCTGGAGCAGGCTCATCAATCCGGGTGGCTGCAGCCGTGGCCGGCACAGCTGGCCCGCGGCGGCGTGCCGCTGGACGCCGACACCCGCATTTTTTTGCCCGTGCCCGACATGCCGGCCTTGTGCCAGCACCTGCTGCAAGGCATCAAGACCTGTTGGTCGTATGAGGTGCAGCACCTGCAGCGTGAAGGCCAGGGCTGGCGGGTGCAGGGCGCCCAAGGTCAACACCCAGAGCGTTTCGACGCCGTGGTGCTGGCGCTGCCGCCGGCCCAGGCCGCACCGTTGTTGGCCCCCCACCAGATCGACTGGGCGGGCCGGGCGACAAGCGTTCACATGCAGCCCTGCTGGACCCTGATGGGGGTGGCCGACGAACCCCTTGCCAGCACCGACCCCGGCCGGAACCCCTCGACAACTTGGGACCTGGCCCGGCCCTGGGCCGGTCCCTTGGCCTGCGCCCTGCGCAGCGACGCGCGCCCGGGCCGGCAGCGCAGGCCGGGCCAGGCTCACTGGGTGCTGCATGCCCGTGCGGACTGGAGCCAGCGCCACCTGGAGCAACCCACCGCTTGGGTGCAGGCGCAACTGCAAGCCGCGCTGGAACGGGAGCTGGGCCAACCCGTCCACTGGCTGCACAGCGTGGTGCACCGCTGGCGCTACGCCATGCTGGCGCAACCCCTGCCGGGGCCAGCCGACGGTTGTTGGTGGGACGCAGCCCAAGGGTTGGGCGTCTGTGGCGACTTTCTGGGCGGCAGCGGTGCCGAAGGGGCGTGGCTGTCGGCGCAGGCGATGAGTCGTGCGCTGCTCGGGCCAGCCTCTGCCGCCGACCCGGCCGCGGCTTCCGAAGGCATGCCACCAAGCCAATGGCCAGGCCTGTTCGGCGAGCCGCCCAGGCGCGGCGACTGAAGCCAGAGTCGTTGCCGAAGCCGCGTGAGGGCAGCGCCCAGGTCGCAGGAACACCACTGGGCCGCTGCTTCAGGGGCTTTATCGCAGCCCTTGCTGCCAAGGCACCCCACGGTGGTTATCGTCCACGGGCATCCACATCCAAAGGCTTCGGCTTTGAAACTGCACCTGACCGCCATCTGCCTGCTGGCCGCAGCCCAGTCCAGCGTTGCGCAAGAGGCCCCAGGCCTGCCGGGCGACAACGCCACCCGGGCGCCCGGGACCCGCTTGGACCGGGTGGAAATCCGCGCCCGCCCGCAGTCCGACACCGAGTTGCGACGCCGCGAGCCGGTGGCCAAGCAGATCTACGGTCGCGAAGAGCTGGACAAGTTTGGCGACAACAGCGTGGCCGATGTGCTCAAGCGCCTGCCGGGCGTCAGCATGCAGGGCAACTCGCCGCGCATGCGGGGCCTGGGCTCGGGCTACACGCTGATCCTGATCAATGGCGACCCGGCGCCACCGGGCTTTCAGTTCGACCAGCTCAACCCGGCCCAGGTCGAGCGGGTTGAGGTGACCCGCGGCGCCACCGCCGACCGCAGCGCGCAAGCCGTGGCCGGCACCATCAACATCATCTTGAAGGACGCGCCGCGGGTGTCCCAGCGCGACCTGCGGCTGGGCACCGGCTACAACGCGGTGCGACCCACGGGCTCAGGCACCTTCACCTATGGCGAGCGCTCCGGTGGCGTTGGGCTGTCGCTGCCCATCTCGGTCTTTCAGTGGCGCAACATCAACCTGGGCGAGCAGGAGCGCCAAACGGCGGGTTCGGACGGACTGCCTTCTTCAGCGCTGCAAAGCAGCCGGCAAGACAACAAGGGGCGTGGCTTCAACAGCGCGCCGCGCATCAACTGGAAGATCAGCGACGAAGAATCGGCGTCGGGCCAGGCCTTTGTGCAGCGTGGCCACTGGTACAACCGAACCCGCTACGACAACCAGATCCTGGCTGGACAGCCCGTGCTGGAAGCCAATAACGCCTTCGAAGGCACCTGGCAAAACGTGCGTGGCAACCTGCAATGGAACAAGCGCTACAGCGACGACGGCAGCTTCGAGCTCAGGCTGGGTGCGCAGGACAGCCGGGGCACGTTCGACGGTTCCACCGACCAAGGCCGGCGCACCTTTGGCCGCAACCAGGACCAAAACGTCACCCAGGCCGGCAAAACCAGCCGCTTCGTCGGCCAGGCGCACACCGTCACGCTCGGGTGGGATCTTGAAGCGCGTCGGCGCGAAGAAGTCCGCACCGTCACGCAAGGCGGTTTACCGCAGTCGCAAGACTACGAAGGTCAGCCCTTCAGCGCCCGCATCGCGCGCCAGGCGCTGTTTGTGCAGGACGAATGGGAACTGTCGCCGCAGTGGTCCACCTACCTGGGTTTGCGCAGCGAGCGCATCCAGACCCAGAGCCGCGGCTTGGCCGACCCGGTGCGCAGCACCAGCCAGGTGACCACGCCGCTGCTGCACCTGAACTACAAGCTCGACCCCAAGGGCCGCGACATGATTCGCGCCAGCCTGACGCGCAGCTACAAGGCGCCGGAGCTCAATGCACTGCTGGCCCGGCCCGTGTTCAGCAGCCTGTTCCCCGACACCACGCGCGCTAACACCGAAGCCTCACCCGACAGGCGCGGCAACCCGGGCTTGAAACCCGAACTGGCCACCGGCCTGGACCTGGCTTTTGAGAGTTATTTCAGCGGCGGCGGCCTGTTCAGCATCGGCGGCTTTCACCGCAACGTCACCGACCTGGTGCGCACCGTCACGACCTTGGAAAACGTGCCCGGGGCCAGCGTGCCACGCTACGTTTCTGCACCGGTCAACTTTTCCAAAGCCAGAACCACCGGCCTGGAACTGGAGCTCAAAGGCCGGGCCAGCGAACTAATGCCCGCCGTCTTTGACGCCAAGACCGCGCTGAACCTGCGCCTGGCCCTCAACTACTACCGCTCTGAAGTGTTGGCGCTGCAAGGACCCAACAACCGCCTGGACGGGCAGCAGCCCTGGTCGGGCAACCTGGGCGTCGACTACCGCTTCAGCGGATTGCCGATGACCCTCGGCGCCAGCCTGGCCTACACGCCGGGTTACCTAACCCGCCAGACGGTGGTGCAGTCGCTGGACCAGTCCCCGGCCCGTGCGCTGGACGCGTTTGTCATCTGGAACTTCAGCCGCAGCATGTCGCTGCGCGTCGCGGCCAACAACCTGGCCCCGCTGGACACCGAGTCACGCACCACCTTCACCAGCGGTGACGCCATACGCAACCTGCGCCTGGGGCGGACGTTCTACAACGCCAACCTGGAGCTCAAGCTGTGAGCCACCCATGTCGGGGCTGTCGAACTTCGTTACACCCCGCTAGCACGCTGCCGATCAAGAAAGCCTAAGTTGTTGTTGCAGCGTTAAGTTTGGGCTCTGGCGCACATCTTGCTCTGGGTCTCCACCACCATGAAGCGGAGCGTGACCATGTCCATAGCCAGCCCCAACCGTGTCAAGTTTGCCCTCTTGTTTGCGGCCCTGACCGGTGCTTCAGCTGTGGTGCCCGCACAGGCTGCGGTCATCATTTCGTACCCCTCCTTCACCGCCTGCAACAGCGGCGGATTGACCTGCGTGGGAAACACTGCGATTTCCGGTAGCGCACTGCGGCTGACCCCAGCCACGACCGGCCAAAGGGGTGCGGGCTACAGCACCGCAGCGGTGGCCTTGGGGGCGGGAGCGACCTTCAGCACCACCTTCCAGTTTCAGATCACCAACACCGGCGGCATCGCGCCTGCAGACGGAATTACCTTTGTCGTGGCTGCCGCCAGTACCGGACTGGGCGGCTCGGGAGGCGGAATTGGCTACTTGGGCGTGCCCAACAGCGTTGCAGTCGAGTTCGACACTTTTGACAATGGCGAAGTCGGCGGAAGCAACCACGTGGGCGTGGACAGCAACGGCTTATTGGCCAACAACGGTGTCAGCCCCTACGGCGTGTCCAACTGCACCTCCACCAGCTTGCACCCCTTCGGCTGCATGAGCAACGGTGACATCTGGACCGTGAACATCGACTACGACGGCACCACCAACTTGCTTGACGTCTACGTTCAGGACGGGAACGCCGCGGTGCAACACATCGTCAACGGGCTCTCGATCAACATCGGTAGCCTGCTGGGCACCAACAGCGCCTTCGTCGGTTTTACCTCGGGCACCGGCAGTGGCTTTGGAAACCACGACATCTTGAATTGGTCGCTGGCCAATGACCGTTCGCTCGGAAATCCCACCGTGCCGGAACCGGCTTCCCTGGCCCTGGTGGGTGCGGGTCTGTTGGGCGCACTCTGGGCGCGCCGTCGTCGCGCCATTTGATCGGTTGCGGTTGGCCTGTGTAAGGCACCGAGGAACCTACTCAAGGGTTGGCCGGCTCGTGCCGCCCGCTGCCAACCCGGTAGTAAACGCTTCAGGGCTGCAAGAGCCTCAGTGGTTCTCGCGCGCGTGATTGATCGGGTACTTCGGGATCACGAT
The DNA here is from genome assembly GCA_031375065.1 of Rubrivivax sp. GTDB lineage: Bacteria > Pseudomonadota > Gammaproteobacteria > Burkholderiales > Burkholderiaceae_C > Rubrivivax. The sequence goes on along the minus strand of JANMHH010000328.1, from coordinate 1,618 downwards.
CGTTACATCCTGGGTGGACAGAATGGCCCGGCAACTCAGGCGCGACCTGGGGGTCAGGCCCCAGGCGCGGCCCAGTAAATCTTCTTCGCTCTCGTCCATCTCGCCCAGCAACTCCATGCCCGTCTCGACCACCACGTGGCGGGTGGTGCAATCGCAGCTCGGGCCGCGCGCCGACACGCTGATCAAGCCACCGCCGTCCACCTGAAAACTGATCCGGATGCGCGCCGCGCCGGCTGCCGTGGGCGGGATGCCGCGCAGCCCAAGGCGCGCCGGCGATCGGCAGTCGCTGACCAGGTCAGGTTCACCCCGCCCGACTTGCCCGTTTTGCTTGCAAGATCCAACACCCGTCCGCAGTCACCACTGTTTATCGATTAACCAGTAAAGTCAGCGCCTATGGCAAGAAAGTCGGCGCTTTCAGACATCTCCCAACGCGGCGTGGCGTCGGCCACCCGGGCCAGCGCGGTTTACGAACAGCTGCGCAACGACATTGCGCACGGTGCCTTGGAACCCGGCGCCAAGCTGAAGGTGGAGGCCATGTGCGCCCGCTACGGCGTGGGTGCCAGCCCACTGCGTGAGGCGCTCAGCCGCCTGTCGGCCGAAGGCCTGGTCGACCGCACCGACCTGCGCGGCTTCAGCGTGGCCCCGCTGCACTGGGAAGAGCTGCCCATCCTGACCCGGAACCGTGTGCAATTGGAAGGCTTGGCCTTGCGTGAATCCATCGCCCGGCTCGACAGCGCCATGGAAGACCAGCTGGTGCTGCTGGTACATCGCCTGTCACGCACGCCAAGATCACTGTCTGTTGACAGTTATGTCACCAACCCTGCGTGGGAGACCTTGCACCGCGACTTCCACCGCACCTTGCTCTCGCGTTGCCCTTCACGCTGGCTGCGCGGCTTTTGCGAGAACCTGGCCGACGAGTCGTACCGTTTTCGCCAGGTGGCTGCCGGCAAGGCCTTCAGCCAGCGCGACGAGCACGCCGAGCACGTGGCCGTGTTCACCGCCGTCATCGAAGGGCGCGCCGACGATGCGGTACGCGCCCTGGAATCACACTACGTGCGCACGGCTTCGGTGGTGGCGAATCAGGCTCGCTCGGGGCTGAAAGCAGAGCCGGGTGCTTAAGCCTGCGCAGCCGCAGTCGGCGGGGACTCGAAGTCCGGCTTCGCCCCAGAGCGCAGCGGGCTCCAACCACTTCGCGTTCAGTCCAATACAGAGTTAGGACCGAATAGGGCAGCTTGCGGCGCATTGCAGACGTTCGATCTGCGGCAGTCTGTGGCGATCGCGTGCGCTTGGGGTGCCCTGCTGCGCTCATGTCCCCCGCGCCGGGCTTCGCCCGCCGCTCCTCCTAATACTTCGCTCCGCAGGGCACCCCCATCGCCCGCTCAGGCACCAGCGGTGGCGTGCCGATTTTTTTGGACCGCCACCATGGTGGATGGACGAGGGCAATGGGTACCGGGCGCAGCGAAGTATTAGGAGGAGGGACCGGCGAAGCCGGTCCCGGGGGACATGAGCGGAGCCCGGTACCCGTTGGCCTCGTCCCGCCACAGACCTTGACGCGCATGACCGCGGCAGGTCGTATGTGTGACTTCGGCAACATGCGCTGAGCGTCAGCAATGCGCCG
>JANMHH010000280.1:0-42868 GCA_031375065.1 Rubrivivax sp. | reverse complement strand
CAAGCCATGGGCATTTCAAAAACGGGATCTAGTGGGTAGCGCCTAAAGCTCTGTGACCAAAGTCAGGTCAACTGGCCGTCCAGCGGTGACCGCCGTTGTTTTAGCCCGACAGGCCAGAAAAATTATTTTGTCGCCAGGCCTCAAACACCGTCACGGCTACCGCGTTAGACAGGTTCAGGCTGCGCTGTTCGGCCTGCATCGGCAGCCTCAGCCGCTGGGCAAGAGCAAACGAGTCGCGCAGGCCAGCGTCCAGGCCTTTGGTTTCTGAGCCGAAGACCAGCCAGTCACCGGGCTTGAAAGTGACCTCAAACAGGTTGCGTGAGCCGCGTGTGGTCATGGCAAACAGGCGTGCAGTGTCGGGCTTTTCCTGGTCTAAAAACGCCTGCCAGTTAGCATGGCGTTTCAGTTCAGCGTACTCGTGGTAGTCCAGCCCGGCACGCCGCATGTGCTTGTCGTCCATCGAAAAGCCCAGCGGTTCGATCAGGTGCAAGGCGCAGCCCGCGTTGGCGGTCAGGCGGATCACGTTGCCTGTGTTGGGTGGAATCTCGGGTGTCACCAGCACGATGTTGAACATCATCAGTGGCCTTCGGTGCGCGCCAACACCCACATCTGAACGCTGCTTGCGCCAGCGCGCAGCAGGGCTGAACTGGCGGCTTGAGCCGTGGCGCCGGTGGTCATGACGTCGTCGACCAAGGCGATCCGGCGCCCCTGCACCCGATGGCGCAGTCGTGCATCCACGATGAAGGCGCGCCGCAGGTTGAGTTGGCGTTCGCGGCGGCCCAGGTCGGCCTGGTGGGCGGTGTCCCAAGGACGCAGCAACAAGTCTTGGCGAGCCGGCACCTGGATCCGCGCGGCGACGCGGCGGGCCAGTTCCCAAGCTTGGTTGTAGCCGCGTTCGGCCAAGCGCTGGGCGGACAGGGGAATCGGCAACACCAGGTCAACCTCGGCCTGCGGCGGCAGGGCGTGGTGCAGCAGCCTGGCCAACGCCGGCGCCCAATCCAGCCGATCTTCGAACTTGAAGGCTGTGATCACCCGGTCCCAAGGAAAAGCGTAGTCCACCGCACAGCAGGTTTTGGCAAAGGCCGGCGGTTCGAGCAGACAGTTGGCGCAGGCGGTGTCGGCCAGGCCCGAGCTCAAGCTCGATCCCCACCGCAAGCCACACCGGCTGCAGCGCGGTGCCGGTGCGGCGAACCGCCCCACGCAGTCGCTGCACAGCGCGCTGGTGCCCCATTGCCGACACACGCCGCACTGGCTGGGCCAGTGGCGAAAAAGGTGATCTGCGACGGCCCGGAGCATGGCTCAATATACTGCCCGCATGCCCCTTGCCACCGCCGCCCACAGCGCCTTGCGACCCGTCGACGCGGTGGCCCTGGCCCGTGTTCAGCAGCGCCTGTTGCGCGCGGCCGAGCCCCCTTGGTTGCACGGTGAAGTGGCTCGCCGCATGGCCGAGCGGCTGTCGGTGATTCGGTTGCAGCCCTCACGCGTGGTCGACTGGGGCAGCTTCCTGGGCGCCAGTCAAGCCCAGTTGGCCCAGGCCTATCCCAAGGCGCAACGGGTAGCGGTCGAACCCGATGGCGCGCGCTGCGCGGCCACCGCGGCGCGCCACAAGCAGCCTTGGTGGCAGCCGTGGCGATCGGCTGCGGCGGTGCTGACACCGTCGGAGTTGGCTGGGGGTGAAGCGCAGCTGGTGTGGTCCAACATGGTCCTGCAGGGTGTGCCAGACCCGGCTGCTGTGCTGGCGGCCTGGCACCGGGCCTTGGCGGTCGATGGGTTTCTGATGTTTTCCACGCTGGGGCCGGGTTCCTTGCGTCAGCTCGACGCCCTCTATGCCCGACAAGCCTGGCCCGCTGCGCATGCGCCGTTCGTCGACATGCACGACCTGGGCGACATGTTGGTGGCCGCTGGATTTGCCGACCCGGTGATGGACCAGGAAATCATCACCTTGACCTGGACATCGCCGCAAGCGATGTTGGATGAACTGCGCGCGATGGGCGGCAACGTCGCTGCTGGCCGCTGGCCTGGGCTGCGCACGCCGCGTTGGCGCGACCAGTTGCTGTCGCGATTGGGGCAGCTGGCGGACGCCGAGGGTCGGTTGGCAATGGACTTTGAAGTCGTCTACGGGCATGCCTTCAGGCCCCTGCCAAGGCCGCGTTTGAGCGGTCAAACCGAAGTCCCTTTGGCTGACATGCGGGCCATGGTCCGGCGAAGCCAGAAAAGCTGAGGTCTTTGCAGGCCTATTGCACGCCGGAACGGTCCACCGGCTGCGTTAGAATTCCCAGCTGTTGCCGGTGTCACGTAGACCAGATGGCCCTGAGTGGGCGCTGTGTTGTTGGGCTTTCTGGCCGAAGCTTTTCCCCCCGCCTCATCCCACACCACCGATGTCAGTTTCCTCCGTCCCCAGCAGCTGGTCCCACCTGGCGCAAATGTCTGCGGGTGCGAGGCACAGGTCCCTGACACCGGTGCTGGGTGCCGATGGGGCTTCACTGCTTTGGAACCTGCGTCGGAACTGCGCCATTTCTCCAGCCCAGCTGGGCACGGTCTACGCCGCTTTGTGTGCGGTGTGCCTGGTGATTGGCACTTACTTCTTCTGGCACGGCACCGCTGTCGTGGCCGCTTTTGCGGCGTTGGAGTTGCTGGCGGTTGGTGCGGCCATGCTGGTCTTTGCCCGCCATGCCACCGACGGAGAAAGCCTGGTCCTGACGGCGCGGTCGCTGTTGGTGGAGCAGCGCATAGGGCCGCACACCGAACGATTTGTGCTGTCGACCGATTGGCTGAAAGTGGAGCCGGCCGCAGGTCAAGGCTCCTTGGTTCAGATCAGCGACCGCAAACTGACCTTGCGCATTGGTCGCCACCTGCGCCCCGAGCTGAGGGGCGCATTTGCGCATGAACTCCGGCAGGCGGTTCGCCAGCCGGGCACCGGCCTCGGGCCCGAGATGGATCAGAACTGAAGCAATGACGATGAAGAACAAGACGACCCTGTGGCACCTGTTGACCCGCCTCGGCATGAGCTTGGGGCTGTTGCTCGGCGGGAGCGTTGCGTTGGCGGTCAACGACCTGCCTGGCGGCCCCAAAGTCAACCAGCTCGACCTGCACGCGCCGGTCACCAAGATCGGTGTTCAGCAGGTCTTTCTGCACGACTTCATGCTGATCGTCTGCTTGGTGATCTTCGTCGCGGTTTTTGGCGTGATGTTCTATTCGATCCTCAAGCACCGAAAGTCGGTGGGCCACAAGGCAGCCAATTTCCACGAGAGCGTGACGGTTGAAATCGTCTGGACGGTGGTGCCTTTGCTGATCGTCATTGCCATGGGCGCCATGGCCACGCGCACGGTGGTGGCCATGAAGGACACCAGCAACGCCGACCTGACCATCAAGGCCACGGGCCACCAGTGGAAGTGGGGCTACGACTACATCAAGGGCGAGGGCGAAGGCATCAACTTCTACCAGACCCTGGACGCCACGCACCGGGCCATGTCCGACAGCGGCAAGCCATCGGGTGACAACTACCTGTTGAAGGTCGACTTTCCCCTGGTTGTTCCGGTGGACAAGAAGGTTCGCATCATCACCACCGCCAACGACGTGATCCACGCCTGGATGGTGCCCAGCCTGGGCGTCAAGCAGGACGCCATCCCGGGTTTTGTTCGCGACACCTGGTTTCGTGCCGAAAAAACCGGTGACTTTTACGGCCAGTGCGCCGAGTTGTGCGGCAAAGAGCACGCCTACATGCCCATCCACGTCAAGGTGGTGAGCCAGTCCGACTACGCCTTGTGGGTGGACGGCAAGAAAAAGGAATTGGCAGCCCTGGCTGACGACCCCAGCAAAGAATGGAAGCTGGAAGAGCTGGTTGCCCGTGGCGAGAAGGTCTACAACGCCAATTGCGCAGCCTGCCACAAGGCCGATGGCAAGGGAGCCGGCCCGATCAAGGCACTGGATGGCAGTGCGGTGGTGCTGGGCGACGCCAGCGCCCAGATCGGCATCTTGCTCAACGGTGCCGCCAACGGTGCCATGCCGGCCTGGAAGCAGCTGTCGGACACCGAGATCGCCGCTGTCATCAGCTACACCAAGAATTCCTGGAGCAACAAGACGGGCAAGCTGGTTCAGCCTGCACAAATCGTTGCTGCCCGCAAGTAATCAACGCCGTCGAAGCAAGGAAGTCTCATGAGCGCAGTTCTGGATCCGCACGGCCACGACCATTCGACCGGCCATGACCATTCGCACGACCACGACCATGGTCACCCGCACGGCTGGCGTCGTTGGCTGTTCGCCACCAACCACAAAGACATCGGCACGATGTACCTGTTGTTCAGCTTTGCGATGTTGATGGTCGGTGGCGTACTCGCCCTGGGCATTCGCGCCGAGCTGTTCCAGCCCGGCTTGCAGTTTGTCAACCCGGGGCTGTTCAACCAGCTCACCACCATGCACGGCTTGATCATGGTGTTCGGCGCCATCATGCCGGCCTTCGTGGGCTTTGCGAACTGGATGATTCCGCTGCAGATCGGTGCAGCCGACATGGCTTTCGCGCGCATGAACAACCTCAGCTTCTGGTTGTTGATCCCCGCAGCCTCCATGTTGGTGGGATCGTTCTTCATGCCGGGCGGCGCACCTGCGGCAGGTTGGACACTCTACGCACCGCTGACGCTGCAAATGGGCCCCAGCATGGACGCCGGCATCTTTGCCATGCACATCATGGGCGCCAGCTCGATCATGGGCAGCATCAACATCATCGTCACCATCCTGAACATGCGCGCCCCTGGCATGACACTGATGAAGATGCCGCTGTTCTGCTGGACCTGGCTGATCACGGCCTACCTGCTGATTGCCGTGATGCCGGTGCTGGCCGGTGCCATCACCATGACCTTGACCGACCGCCACTTCGGCACCAGCTTCTTCAACCCGGCCGGCGGTGGTGACCCGGTGATGTACCAGCACATCTTCTGGTTCTTCGGGCACCCCGAGGTCTACATCATGATCTTGCCGGCGTTTGGCATCGTCAGCGCCATCATCCCGACCTTTGCACGCAAGAAGCTGTTCGGCTACACCTCGATGGTCTACGCCACGTCGTCGATCGCCATCCTGTCGTTCATCGTCTGGGCGCACCACATGTACACCACCGGCATGCCGGTGACGGGACAGTTGTTCTTCATGTACGCGACGATGTTGATCGCTGTGCCCACGGGCGTGAAGGTCTTCAACTGGATCGCCACCATGTGGCGCGGCTCGATGACGTTTGAGACCCCCATGCTGTGGGCCGTGGGCTTCCTGTTTGTGTTCACCATGGGCGGTTTCACCGGCCTGATCCTGGCCATGGCCCCGATCGACATCCAGCTGCAGGACACTTACTACGTGGTGGCGCACTTTCACTACGTGCTGGTGGCCGGCTCGCTGTACGCGCTGTTTGCCGGCGTCTATTTCTGGGGGCCGAAGTGGACCGGTGTGATGTACTCCGAGACGCGCGGCAAGATCCACTTCTGGGGCTCGTTGATCTTCTTCAACATCACCTTCTTCCCGATGCACTTCCTGGGCTTGGCTGGCATGCCGCGTCGCTATGCCGACTACCCGATGCAGTTCGCCGACTTCAACATGATCGCGTCGATCGGTGCCTTTGGCTTCGGCCTGATGCAGGTCTACTTTTTCCTCTTCGTGGTGGTTCCGATGATGCGTGGCAAGGGTGAGCCCGCGCCGCAAAATCCTTGGGAAGGCGCTGAAGGCCTGGAATGGGAAGTCCCGTCGCCTGCGCCGTGGCACACCTTCGAAAACCCGCCCAAGCTCAACGCGGCAGCCACCCGCGTGATCGGTTGATTTCGGGTTTTCCACGCATCGCTCGCACCATGACTTCCAAAGAACAGCAACGCAAAGCCAATGTGCGCCTGGCGCTCATCCTGGGTTCCGTGGCACTGCTCTTTCTGATGGGGTTTGTGGCCAAGATCGCCATCTTGGGCCCCAAGTAAGGCGCTGCCGCCATGAACAAGCTTTCCGGTTTCGTCTTGGCCGACAACCACCGCATGCTGGGCAAGCTGGTGGTGGTGGTGGCCATGATGTTCGGCTTTGGTTATGCGCTGGTGCCCATGTACCGGGCCATTTGCGACGCGCTGGGCATCAACGTCTTGTCGCTGAGTGAACAAAAGATCGCCAATGGCACTTGGACGGGCAAGAAGTCGCACACCAACACCCAGGTCGACCTGTCCCGCACCATCACGGTGGAGTTCGACGCCAACGCCCGCGGGCCCTGGGACTTCAAGCCGGCACAGCGTTCATTGCAGGTCCACCCGGGTGAAATGACCACCGTGATGTACGAGTTCAAGAACATCCAGAACCGCACCATGGCCGCGCAAGCCATCCCCAGCTACGCGCCGCGTCAGGCCAGCTCGCACTTCAACAAGCTGGAGTGTTTCTGTTTTAACCAATACACGCTGGCTGCCGGTGAGTCGCGCCAGTGGCCGGTGGTTTTTGTCATCGACCCCAAGTTGCCCAAGGACGTGACCACCATCACCTTGTCGTACACCTTCTTTGAGGTCGGTGGCAAAGTGCCGGCCGCGCCCAAAGGGTCGGTCGGTGTGGCGGCTCAGGCACCCGTGGCCAAGGCAGCAGGCGCATGACGCCACTGCGTGACGCCGTTCAGCGGCCGCCTTCACTGCTGCAAACCATGCGCGCTGTGGCCTGGTCTTTTCTGGGCATTCGCCGGGCTGCGGACTATGCCGAGGACGTGCAAAAACTCAACCCCGTGCACGTGGTCATTGGGGGCGTCCTGGGCGCGGTGTTGTTTGTCGGTGCCATCGTGCTGCTGGTGCGCTGGGTCGTTGCAAGCGGCGTGGCCGTCTAGGCGGCCAGAGCCGCTTCCAGTTTTATAGGGTTTGAGGAGATCGATCGACATGTCAGCCACAGCGTCAGCGGGTCAAGTCCCGTACTACTACATCCCCGCGCCGTCGCGCCACCCGGTGCTGGCGGCCTTTGGTCTGTTCCTGGTGATCCTGGGCGCAGGGCAGTGGGTCAACGGAGCCGGTTGGGGTGCCTACGTCTTGCTGGCTGGCATGGCCATCTGGTTGACGGTGCTGTTCCAGTGGTTCAGCCAAGCCATCGGTGAGAGCGAGGGCGGCCTCTACTCAGACCGCATCGATGTTTCTTTTCGCTGGAGCATGAGTTGGTTCATCTTCAGTGAGGTGATGTTCTTCGCAGCGTTTTTCGGCGCGCTGTATTGGGCCCGGGTTCATTCGGTGCCGACGCTGGGTAACCTGGACCACCAATTGCTGTGGCCCGACTTCAAAGCCATCTGGCCCAGTGCAGGTGGGGGCGTCACGGCGTCGCCGGCCGGTACGGTCGAACCCTTTGCCACCATGGGCCCGTTCTGGCTGCCCACCATCAACACCGCCTTGCTGCTGACTTCCGGCATCACGCTGACCATTGCGCACCATGCGTTGATCGCCGGCCAGCGCGGCAAGACCATCGTTTGGATGTGGATCACCGTGGCGCTGGGTGCAGCGTTTGTCTGCGTCCAGGCTTATGAATACATCCACGCCTACCGCGACCTGAACCTCAAGCTCAGCAGCGGCATCTTTGGCTCTACCTTCTTCATGCTGACCGGCTTTCACGGCTTCCACGTCTTTGTGGGCATGTTGATGCTGACCTTCATCACCCTTCGCCTGATGAAGGGGCACTTCACGCCCGAGCGCCACTTTGGCTTCGAAGGTGCAGCCTGGTACTGGCATTTTGTGGACGTCGTCTGGCTGGGCTTGTACTTCCTGGTCTACTGGCTTTAAGGCAGCACTCCCACCGAGCAGCGCCGCCTTGTGCGGCGTTTGTACTTCTAAAGCACCTTGTCTCGAGCTTCAGTGGCCCACTGGCAAGCCGGTGGGCACCACCCAACCCATGTACCAGCTGAGCAAGATGAACAGGAACAGCGCGACCGACAGCGCCACCCGCACCGCCAGCGCCCGCGCCATGCTCTTGCCCCCCTTGTCCTGCTGGCCCTTGCGCAGCATCAACACGCCGGCGCTGGCCAGAGCCACCAAAACCGCGACAAGCATCAAAACGATGGTGGTTTTCATGGTTGTAGATTATCGGCTGGTGCTGCTGTGAAGCACCGCCGTGTGGTCACTCTGCTGGCGGCCTTGGCCGTAGCCGCCTTGACGGCCAGACTGGGCTGGTGGCAGCTCGACCGGGCGGCACAAAAGCAGCGCCAGCAGCAGGCCTTGGACAGCCGGGCCGCTTTGCCGCCCTTGCTGCAGGCTGAATTGGCGCGTTCGCCAGACGCCGTTGCAGCCCAGGCCCACCGGCACACCACGTTGCAGGGGCAGTGGCTCAACCAGTTTTCTGTCTACCTGGAAAACCGCCCGATGGCCGGCCGCACGGGCTTCTACCTGGTGACGCCACTGGCACTGGACGACGGGACGGCGGTGTTGGTCCAACGCGGCTGGGCGCCGCGAGACCTGATGGACCGCAGCCGGGTTCCTGCGCCGCCCAGTGCGGCCCCATCGGAACCGGTCTACGGCAGATTGGCCCCCGCCTTGGCACGGTTGTATGAGTTCGACAGCACTGCGGCGGGGCTCATCCGGCAAAATCTGGAGGCCTCGGCCTATGCGCGCGAGACTGGCCTGAACCTGAGGCCTTGGGTCTTGGTTCAGTTGGACGCTGTAGCGCCTGCAGCTTCCGTCGGTCAGCCGACCGACGGCCTGTTGCGCCAGTGGCCCGCCTCCGACACGGGGCTGCAAAAGCACCATGGTTACGCATTTCAATGGTTCTCTTTGAGCGCCCTGACGCTGATTCTCTATGTCTGGTTCCAAGTCATCCGCCCAAGACGACGTGTCGTCACTTGAACCCTTGGGCTTGAGCGTGCATGGCATGCAGCCACCCGACCTGAGCGATCCGGGTCAGGCGGCGCAGCGCCAGACCACCCGTGGCCGGCTCAAGATGCTGCTGGTTCTGGCGGTGTGCGCTGCGCCCGTGGTGGCCTCGTACCTGACCTATTACGTGATCAAACCGCAGGGGCGCACCAACTACGGCGTGCTGATCCTGCCCACCCGCGCCTTGCCCGATCTGCCGCTGCGCCAGGTCGGCGGTGGTGAATTCAAGGCGGCCTCCCTGCGCGGCCAATGGCTGCTGCTGGCGGTGGGCCCTTCGCAATGCGACGCCGTTTGCGAAAAGCGTTTGTTGATGCAACGCCAGTTGCGCGAGATGCTGGGGCGAGACCGCGATCGCCTGGACAAGGTCTGGCTGGTCACCGACGCCGCCACGCCCAGCGACGCGCTGCTGGCCGCCACCCAACGCAGCGCCGTGCCCGTCACCACGCTCCACGTTTCACGTGAGGCCCTGGGCCAGTGGCTGGCACCCGAAACAGGCCAGCAGCTGGAAGACCATCTCTATTTGGTCGACCCCATGGGCGAATGGATGATGCGGATGCCGGCCAATGCCGATCCTTCACGGGTCAAGCGTGACTTGGAGCGTGTGATGCGCGGTTCGGCCAGCTGGGACAAGGCCGGCCGTTGAATCGCCCTGACTGCACATGAACCACAGCGACGCCCTGGCATTGATCGACCTGGCGCCGGCGGCCAGGCTGGCGCTCTTGGCGTTGGCCTTGGCGGCCCTGCCATTGAGCTGGCTGTGGCTGCGCCAGCGCGCCCAGGACCTGCCCGTGCGCTTGGCAGCCCTGACCGCACTGACCCTGTTTCTGACCTTTGACCTGATCGTCTTCGGTGCATTCACGCGTTTGAGCGATTCGGGGCTGGGCTGCCCGGACTGGCCCGGCTGCTATGGGCAGGCGACCCCTCTGGGCGCTCGCGCTGACATCGAGGCCGCGCAAACCGCGGCGCCGGGCGGCCCGGTGACCTGGTCCAAGGCGTGGATCGAAATGATCCACCGCTACCTGGCCATGACCGTGGGCGTGCTCATCCTCGTCATGGCCGCAGCCAGCTGGCGGGCCAAGAGCCGCCTGCCGTTTTCACCCTGGCTGCCCACGTTCACGCTGCTGTGGGTGCTGGTGCAGGGCCTGTTCGGCAAGTACACCGTCACCTTGAAGCTGTACCCCGCCGTGGTCACGCTGCACCTGCTGGGCGGCTTGTTCTTGTTGGCGCTTTTGGCGGCGCAACATGTGGCGTTTCGACCGCAGCCTGTGAAGTTGCCGCAGAAGTTGAGGTGGCTTCTGGCGGGCTCCATGCTGCTCTTGTTTGTGCAGGTCACGCTGGGTGGCTGGGTCAGCACGAACTACGCCGTGTTGGCCTGCACCGGCTTTCCAACCTGTAACGGCCAGTGGTGGCCTGATATGGACTGGGCCGGCGGTTTCACGGTGTTGCGCGGGCTGGGCGAATCGGGTCCGAACGGCGCCAAGACCTTGAGCACGCTGGTGGCCATCCACATGGCGCACCGGCTGGGCGCCATCGTGCTGTGCACCGTGCTGCTGACCTTGGCCTGGGGCTTGTGGGGCCAGCGCAAAGCCGACCTAGCGACTGGCCGGTTTGGCTTGTGGATCTTGGTGCTGGTCTTGTTGCAGGTGGCCAGTGGCCTGTCCAACGTGGTCTTGGGTTGGCCCTTGGTGGCGGCCCTGGGCCATTCGGCCGGCGCGGCGGGTCTGGTGTTGGTTCTGACCCTGCTGTGGGCCCGCGCCCGGCTGACGGTCGATTCCTTGGCCCTGCCAGGGTCAGAGCGGCTGTCGCCTGCCTAGAATCGCACCCTTCCATGGCCCAGACCCTTGTTGCCCCACGATCCTTCGCCACGCTGTGGGGGCAGTTCTACGCGCTGACCAAACCGCGCGTGGTGCAGTTGATTGTCTTTTGCGCCCTCATCGGCATGCTGCTGGCCGAACCCGGCTGGCCCAATTGGCGGTTGGCGGGACCGGCCACCCTGGGCATCTGGCTGGTGGCCGCTGCTGCCGCCGCGTTCAACTGCTTGGTTGAGCAGCAGATCGATCGCCGGATGGCGCGCACGTCTTGGCGCCCCACCGCCAGCGGTGAATTGACGACGCGACAAGCGCTGGTCTTTTCGACCTTGCTCTGTGTCGCTGGCAGCGCCATCTTGTACTGGTGGGTCAATCCACTGACCATGTGGCTGACTTTCGCCACCTTTGTCGGTTACGCCGTGATCTACACGGTAGTGCTCAAGCCGCTGACACCTCAAAACATCGTCATTGGTGGTGCGTCGGGCGCCATGCCACCCGTGCTGGGCTGGGCGGCGATGACCGGTGAAGTGGGACACGAAGCGCTGATCCTGTGTCTCATCATCTTCTTGTGGACACCGCCCCACTTCTGGGCCCTGGCCCTGTACCGGGTGGAGGACTACCGCAAGGCAGGCCTGCCGATGTTGCCCATCACGCACGGCTCCGAGTTCACCCGCCTGCAGGTGCTGCTCTACACCTTTGTGCTCTTCGCAGCGACCTTGCTGCCCTTCGTGTTTCGCATGAGCGGGCCGCTTTACCTGGGTGCTGCCGTCATCCTGGGGCTGGGTTTTGTGGCCTACGCGTGGCAGCTTTGGCGCCACTACAGCGATACCCTGGCCCGGCGTACCTTCCGGTTCTCCATCTGGCACCTGTCCCTGCTGTTTGCGGCGCTGCTGGTCGACCACTACCTCAACCCATGGCTCTTTCCCGCCGTCACCTGATGATCTTGGGCCTGGGGCCCCTGGGCCTGGCTGCCTGCGACAAAGCCGGCCCGGGCGCGACTTTCAAGGCCATCGACATCACCGGCGCCGACTACGCCAGCGGTTTTGATCTGACCGACGCCGACGGGCAACGCCGGCGGCTGACGGACTTTGCGGGCAAGGTCACCGTGGTGTTTTTTGGCTTCACCCACTGTCCCGATGTCTGCCCGACCACCTTGCTCGAATTGGCGGCGGTCAAAAAGGCGCTGGGTGCCGACGGCGAGCGGGTGCAAGGTGTTTTCATCACGGTCGATCCGGAACGCGACACGCCAGCTTTGCTGAAGGCCTATGTCGACAATTTCGGCGCGGGTTTTGTGGCCCTGCGTGGCACAGCCGATGAGACCCGGGCCGTGGCCAAGAGCTTCAAGGTGTTTTACGCCAAAGTGCCTGGCAGCACGGAAAGCAGCTACAGCATGGACCACACCGCCGGCAGCTACATCTTCGACGCCCAGGGCAAGATCCGCTTGTTCACGCGCTATGGCACCGGTGCCGAGGCCTTGACACACGACCTGAAGCTGCTCTTGGCCAAAGGCTGATCAGGGCCCACCGCGGTTGTCAGCCATAAAAAAGGGCCAGCGTTGCTGGCCCTTGGACTGATGGCGGCCGGCCGCTCAGGCGGTTTCGAGCGCCTTGCGCATCTTTTTCAAGGCCGCGACTTCGATCTGGCGGATGCGTTCAGCGCTGACACCGTAATCGGCCGCCAACTCATGCAGGGTCATGCCCCCTGAAGCATCGTCGTTGACCTTCAACCAGCGTTCTTCCACGATGCGTCGGCTGCGCTCGTCCAGCACCGCCAAGGCGTTGCCGATGCCGTCGCTGGACAGCCAATCGCGGTGCATGGCTTCGATGCGCTGGGTGGGCTCCTGGGTGTCGTCGGCCAGGTAGGCGATGGGTGCGTAGGACTCTTCGCCGTCGTCGGTCTGCGGCTCCAGTGCCACGTCGCCGCCCGACAGTCGAGTTTCCATCTCGACCACTTCTTCGGGCTTGACGCTGAGCGCCTGGGCCACGTGCGCCACTTCGTCGGGCGTCAAGGTGTTGCGGAAAGTCTGCGCGTCTCCGTCTTCGCCCATGCCCTGCTTGAGCCCTTGTTTCATCGAGCGCAGGTTGAAGAACAGCTTGCGCTGTGACTTGGTGGTGGCCACCTTGACCATGCGCCAGTTCTTCAGGATGTACTCGTGGATCTCGGCCTTGATCCAATGCATGGCGTAGCTGACCAGCCGCACGCCTTGTTCAGGGTCGAAGCGTTTGACCGCTTTCATCAGCCCGACGTTGCCTTCTTGGATCAGGTCGCCCTGCGGCAGCCCGTAACCCGTGTACTGGCGCGAGATCGACACCACCAAGCGCAGGTGCGACAGCACCAAGCGGCCGGCAGCCTTGAGGTCGGCCTGATCGCGCAGCGCACGGCCCAGCGCAACCTCTTCGGGCTGCGTCAACATCGGCATGCGGTTGACGGCGGAGACGTAGGCGTCCAGGTTGCCCAGCGAAGGCACCAGCGACCAGGGGTCGCGGACGGTCAAAGCAGAGGCAGCGGTAGCGTTCATGAGGTTTGGGACTCCCAGCAAAGCCAAACAGTTCCTCAAATATTAGCACTCTCGAGGTAAGAGTGCTGATTGCTCTGAATGGCCCGAAGTCCGGGCAGGCCATCGCGTGAAAAACAGAACCCAATATCGGCAGTGATCGCTCACGTTCCCCAGCGCGTGTCGGCGGCTTCCAGCGCGCTGTCCACCAGGGCCAGAAACGACGCCAGGTCCAGCGGCTTGGTGACATAGTGCAGCGCGCCCAGGGTCAGAGCCTCTTGCATGTGGGCCACGGTGGCGTCGGCTGAAACCACGATGACGGGAATGTCGGCCAACTCGCTGTCCTGTTTCAGGTGCCGCAGCAACTCCAGCCCGCTGATGTCGGGCAACTGCATGTCCAGCAGCACCAGATCCGGGCGTTCCGCACGGATGGCGCTCAAGCCATCCAAACCCAGCAGGGAAGTGGTCAGTTTGATTTGGGCCCGCTGCGCCAAAACACCGCGCATCACCTCCACATTGGTCTCGTTGTCTTCGACGTAGTGAACCCAACGCTGCTGGTAGGGCGCTGGAGAGGTGGCGGTGAAGCGGGCCACCGGACGCTCTTCCTGGGCGGCCGCCGGCAGCTTGACCCTGAAGCTGGAACCACGATGTTGTTGGCTGCTGACTTCGAGCGTTCCCCCCATCAGCTCGGCCAATCGGCGGGCGATGACCAAGCCGATCCCTGTGCCCTCGATCTGGGTGCGCTCGCGGCCCAGGCGGTTGTAGGGCTGGAACAGCGAGGCCAGCTGCTCTTCGCTCATGCCCAAGCCGGTGTCTTTCACCTCGATCTCGATTTGACCTCCGGGCAGCAGCCGGCTGCTGATCGACACCGAGCCGCCGACGCGGTTGTACTTGATGGCGTTGGACAACAAGTTGGTCAGCACCTGCTTGAGCCGCGTGGCGTCACCCATCACGGTGCTGCCTTCGGGACTCAACTGGGTTTGCAGGTCCACACGCTGTTGGGTGGCCGCGTTGGCGACCAGGTCGGCACAAGCTGCAACCAGCGGCGCCAGGTCCAAAGGCAGCAGCTTGAGCTGGATCGTGCCGGCTTCGATGCGCGCCAGGTCGAGCGTTTCATTGATCATTTCCAACAGGTGCCAGCCGGCCCGTTGGATCTGCTGTGTCCAATCTTTCTGATGCGCCACCAGCGTTGGCTTGGCGTCCAGCGACAGCAGTTGCGCAAAACCGATCATCGCGTTCAGCGGCGTGCGCAGTTCGTGGCTCATGCGAGACAAGAACTCGGTCTTGGCCCGGTTGGCCGCTTCGGCGCGTTGCAGCGCCCGTTCCGAAGCTTCGAGCCGCAGGTGCTCGGTGATGTCTTCAACCACCACCACCATGCGCACGACGCGACCCTGGGCGTCACGCAACGCGTTGCCGCTGGCCCGCACGGTCGATTGCTTGGCAGGGCCCGCATGCAGCCGGATGGTCGCGTCCATCTTGACGTCCGCATCCTTGAGCAGGTTGCGTCGCAAGCGCCTGATCAGGGCAGCGTCTTCAGCATCAACCAGCTCGGCGATCGATCGCCCCAGCAACTGGCTGGCCGTTTGCTGGGTCATCTCGCAGAACCGGCGGTTGCATTCGATCACGTGACCTTGCGGGTCCATGAACAGCACGCCCAAGGGCACGGCGTCGAGGATGCTGCGCATGCGCTCACTGCTTTCGCGCAGCGCGTTCTCTGCCAGCTGTCGCTCGGCGACCTGACCGCGCAGCTCTTCGGTGCCGGCGAGGACGGCCAGCTCGGTGCGCCGGTTGCCGCCCGTGATGGTCAGCAGCAAAGCGCCCAGCAGCGCCGCGGCGACCAGGCCAGACAAGGACAAGAGCCAGGTTGACTCGTCCATCGCGTTGGCCAGCAGCACCGGATCGGCCCAGACGCGAAATTCGTAATCACGCCCAGCCAGTTTCAGTGCGCGCCAGTCGGTTGCGGCGTGGGCAGCATGGCTTCGCAGCTCACAGCCCGCTGGCCCGGCCAAACGGGGCCGGGTGACCTGCGGCGCCGCATCGACCAGGCACCACTGCAGCGGGATGGGCCCGCTGCTCTGCAGGTCGGCCAATGCGCTTCCGGGACTCAGCGTGACGAACACAACGCCTTGAAACTGAGCTTGACGAGCGACTTCTCCTGTGGGGGCCCCGGCATACAGCGCCTGGTACACCACCACGCCGGTTTCGTCGCCCGAGGCCTGGGTGAGCACAAAGCCGGCCGTGGCAACCGGCGTGCCCAAACGGCGGGCCTCGGCGATGGCTGCCCGGGCGGCGGGTATGGACAAGGCGTTGACGCCAACCGCCCCCGCGTTGCTCGACTCGGGTTCGATGTGTCGGATGGCCACCACCTCGCCCAGTTCAGCGCGGGCCTGTCCTTGGTCGCGGTCAAAGACGCGGTAGCTGGCCGGCCCTTGCTGGCGCGCCGCAGCCTCAAAGGCCGGCAAGCGGTCCAAGGTAACGCGCACGCTGTAGCCCGCCGCCCGCAAGTGCAGAGGCTGCGCCAGCCACCAGCGAGTCGCGTGCGCCAGGCTTTCCTTGTCCAGGCCGCCGTTGGCGCGCGCAGCGCCTTCAATGGCCTGCAAGGCAAACACCGCTGAGTGCAATCGCGACTGTGCTTGCGCGCTGAGGCGGTCGACTTCGCGCTCGAAGCTGACCCGCTGGCGGGCCTGCTCCAGGCGGCTCGTTTCGGCCAGCGCCAGCGCCACCAGACCCAGGCCCAGCAACATCGGCAGGCCCAGCGTCCAGCGGCGTGGCTTCCAGTCCTCGGAAGGGCGGCCAATCAGCGTCATCACAATCGGCGCGGTAATGAGCACACCCAAGGTGTCGCCGCTCCACCAGGTCAACCAGTTGGAAACCGCTGCTGCGCCGGGCAAGGTGCCCGATGCGAGCAACGCCCCCGTGGCCACACTGGCGCTGATGGTGCAGGCCAGAAGCCCACCCAGCAGCCCCGCGCTGGCAATGTCTTTGGGCGAATTGAGGGATGGGGTGGGGCCCACGGTCCGGTGCACGACCCAGGCGCCTGCCCAGGCTTGGAGCAGGGAGCCCAGGGCAATGACCAAGGGCAGAGGCAGCAAAGCCCAGCCCACCTGACCCCGAATGGCCCCCAGGCTCAGGTTCACCACCAAGGCACCCAGAAAAACACCCGGCAGAGCCGTCTTGCCGTAAACGATGACGGCAGCCAAGGCAATGCCCGCCGATGGAAACAGCGGCGATGCGTAGCCCGGTGGGCCCGCCAGCAGCAGCGCAGCGGCGCCCACTGCCGCGTAGACCAGCGCCGTCACCAGCGCAATGCGCACGCTGCGAGGGCTGATCAGCGCGGGTTCAGACATTGAAGAGGAAGTTCAGCACGTCACCGTCTTTGACCACGTACTCCTTGCCTTCAGCTCGCATCTTGCCGGCGTCTTTGGCGCCCTGTTCGCCCTTGAAGGCGATGAAGTCTTCGAATGCGATCGTCTGGGCGCGGATGAAGCCGCGTTCGAAGTCGGTGTGGATCACGCCCGCAGCCTGGGGAGCGGTGTCGCCGATGTGGATGGTCCAGGCCCGCACCTCCTTCACACCGGCGGTGAAATAGGTCTGCAAGCCCAGCAGCTTGAAGGCGGCCCGAATCAAGCGGTTCAAGCCGGGCTCGTCCTGCCCCATTTCGCTCAGGAACAGGGTCTTGTCTTCGTCGCTCATGTCGGCCAACTCGGCTTCGGTCTTGGCACAGATGGCCACCACCGGCGCTTGGCTCTTGGCCGCAAACTCCTGCAAGCGTTGCAAAAAGGGGTTGTCCACGAAGCCGGTTTCAGAGACGTTGCCCACGAACATGGCCGGTTTGGCCGTGATCAGGCACAGCGGCTTGAGGATGGTCAACTCTTCCTTGCTGAACGCGATGCCCCGCACCGGCAAGGCTTGATCGAGTGCAGCTTGGCACTTTTCCAGCACCTTGACCAGTGCCGCAGCTTCCTTGTCGTTGCCTGAGCGCGCCGCTTTCACGTAGCGGTGCAGGCTCTTTTCAACGGTGGCCAGGTCGGCCAGGCAGAGTTCGGTCTGGATGACTTCGATGTCGGAAATGGGGTCGACCCGGCCGGACACGTGGATGACGTTTTCGTCTTCGAAACAGCGCACCACGTTGACGATGGCGTCGGTCTCGCGAATGTGGCTCAGGAACTGGTTGCCCAGGCCTTCGCCTTTGCTGGCGCCGGCCACCAAGCCGGCGATGTCGACAAACTCGACGATGGCGGGCACCACACGTTCGGGCTTGACGATGTCGCTGAGCTTGTTCAACCGAGGGTCGGGCAACTCCACCACCCCCACATTGGGTTCGATCGTGCAAAACGGGTAGTTCTCGGCGGCAATGCCGGCTTTGGTCAGGGCGTTGAAGAGCGTGGACTTGCCCACGTTGGGCAATCCGACGATGCCGCACTTGAGACTCATGGAAGGCTTTCGATTCGGGAACAGGGAACTCGGGATTTTCCTACACGGCGCAGAAGAGCCCTCGGCGGCAGCTGAATCGGCCTCGACCCAGAGAACGGGCGGTGCCTTTCAGGTTCGCTGGCGGATGCCCAACCTGTGTCATTCCTTATCCAGCCCTGGGTGCGGGCCACCGGCCACCGAGCGCGCCATCGTCGCCACGCATGGCCTGACTAGAAGTTCCAGCTCACCTCGGCCGTTTGCCCGACGCGCAGCCAGGCATCGAAGCCTTCGATGATCACCGCGTTGACGCCAAAGGTGATGCCCCCATCCATGCGCGGGTCGGCACGAAAGCCGCTCAGCGTGGCGCCGGGTTCATGGCCGGTGGCGGCGGTCAGCGGGTCGACGTTGGGAATGCTGCAACGGGTGCAGGGCTTGACCAGGCGCAAGCGCACGGTGCCTTGTTCGGTGCGCAGACACAGCTCGAGCACATGGTCTTCATCGAAGGCCTGCAGACCGGTGATGACCAGGTTGGGACGAAATCGCTGCAGCGTGACGGCCGCGGCGCCACGGGCGGCCAAACGGGCATTGAGGTCGGTCAGCGATGCCGTGTTGGCCAGCAGCAGCGGATAGCCGTCGGCAAAGGCGTTTTCTGCCGCCACCTGACCGGTCCAGGCTGAGTCTGACAAACGCTTTTGCTCGGGGTCAAACCGCACCAGGCGCAAGCCCTGGCCCAGGAAGTCGGTGAACCACTGCGCGGCCAGATCGCCCATATCGTAGGCCTTGACCACGTCGCCCCAGACCGTCGCGCGGGTGGGGGCTTCCACGGTGTCCAGGCGCAGGTGCAGGGCCAGCATGCCAGGCGCCCGCAGCACCAGTTCGCTGCCCTTGAAGGTGGGCTGGACCAGCGCCATGCGCGGCAGCTCGCGCTGGGTCAGCATGTCGCCGCCCATGTCCACCACCATCCAGGCGCGGTCGAACTCCAGTCCGGTCTCGACCAGCAAGCCTTCGGTCAAGGCCACGCCAGCGCAGGACTTGATCGGATAGACGTGCAGGGCGGAAATGCGGCAGATCGATTCGTTCACGGAAGCATTCACCTTGGCACCTCTGGTATGACCCTGCCCGCAGTGGGCTGCAGATTGTGCACGGGGGCTCCCTACAATCTAACGGTGAGTGCACACAACGTTCTGGTGCGCGGCGCCGGAGCCGTGGGTTTGGCAACGGCTTTGGCCCTGGCCCGGCAAGGCCTGCAGGTTGCGCTTTTGAGCGGCCCTGCCGGGTCCGGGCAGGGGCCCGATGTCTGGGCTTATGCGCTGAATGAGGCCAGCTTGGGCCTGCTGCGTCAATTGAAGGTCTGGGATGCGCTGGCGCCCGATGCCCGAACGCCCGTGCACGACATGCACATCGAAGGCGATGCACCCGGCGCAACGCTCGATTTTTCGGCCTGGAGCCAGGGCCTGTCGGAGTTGGCGTGGATCGTCGACGCCGCGGAACTCGAGCGGGCCTTGAACGCTGCCGCCGACTTTGCGCCGCATCTGCAACGCGTGCCGGCGGCTGTGCCGGCGTCGCTGGTCGTGCTGGCAGAGGGCAAAGACTCGGTCACCCGCCAAGAACTGGGTGTGCGCATGTCACGCCACGCCTACAGGCACCGGGCGGTGGCGGCCAGGTTGGTGAGCACCCAGCCGCACGCCGGTCTGGCGCGGCAGTGGTTTCGCAGCCCCGACATCCTGGCCCTGCTGCCGCTGGACCGACCCCGTGCGGGGCATGGCTTCGGCCTGGTTTGGTCGGTACCGGACGAGCAGGCCGATCGGCTGATGGCCTTGCCAGACGCAGCCTTTGAAGAGGCGTTGATGGACGCCACGGCGGGCGCAGCGGGCAGTTTGACCTTGTGTGCGGCGCGCGCTCAGTGGCCCTTGTCCTTGGCCCAGGCCGATGCCATTCATGGCGCTGGCTGGGTGCTGGTGGGCGACGCCGCTCACATGGTTCATCCGTTGGCGGGCCAGGGGCTCAATCTCGGTCTGGCCGATGTGTTGGCCTTGGCCGACGTGATTCAGGCCCTGGAGCCCTGGCGCAACCTGGCCGATCCCAAGCTGGGTGAACGTTATGCCCGCCAACGGCGTGCCCCGACCCAGGCCATGGCCGGTGTGACCGACGCACTTTGGCATCTGTTTGCCCATCCATCACCGTTGACCAAGGAACTTCGCAACCGCGGCTTGAGTCTGCTCAACCAGTTGTCGCCCTTGAAACGCCTGCTCACCAGCCGGGCGCTGGGCGGCTGAACCCATCAGGACTTGACCCATGTTTGAACGCCCTCGTTTGTTGGCTGCAACCTTGCTGTTGTCCTGGGCTGCGCTGTTTCCCGCCCAGGCCCAGGAAGCGCAGATCCGCAAGACCCTGGCTGAACGCTTGCCCCAGTTGCCCAAGATCGACGAGGTCACGCGCACGCCCGTACCGGGTCTGTGGGAAGTGCGCTACGGCGGCATCGAGTTGTTGTACAGCGACGACAAGGGTGACTTCATCCTGGTCAATGGCGCCATGATCGACACCAAGACGCGCACCGACCTGACCGAGGCGCGGACCGAAAAACTGCTGGCGCTGGATTTCAACAAGCTGCCGCTGAAGGACGCGATGGTGTTTCGCCAGGGCAAGGGCAGCCGCAAGATGGCGGTCTTCGAAGACCCCAACTGCGGTTATTGCAAACGCTTTGAGGGCGACATCGCGGTCTTGAAAGACGTCACCATCTACATTTTTCTGACGCCCGTTCTGGGGCCGGACTCGCTGGCGAAGTCGCGTGACATTTGGTGCGCCAAAGACGCGGCGAAGGCTTGGCGGTCGTGGATGCTCGAAGCCGCCGTGCCGCCCAAGGCGGCGGACAAGTGCGACACCACGGCCGTCGAGCGCAACGTGGCCTTTGCCAAAACCCACCGCATCACGGGCACGCCGACGGTCTTCTTTGAGGATGGCACGCGAAAGCCCGGCGCCATCCCTGGGGATTTGGTTGAAAAGCTTTTGGTGGCCGCCGCCAAGAAGTAGCTTGCGCCCGCTGCCGGCAGCGTTGGCAGCGGACAATGCCCCCATGAACACCGTGACGGCCGCTCGGCCCCTTGATCCCTTGTCGGTGCCTGCGCGCCTGGGTCACCTTGGTCTGGTGCCCTTTGTTGTGGGTGCGGCGTTGGTGTGGATCGTGCGCGCCGATGTGCACGCCTATGTGGCGCTGGCCCTGTCCACCTACGCCGCCGTGATCCTCAGTTTTCTGGGCGCCATCCACTGGGGCCTGGCCATGCGCCAACCGGCCACCCGCACCGCGGTATGGGTGTGGGGCTTGGTGCCCGCCTTGGTGGCTTGGCCGACGGCCATGATGCCGCCCGATGCGGGCTTGGTGATTCACGGCCTGATGCTGTTGGCCTGCTACGTGGTCGACCGGCGCCTCTATCCGGCCCATGGCGTCTCGGCCTGGCTGACCCTGCGCTTTCGTTTGAGCACGGTGGCTGCGCTGGCTTGTTTCCTTGGTGCCGCAGGCAGCTGACGTTTCCAACCACGTGCGCGCCGCTGCCAGGCGGCGTACGCAGGTGGCAGGCGTCGGCTTGGTGGTGCTGCTGACGCATCTGTGGTTGGCCGATCAGGGCTTGCCGGCCCGCCTGGGCGAAGGCGACGCCGACACACAGCCGCGTCGACTGGACGTCAACTTTGTTCGCCAGTTGCAGCAGCAAGTGCCAGCGCCGGCGCCTGCCAAGCCGGCGGCTCCGCCGGTCAGGCGTCTGGCCGCTGCTGCGCCGGCGCAGGCCGCGTCGGCCGCCCCGCCACTCGAGCCCACACCACCCGAGGCGCCTGCGAGCCTGGCCGCGTTGCCTGCACCACCCGAAGCGGCGCCCACAGTGGCGGTGCTGGACTTGCCTCAGCCGCCAATGCCGGCGCCGATGGAAGCCCAAGCCAGCGAAGGCGTTGTTGGCGAGTCGCGGCCGCCGGTGCCTTTCGAGTGGCCGCCGTCGACACGGTTGACCTACACCCTGACCGGCAACTACCAAGGACCGGTGGAGGGGCAAGCCCAGGTTGAATGGCTGCGCTCGGGTTCGCGCTACCAGGTCCATCTGAACGTGTCGGTCGGCCCGTCGTTTGCGCCGCTGCTCAGCCGTCGCATCAGCAGCGAGGGCGAGGTCACAGAGCGCGGCCTGGTGCCCAGCCGCTACGACGAAGAAACCAAGGTCGTGTTGCGAGACCCGCGCCGTCTGACGATCTGGCTGGACAAGGACCGCGTGCGGCTGCCGGGCGGCACCGAGTTGCCCCGGCCGGTCGGGGTTCAAGACAGTGCCAGCCAGTTTGTCCAGATGACCTGGCTGTTCACCACCCAACCCGACTGGCTGCTGGCCGGGCGCACCATCGACATGCCGCTGGCGCTGCCGCGCCGGCTTCAGGTTTGGCAGTACGACGTGTTGCAGACCGAGACCCTGCAGACCCGAGCGGGCCCGGTCCAGGCGGTGCATGTCAAACCGCGCCCGGACGGGCGAACCGGCAACGATCTGGCGGCGGAGTTCTGGGTCGCGCCCAGCTTGCAATACCTGCCCGTGCGCATCGTCATCCGGCAAGACGCCAACACTTTTGTGGACCTGCTGATCGACCGCTTGCCACAGCAGGCAGAAGCGGGGCGCTGAGGTTCGCGAGGCCTTGGGTGAGCCGTCGCCGTGCCGTCGCTGCGCCGTTGTTGTGGCTCGGCTGCGCCGCTGAAACTCAAGCGGGCGGGAAGCGCTCCGCAAAGGCCGCGGCAGCGGCCTGCCCTCGCGCTGCGGCCAGGAGCTTGGCGCCTTGGGCGAACAAGTCCTGTAACTCTTCCATTGTTTGAGCGCGTTCCAGGCGAATGGCCAGCGTCTCTGCGCTAGGCCCCAGGGCGTCGTTCAGGGCGCGAACGGCAGCGCGGCGCAGGCCAACCAGATCGACCGCCGGGCTGGCCGCATAAACCGGCGCCGCTGGCGCTGCGGCCGTCGGGACGGGGGCGTTGCGAACCGTTTCCCCAACCGCTTCAATGAACCCTTGCTCGGACAAGGACTGCAGGCATTCTTCAGCCTGCACCGTCACCAGCGCCTTGAGATCGTCAACGTCGCGTTTGCCATCCACCAAAATCAGCATGCTGCGACTGCGCGGCGGCAAGCGATGGGCTCGCGTGTCGATCTCGGCCAAACCCTTGGCGGTCTTGCGAAAAATAGTCGGCATGCGCGGCAGTTTGACAGTCGGCCAAACCCCAAAAACCCTCGCGTTCTGGGTGACGCGATGAGAGATCCCCTGAGAGCGCTTCAGATCAACCTGTACTCTAGTCCAGGATTGCCTCGCCGACACCAACATCAGCACACTTATAGTGACCGGATGCTGTTGGAGAACCTGATGACTGAAGCCCTGATCCTGACCGATGTGCGTGGCGCAACCGAACGCCGGGTGGGGGTCATCACCCTCAACCGCCCCAAGCAGCTCAACGCCCTGAACGATGCCCTGATGGATCAATTGGGCGCAGCACTGCTGGCTTTTGACGGCGACCCGGCGATCGGCTGCATCGTGATCACCGGCAGCGAAAAGGCCTTTGCGGCCGGGGCCGACATCTCGGCGATGGCTCAGAAGACCTACATGGAGGCCTACCGCGGCGAGTTCATCACCCGCAACTGGGAAACCATCCGGCAGGTGCGCAAACCCGTGATCGCGGCGGTGGCAGGCTTTGCGCTGGGCGGCGGCTGCGAACTGGCGATGATGTGCGACTTCATCATCGCAGCCGACAACGCCAAGTTCGGTCAGCCCGAGATCAAGATCGGCATCATCCCGGGCGCCGGCGGCACACAACGCCTGCCCCGAGCGGTGGGCAAAGCCAAGGCCATGGACATGGTGTTGACGGGCCGCATGATGGACGCCGCCGAAGCCGAGCGGGCCGGCCTGGTTTCGCGGTTGGTGCCGGCCGACCGGTTGATGGCCGAGGCCTTGGCGGCCGCCGAGCTGATCTGCACGATGAGCGAACCCAGCGTTCAGATGGCCAAGGAGTGTGTCAATCGCGCCTTCGAGTCAGGCCTGTCGGACGGGGTCAGTTTTGAGCGCCGTTTGTTCCATTCCCTGTTCGCCACCGACGACCAAAAAGAAGGCATGGACGCCTTCCTCAACAAGCGCAAGCCGGTTTTTCGGCACGGCTGAAGGCCCTTCTCCAAGCCGCAGGCGTCCTGTGAGCAGGGCCTGCTGGCGGTGCATGCGGTCAGGGTGTGAGCCAGACCGCGCCAGCCGCGTCAAAACGGGCACGGCGGTGGCCGCTGGCGTGCAACTCCAGCCAGTCGACCGACACGATCTGAGCTTCGAGCACGGCAAAGTGTTCGCGGCTCTGGCGAACGGGTGCCAAGGACGCCAGCGGCGTGCCAGGCGGCAACGGCGACAGGTAGTCCTGCGCCGCCGGCGTGAGTTTGAGCCGAGCCCAGCGTGATGAAACCTGCAGCCCCGAGGTTTGCAGCGTGAGCGTCACCTTCAGGCGCAGTTGCCAACTCAGTTCCGGCGACCACAGGACCAGCATGCCCGCCGGTTGGGCCGTCACCTGCTCTGCCTTGGGGCTGCGGCGGTCGGTGTAGATCAGCAGCGTTCGGGTCTGCGCTTCAAAGTCACGCAACACCACCGACCGGGCCTCGGCTGCATCGTCCGCCACGGTGGCCAGAACGGCCACCCGCCAGGCGTGCTGCTTGCGGGCCACGGCCTGGGCCAATTCGCGCCAGACCGCCGCTTCGATCTGGGGGAGCTGGTCCAGGCGTTCGCCAACCATGGCTCAGCCCTCGTGCCGCAGGGCCGGGAACAGGATGACGTCGCGGATGCTCGGGCTGTCGGTGATCAACATCATCAGCCGGTCGATGCCGATGCCGCAGCCGCCCGCCGGGGGCATGCCGTACTCCAGCGCGCGGATGAAGTCGGCGTCGTAGTACATGGCCTCTTCGTCGCCGGCTTCCTTGTTGGAAGCCTGGGCCTGGAACCGCGCCGCCTGGTCTTCGGCGTCGTTCAGTTCGCTGAAGCCGTTGGCGTACTCACGACCGGTGATGAAGAGCTCAAAGCGCTCGGTGATGGCCGGGTTGGTGTCGGAAGCCCGCGCCAAGGGGCTGACCTCGACGGGGTAGTCGGTGATGAAGGTGGGCTGCCAGAGCTTTGCCTCGACTTCGGCCTCGAACAGGCCGAACTGCAGCTCGGGCAGCTTCCAGTGCGCCGGCGCTTCTTGGCCGGCGGCTTTCAACCGCGCACGAAGCAAATCGGCGTCGTCGGTCTGGGCCAAGGTCAGGCCAGCATGCACCACCAGCGATTCGCGCACGCTCAGGCGGGTGAAAGGCTGGTCCAGGTGCACTGGCTGGCCGGCGTAGGTGACGGCGGCCGAGCCGGTGGCGGCGCGTGCCGCGTGGCGCAGCACCGCTTCGGTGAAGTCCATCAGGTCGTGGTGCGTCCAATAGGCCGCGTAGAACTCCATCATCGTGAATTCGGGGTTGTGCCGAACGCTGATGCCTTCGTTGCGGAAGTTGCGGTTGATCTCGAACACCCGCTCAAAACCGCCCACCAGCAGCCGCTTCAGGTAAAGCTCGGGCGCGATGCGCAGGAACATTTGCTGGTCCAGCGCGTTGTGGTGGGTCACAAAGGGCTTGGCGTTGGCGCCACCGGGGATGGGGTGGAGCATCGGCGTTTCCACTTCCAGAAAGCCGTGCTCGACCATGAAATTGCGAATCGAGCTGACGGCTTTGCTGCGGGCCACGAAGCGCGCCCGCGCGGCTTCGTCGGTGATCAGGTCGACGTAGCGCTGGCGGTACTTCTGCTCCTGGTCGGTCATGCCGTGGAACATGTCGGGCAAGGGCCGCAGGCTTTTGGTCAGCAGCCGCACGCGGCTGGCCTTGACCGAGAGTTCGCCAGTCTTGGTGCGAAAGAGCGTGCCCTCGCAACCCAGGATGTCGCCCAGGTCGCCGTGCTTGAAGGCCGACAGCGCGTCGGGCCCCACCGCGTCCTGGGTGATGTAGAGCTGGATGCGACCGCTGGCGTCTTGCAGCGTGCCGAAGCAGGCTTTGCCCATCACCCGCTTGAGCATCAAGCGGCCGGCCACCGCGACGGTGATGGCCTGCGGCTCCAGTTCGGCGTTGTCGACCTGGCCGTGCTGGTGGTGCAGGTCGGCCGCGTGGTGTTGGGGTTTGAAGTCGTTGGGGAAAGCGATGCCCTGCGTGCGCAGCACCTGCAGCTTTTCGCGCCGCTCGGTGATCAGGGAGTTTTCAAGGGGTGCGCTGACCGGGTGGGCGCTGGCGCTGCTGGGGGGGGTGGTGTCGCTCATCTTCAACCTGTTGTTTCTGCTTGAATTTTAGGCGCAGCCGTAGAATGGCTTGCTGCATGAATCCCACAGTCGCCACCGCTGCGCAGGGCACCTCGCCGGCCGTTCCGCTTGTGAACCTGCCCGCAACCCGCCCGCCACCTCTGCCATCCAAGCCATGAGCCTGCCCATCACGCACCGGCCCATCCGGTTTGCCCTGGTCGGTTGCGGTCGCATATCAGCCAACCACCTCCAGGCTTTGCATCAGCACCGGGAGCGCGCGCAGTTGGTCGCCGTTTGCGACAACCGCCAAGAGGCCCTGCAAGCCGCCATGGCCGCCACCGGCGCGCCGGGCTTTGCTTCGCTGGACGCCCTGCTGGCCGGCAGTGACGCCGACATCGTGACCCTGGCCACACCCAGCGGCCTGCACCCCCTGCAGGCCATGCGCGTGGCCGCCACCGGCCGCCATGTGCTGAGCGAAAAGCCGATGGCCACCAAATGGGACGACGGCATGGCCATGGTGCGGGCCTGCCGCGACGCGGGCGTCAAGCTGTTTGTGGTCAAGCAAAACCGCCTCAACGCGACCATGCAGTTGCTGAAAGCTGCCGTGGACCAGGGCCGTTTTGGTCGCGTTCACATGGTCACGGTCAACGTCTTCTGGACCCGGCCGCAGAGCTACTACGACGACGCGCCCTGGCGCGGCCGCTGGGACATGGACGGCGGCGCCTTCCTGAACCAGGCCAGCCACTACGTGGACATGGTCGACTGGCTGGTCGGCCCGGTGGACAGCGTGCACGCCTACACCGCCACGCTGGGCCGGGCCATCGAGGCCGAAGACACCGGCGTCATGAGCCTGCGCCTGCGCAATGGCGGCCTGGCAAGCATCAACGTCACCATGCTCACGCATGGCAAGAATTTCGAAGGCAGCATCACCATCCTGGGCGAGCGCGGCACGGTGCGCATCGGTGGCGTGGCGGTCAACCGGGTCGACCACTGGGAGTTTGATGAAACCCTGCCCGAAGACGCCGCGGTGCACGACGCCAGCTACGCCACGCCGTCGGTCTACGGCTTTGGTCACCCGCTGTATTACGACAACGTGATCGCCACGCTGCGCGGCGAAAAGCACGCCGAAGTCGACGGTTACGAAGGCCTGCGTTCGCTGGAAGTGATCATCGCCGCCTACCGCAGCGCACGCGACGGCACGCGCGTGGGTTTGCCGCTGGTGTTTTGAGCGCGGCCATGCTGTACCTTTGACCGAGCCTGAGCCTGTGCCTGGAACTGCTTCCGCCCCGTCGGTGTCCGTACACCCCAGCGCGATCGTCGACGCTGGGGCCCAGCTGGGTGATGGCACCCGCGTGTGGCACTTTGTCCATGTCAGCGCCGGCGCCCGCATCGGCCGCGGTTGCTCGCTGGGGCAGGGCGTGTACGTGGGCAACGACGTCGTCATCGGCCACAACGTGAAGATCCAGAACAACGTGTCGGTCTATGACGCCGTGACGCTGGAAGACGATGTGTTCTGCGGCCCCAGCATGGTCTTCACCAACGTGCACAACCCGCGCTCGGCGGTGGTGCGCAGACACGAATACCGGCGCACGCTAGTCAGACGTGGCGCGACTTTGGGCGCCAACTGCACCATCGTTTGCGGCAGCACCGTGGGCGAATACGCCTTTGTCGGTGCCGGCGCCGTGGTCAGCCGCGACGTGCCGGCCTTTGCGCTGGTGGTGGGCGTGCCCGCGCGGCGCATCGGCTGGATGAGCCGCCACGGCGAGCGCTTGCCACTTCCTGCTTCGGGCCAAGGCGAGGCCGCCTGCCCCGCCACCGGCGAGCGCTATCGCCTGGACGGCCAGACCCTGACCCTATGCAATTCACCGACCTGAAGACCCAATACACGGCGCTGAAAACCAGCGTCGATGCGCGCATTCAGCGTGTGCTGGACCACGGCCAGTACATCCTGGGGCCCGAGGTGGCCGAGCTGGAGGGCCAGTTGGCGGCCTTCACCGGCAGCCGCCACTGCATCAGCGTGGCCAGTGGCACCGAAGCGCTGCTGATCGCCTTGATGGCGCTCGACATCCAAAGCGGCGACGAGGTCATCACCACGCCTTTCACTTTTGCGGCCACCGCCGAGATGATCGTGCTGGCCGGTGGCAAACCGGTGTTTGTGGACGTCGAGGCCGACACCGCCAACATCAATGCTTCGCTGATCGAAGCCAAGGTCACGAAACGCACGCGGGCCATCATGCCGGTCAGCCTGTATGGGCAGGTGGCCGACATGGTGCCGATCAACGCGGTGGCCGCGCGCCACGGCCTGGCCGTGATTGAAGACGCAGCGCAGAGCTTTGGCGCGCTCTATCAAGGCCGGCGTTCGTGCGCGCTGTCCACTTTCGGCGCCACCAGCTTTTTTCCCAGCAAGCCCTTGGGTTGTTATGGCGACGGCGGTGCGCTGTTTACCGACGACGACCGGCTTGCACAGGCCGCGCGCGAAATCCGCGTCCATGGCCAGAGCGGCCGCTACCACCACACCCGGGTCGGCGTGGGTGGGCGGCTCGACACCATCCAGGCGGCGGTGCTGCTGGCCAAGTTGGAGCGCTTTGAGTGGGAGCTGGAACGACGGGCCGCGATCGGCGCGCGTTACCAGGCTCTGCTGGCCGGCGTGCAGCAGGTCACCGTGCGGCCGGACCGCAATTCGGTCTACGCGCAGTTCACGGTGATGGTGGACCAACGCTCGCAGGTGCAAAGCCTGCTCAAGGCAGACGGCGTGCCCACGGCGGTGCACTACCCCAAACCCTTGAACCTGCAGCCCGCCTATGCGGCCCACTGTTGCCCCGACTGTTGCCCGGTCAGCAGCACCCTGGCCCAGCGGGTGCTGAGTTTGCCGATGAGCGCCGACCTCACCGACGTTGACCAGGATCACGTGGTGCAGTCGCTGAAGCAGGCGCTTGGCCAGGTCGGCGCGTGAACCACCGCGCCTGCGTGGTTTGCGGCACGCCCGCGCCCACGTTGCAGTTCCAGAAAGACGGCTACGACATGGTGGCCTGCCAATCCTGCGGCTGCCTGTTCGTGGGCCAGGACCCGGCTCACATCGACTTCGATGCCCTCTACGGCGAGGCCTATTACACCGGCGGCAGTGACGCGGTGTTTGCCGACTACGTGGGTCAGGAAGCCGCGCGCCGGGCCCACGCGCGGCGCAAGCTGGCGCTGCTGCGCCACCTGCCGCCGCGCATCGCACGCCAAGGTCGGTTGCTGGACGTGGGCTGTGCAGCCGGGTTCTTCCTGGCCGAGGCGCGGGCCCACTACGACGTGCAGGGCGTGGAGCTGTCCAGCTGGAGCTCGGCCTACGCCCGCGACCGCCTGGGTCTGCCCGTCCACACCGGCACCTTGCAGGATGCGGCCCTGCCCAGCAACCACTTCGATGTGGTGACGATGTGGGACGTGATCGAGCACGTCCCCAACCCGGTGCCGTTGTTGACCGAGGCCGCGCGGGTGCTCAAACCTGGCGGCCGCCTGGTGCTGACCACGGGAGACTGGGGCAGCCGCTATGCCCAGCAGCGCGGCGCGGACTGGCACTTGATGACACCACCCTGGCACCTGACGATGTTCAGCCGCGCCACGCTGGCTCTGGCGGCGCAGCGCGCCGGTCTGACGCCCCTGGCTTGGAAGAGCGAAGGCGTGGCGGGGGACGGCCGCTGGTGGCGCAACCGCCCCGCGCTGTTGTTGTCGCGCTGGCTGGGCTGGGGTGACATCGTTCGCTTGACCTTGCAGAAGTAGGTGCCCCTTCCGTGAGCCTGCGCCACACAGAACCAGCGGCCAGCGGTCCGGATGGGGCCGTACCGCCTTCAAAACCCGATGGTGTGGCCAAGGGCACGTTGATCAACCTGGTGACCCGTTTGCTGGGCGTTGCCGCGGTGCTGGGCATCACCGCCATCACGGCCAGCTTGTCGACCGAAGCCCAAGGCACGTTTGCCATCTTCACCAGCGTCGAGGGCGTGCTGCTGGCGCTGTTCTCGGGCTTTGGCATCGCCCTGGCGCGCCGACTGTCGCACCACGGGCAAGAGCCGACCGGGCTGGTCTCGGCCATGGTGCTGGCCTGCCTGGCCTTGGGTGGTGCTGCCGCAGGCCTGCTGTGGGGTCTGTCGGCGCTGGGACCAACGGCCTACCAGTGGCTGTGGCTGCTGGCCTTGGCGGCGCCGTGGTTGCTGATCGCTCCCAACTTGGCCGGTTGGTGGCTGGGGCAGGGCCGCATGGCACCGATGGCCCGGGTGTCCTTGGCGCCGCCGTGCATCACGTTGGCTTTGCTGCTGGGTTTGTGGGCCTGGGGTGCCCTGGCGCGCAGTGGTGTCCCAGTGGTGTTGGCGGCCTGGGTGGCAGCCAAGGTGGGGGTGGCGTTGGCGCTGCTGTGGGTGTTTTGGCGCGCTGCGCGCCTGGGCCAACCCGACTTTGGCGCGCTGCGCCTGGAGCTGCCCTTCATTGCCACCATCGGCCTGACCAACCTGATCGGCCTGCTCAACTACCGCGTTGGCCTCTTTGTGGTGGAACGCTTCCTGGGCCTGTCGGCCACCGGCGTGTATTCGATCGCGGTGGTGGTGGCGGAGCTGCTGTGGTTTGTGTCGGGCTCGTTGACCCAAGCTGTTTATGGGCGCATTGGCACGCCCGACGCCGCGCAAGCGGCGGCCACCACGCTGCGGGTGGTGCAGCTGAGCGTGGCTTCGCTCTTGCTGGCCGCACCGCTGCTTTGGCTGCTGGCCGCGCTGGTGGTGCCTTGGGCCTTGGGGCCGGCCTATGCCGACAGCCTGTGGCCACTGGCCCTGTTGCTGCCGGGCGCACTGCTGTTTGGTGGCGCTTCGGCGCTGTCGGCCTACTTCACCAACCACGCGGGCCGGCCCCAGGTGTCAGCCCAGGTCGCGGCGACTTCTCTGTTGCTCAACACCGGCTTGTCGTTCGCGCTGGTGCCGGTGATGGGCATGGCCGGGGCGGCGCTGGCCGCATCTTTGTCGTATCTGGTCGGTGTTCTGACGCTGGCGTGGCGGTTTGCGCGCCATGCCGGCTTGCCGATGACCCAGCTTCTTTGGCCCCAACCCCAGCTGCGCACGGACCTGAGCCTGTTGCTGGTCTGGCGGCGGCGCTAGCATCTGCACACGCGCGGCTGGCCGCACAACCCGGAGCTCCATGATTCGCACCCTGATGCTGTGGTTGGCCTGTTGCACGCTGGTGGCCTGGGCGGCGCCGGCCCAGGCCCAGGCCCAGGCCCAGGCCCAGGCCCAGGCCCCGGTCCATACCGTGCCAACGCCGATCGAGCGGACCCTGGTGCAGCTGCCCGTGCCAGCTGGGTTTGCCGACCCCAGCCGTGCCTTGCCTCAAATGCGCCAGTTGGGTGAGCGCATGACGCCAGCCACCAACCGGCTGCTGGCCATCTTCATGTCGCAGGCCGACCTCGACAGCGCCTTGGCTGGTGTGCAACCCGCGATGGCCCGCTACTTCATGGCCCAGACGCTGCGCCAGACCGAGTCCAGCCAGTTATCCGCCAGCGACTTTGACCAGGTCAAGACCCTGCTGCGCCAGCAGTACCAAAGCCTGCTCAGCGAGCTGGGCCCGAAGGTGCAGGGCGAACTGGATCGCGCCGCGCGCGAGTTCGGCCGCGACGCCGGGCAGGACACGCTGGTGCTGAAGGCCGGTGAGCTCAAGGGCCTGGAAGTGTTTGACGAGCGCGCCGGTTCCATCAGCCTGCTGGCCGCCACCCAATACAGGGTGCAGGTGGGCGAACGCAGCGAAGAGATACCCATGGCCATGGGCATCACCACGGCGGTCATCAAAGGCAAGCTGGTTTACTTTTATGCCTACTCTGTCTACCGCAGCGCCGCCGACCTGGATTGGGTGCGCAGCGTCACCCTTGACTGGCTGCCTTTGGTGGCCAGCAGCAACGCGCCGTGATGCGCGAACGGCTTCAAACCTGGTGGCGCAGCTTGACGGCGCCGCGCATGATTTACGGTTGGCGCACGGCCGATGGTCTTTGGCTGGCCCACACCCGCGTCAGCAACAGCACGCGGGTCGAGTGCCCGGAGCAATTGCAGATCGCGGACCACGTCTACGTGGGCCACTTCAACCTGCTTGACGCCTCGGGCGGCCTGACGCTGGAAGAGGGCGTTCAGGTGACCACGCATTGCGCGCTGCTGACCCATTCCAGCCACCAGTCCTTGCGCTTGGCCGGCCGCCGCTACTGGGGCGCCGAGCAGCCACCCGCCTATGTGCGGGCCGCCACCCACATCGGCGCCTACACCTTCATTGGCCCGCACAGCGTGGTGGCGCCGGGCAGTCGGGTGGGCCAGGGCGTTTTGGTGCGTGCCTACAGCTACGTCAGCGGTGTGGTGCCCGACTTCGCCATCGTGTCGGGTCAGCCGGCCCAGGTGGTGGGTGACACCCGTACGGTGGACGAGCCGTGGCTGCAAGCCCACCCCGAATGGCGCGCCGACTACGACGCCTGGGCCCGATCCAAAAACCGCAGTCCCGCCTGACATGGCGATGAGATTGGTGCTCTGGGGCGATGGCGACAGCCCGCACCTGCTGAAGTGGGCGCGCGGGCTGGCTGCGCTGCCCGAGATTGAACTGTGGGCGGCGTCGAGCCGTGGTTTTTTGCCCGGCTTCGATGCCTGTGTGCCGCCTGAGCGCCGGCTGGCCTTGAACACCCACTCGCAGACGGCCGGGGGCAACTTCGGTTTGCTGCGCCAGTTGCCCAGGCTGGTGCGCTGGCTTAAAGGCGTGGACGCGCAGTGGCTGCACGCGCACTACCTCACGTCGCACGGCACCCTGGCCTGGTTGGCACGCGGTGTTTACGGCCTGCGCGCGCAGGTGGTGGGTTCGGCCTGGGGCAGCGACGTGCTGGACACGCCCCGGCACAGCACCCTGCTGCGCGTCGTCATGGGCCGCGTGCTGCGGGCCTGCGCGCTGACCACCAGCGACTCCCAGGTCATGGCGCAGCGGATGCGTGAACTGGGCGCGCGCGAGGTGATGGTCTTTCCGTTTGGGTTGGAGGCCATGCCCGCGGCCGCGGCCGCCAAGGACGACAACCTCTTCTTCACCAACCGGGGGCTGGAGCCCTTGTACGAACCCGATCGCGTGCTGCGGCAGTTTGCCGCGCTGGCCGGGCCGCACGGCCAGCTGGTGGTGGCCAACGAAGGCTCCTTGCGGACTCAGCTGGAAGCGCAAGCCGTTCAACTGGGCCTGCAAGACCAGGTGCGTTTTGTGGGCCGTCTGGACAGCGCCGCCCAGGCCCAGTGTTACGACCGCGCGCGCTGGTACCTGAGCCTGCCGCGCACCGATTCGGTGGCGGTCTCGGTGCTGGAGGCCATGGCGCACGGCTGTGTGCCCATCTTGTCGGACCTGGCCGCCAACCGCGAACTGGTGCACGACGGACACAACGGCCTGATCGTGCCGCCCGGGCAACTGTTGCCAGCCGACGCGCTGCAGGCCGTGCTGGGCCAGGCCGACGCCATGGCCGCACGCAACCGCCAGTGGGTGGCACACAACGCATTGTTTGCACCCAGCCTGGCGAAGTTCGTCACGCGCCTGAAGGCCTTGGCTTGAACATCCTGTACATCAACCACTATGCGGGCAGCCCGGCGCTGGGCATGGAGTACCGGCCGTTTTACCTGGCGCGCGAATGGGTGCGCTTGGGGCACCGGGTGCAGATGCTGGCGGCCGACTTTTCGCATGTGCGGGCGCGCCAGCCCAACAGCGCCCGCCCGCCGGGCGCGGCGGTTGAGCGAGCGGCCGATGAGCGCATCGACGGCATTGACTACCGCTGGTACGCCACCCCCAGCTACCAAGGCAATGGCGTCGGCCGGGTCAAGAACATCTGGGCGTTCTTGAGCGCGGTCTGGGCCGACACGGCGCGCCTGCTGCGCGAGTTTCAGCCCCATGTGGTGGTGGCCTCCAGCACCTACCCGATGGACATCTGGGTGGCCCGCCGCATCGCCCGCCGTGCCGGGGCCAAACTGGTCTTCGAAGTGCATGACCTGTGGCCGCTGAGCCCCATCGAACTGTCTGGCATGTCGCCGCGCCACCCCTTTGCGCTGCTGTGCCAGGCGGCCGAAGACGCGGCCTACCGCGACGCCGACGTGGTGGTCAGCATGCTGCCCAAGGTCCACGACCACATGGCCAGCCGCGGCCTGGACCTGCGCAAGCTGCACATCGTGCCCAACGGCATCACGCTGGACGAATGGCAGGGCCAGCCCGAAGCCTTGCGTGAAGACGTGGCCAGGGCCTTGGCTGCAGCCCGCGTGGGTGGCGCCACTGTGGTGGGTTACGCGGGCTCGATGGGCCTGCCCAATGCGGTGGACAACTTGTTGGACGCAGCGGCGCTGCTGAAGGACCAGCCGCTGCAGTTTGTGCTGGTGGGCAGCGGCCACGAGCAGGCCCGCTTGATGCAGCGCGTTCAAGACGAAGGTTTGCACCAGGTCCGCTTCCTGCCGCCCATTCCCAAAGCCCAGGTGCGCAGTTTTCTGGTTGGTGTGGACATCGCCTTCATCGGCTGGCAGCGGGTGCCGATCTACCGGTTTGGCATCGCACCCAACAAGTTGATGGACTACATGATGGCGCGCTGTGCGGTGTTGCACGCGGTGCAGGCTGGCAACGACCCGGTGGCCGAAGCCCAGGCCGGGTTGACCGTAGCGCCCGAGTCGCCTGCGGCGCTGGCGCAGGGGCTGCTCACCCTGGCGGCCATGCCTGCTGCCGAACGCCAGGCGATGGGTGAGCGCGGTCGTCGCTTTGTGATGGCGCATCACATCTACTCGGTTCTGGCGCAGCGTTTTTTGGACGCGGTGGCATGAGCGATCGCAACCGCAACCGCGACCGCAACCGCGATCGCGACGATGACCACGGCCCTGGAGCCCGCGAAACCCAAGCGGTGAGCCAGCGCTACGCCCGCCGCGATCAAACCGTGCCTGCGGACCGTTACAGCCTCCTGCGCCCCGAGGTCTGGCAGATGCTGCAAGAGCGCCAGCGCGCCTTGCTTCGCTTGCTGGTTGAAGAGGGCTTGACCGACCTGCCGCAGTTGCGTGCCGTGGAGGTGGGCTGCGGCACCGGTGGCAACCTGCTGGAGTTGCTGCGCATGGGGCTTTTGCCTGAGCACCTGCAGGGCTTGGAGCTGCTGCCACAGCGCCATGCCCAGGCTCGCCAGTGCCTGCCCAGCGCCTTGGCCCTGCACCTGGGGGACGCCACAAGGGCCCCGCTTGCACCGGCCAGCCAAGACCTGGTGCTGCAGTCCACCGTTTTCTCTTCGCTGTTGGACGACACGTTTCAGCAGCAGCTGGCGCAAGCCATGTGGCGCTGGCTCAAACCGGGCGGGGCGGTGGTCTGGTACGACTTCACCGTCAACAACCCGCGCAACCCGGATGTGCGCGGTGTGCCGTTGAAGCGCTTGAAAGCCTTGTTCCCTGCAGCGCACATCCGCCATCAGCGGGTGACGTTGGCGCCGCCGCTGGCGCGTGCTGTTTGCCGCCTGCATCCGGCGCTTTATGGCCTGTTCAACAGCCTGCCGCTGCTGCGCACCCATGTGCTGGCGTGGGTGAAAAAACCCGTCATCGATAATTGAGCATGGCTGCCGCACTCAACCCTGCTTTTGACTCTGCTGTTGACGCTTTTCGGGTTCCTCCTGACGAACCTGCTGTCGACCTTCCTTTCCTGCCCTTCGCCCTGCCCGAGATCGGCGAAGAAGAAATCAACGAGGTGGTGGACACGCTGCGCTCCGGCTGGGTCACCACCGGCCCCAAAGCGCGCCGCTTCGAGGGTGACTTTGCCGCCTTTCTGGGTGACGAGACACGCGGCGAGCGGCTGCACTGCATTGCGGTCAACAGCGCCACGGCGGGTCTGCACCTGGCGCTGGAAGCGCTGGGCATCGGCCCGGGTGACGAGGTCATCACCACCACCCACACCTTCACCGCCACCGCCGAGGTCGTGCGTTACCTGGGTGCCGACGTCAAGTTGATCGACATCGATCCGGCCACGCTCAACATCGACCCGCAGGCCATCGAAGCGGTCATCACCCCGCGCACCAAGTGCATCATGCCGGTGCACTACGCCGGGCTGGCAGCCGACATGCCGGCCATCCTGGACATCGCGCGCCGGCACGGCCTGAAGGTGGTGGAAGACGCCGCGCACGCCCTGCCCACCACCAGCGCAGGTCAGCTGGTGGGCACTTTGGGCAGCGACGCCACGGTGTTCAGCTTCTACGCCAACAAGACCATCACCACGGGTGAAGGCGGCATGCTGGTCACGCGCAACGCGGCCTTGGCCCAGCGTGCCAAGGTGATGCGGTTGCACGGCAAGAACCGCGTCGCCTTTGACCGTTTCACGGCCAAGGTGCCCAGCTGGTACTACGAGGTCATCGCGCCGGGCTTCAAGTACAACCTGACCGACATCGCTGCGGCGCTGGGCATTCACCAGCTCAATCGAGCACATGCTTTTCAGCAGCGTCGTGTGCAGCTGGCGGCGCTCTACGACGCTGGCTTGCAAGGCCTGCCGGTGATCACGGCGCCGCGCGCGCCAAGCGGCGAGACCCACGCCTGGCACCTGTACGTGCTGCGCCTGGCCGACGGTGCAGGCGTGGAGCGCGACCGTTTCATCGAGCACCTGTACGCGGCAGGCATCGGTTGCAGCGTGCACTACATCCCACTGCACCTGCACCCTTATTGGCGTGACCGCTACGATTTGAGCGCCACGCAGTTCCCGCACAGCCAGCGGGCCTACGAGCGCATGGTCAGCCTGCCGCTGTACACCCGCATGACCGACGCCGACGTGGCCCGGGTGGTGCACGCGGTACGCGCGGCCTTGCGGGCTTGATGCAACACCACCACCGCAGTGCAGACCCGCGTGGCAAAACGGGCCTTTGACGTGGGCGTGGCCGCACTGGCGCTGCTGCTGCTGTGGCCGGTGCTGCTGGCGGTGGCGCTGTGGGTCAAGCTGGACTCACCCGGCCCGGTGTTTTTTCGGCAACAGCGGGTGGGTCGGCATGGCGTGCTGTTTAACATCCACAAGTTCCGCACCATGCAAGCGCACGCAACGGGCTTGCCGCTGACAGTCGGACAGGACGCCCGCGTCACACGCGCAGGGCATTTTTTGCGCCAGTCGCGCCTGGATGAGCTGCCGCAGTTGATCGACGTTTTGCAAGGCAGCATGAGCCTGGTCGGCCCACGCCCTGAAGTGCCACGTTATGTGGCGCTGTACCCGGCGGAGCTGCGCCAGCGTGCGCTGGCCGTGCGGCCCGGCATCACCGACCCGGCGTCTCTGGCCCACTTGAATGAATCGGCCTTGCTGGCAGCGGCAGCCGACCCGGAGCGCGAGTACGTGGAAGTCATCCTGCCGGCCAAACTGCGGCACGCCGCCGACTACGCCGAGCGCGCCACGCTGACCACCGATCTGCACGTGCTGTGGCAAACGCTGCGCTTGCTGCTGCTGGGTGGCCGACGTGATCGGTGATCGCCCCGAATGGCTGGTGAGCCCGGTGATACACGGACATGGCACGCCATTGGGCCGGGTGGCATCAACCTCGACACATGAGCCCTTCTGACCCCCCCACGACACCCGACAAGAGCCTTTGGGTCGGTCTGGACACTTTCCTGGCCCGCCTGCGCCCGCACCGCGAGCCGTTGTCGCTGCTGATCGATGCTGTCGTGGTGGCGCTGTGCTGGAACGCCACCTACCTGTTTCGACTGGGTTTTGAGCGCTGGCTGAGCGCCCGGCCCAGCTACGACGGCTGGGTCCTGGCGGGTGTGGTGTTGGTGTACATGCTGGCCAGCTTGATGTTCAAGGTGCCGCAAGGCATGTGGCGCTTTTCGGGATTCACCGAGGTAAAGCGCATCACCCTGGCCTGCGCCGTGGCCGGCGGCGTGGCGGCTGCGGTGGTGATGGGTTTGGGCCTGGCCAAAGTACCGCGCGCGGTGCTGGCCTTGCATCCGGTGGTGGCCTTGATGGGCTTGGTGCTGGTGCGCATGCTCTACCGCATGACCTACGAACACGCTCGCTCGCGCATCGCCGGCCAGCATGGCGAAATTCGTCGTGCCATCGTGCTGGGTGCTGGTGAAGCGGCACGGCTGCTGTTGGCCGGGCTGCACCAGCAGGGCTGGGTGGTGCTGGGCCTGCTGGATGACGACCGCACCAAGCACGGCGCGCGCATCAACGGCGTGCCGGTGCTGGGCCCTTTGGACGCACTGGCCGGCAAACCCACCTGGGGCACGGCCACCCACGTGGTGGTGGCGATGCCCGCAGCCAGCCGCGCGCAGCGCCGCCGTGCGCTGGACCTGGCCTCAGCCACCGGCCTGCCGGTGTTGACGGTACCCAGCGCGGACGAACTGCGCAGTGGCCAAAGCCGGGTGGAGCGCCTGCGTGACATCGAACCCGAGGACCTGCTGGGCCGCGAACCGGTGGTGCTGGACGAGGCGGGCATTGGCCAGACCTTGAGCGGCAAGACCGTTCTGATCACTGGCGCCGGGGGCAGCATCGGCAGCGAACTGTGCCTGCAGGTGGCGCGCTTTGCGCCGCGGCGTCTGGTGCTGGTTGAACTGAGTGAGTTCAATCTGTACAGCATTGAACAGGAGTTGAGCGAGCAGCATGCCGGCATCGAACTTGTGCGACTGATCGGCGACGTCAAGGACCTGCCCCACATGCGGCAGATCTTTGCCACCTGGACCCCGCAGGTTGTCTTCCACGCGGCGGCCTATAAGCACGTGCCCTTGATGGAAGACCACAACGCGCTGGCGGCGCTGCGCAACAACACGCTGGGTACGTACCACGCGGCTTTGGCCGCAGCGGAGGTGGGAGTCGAGCGCTTTGTTTTGATCAGCACCGACAAGGCGGTCAATCCCACCAATGTGATGGGGGCGACCAAGCGGGCTGCGGAGATGGTGATTTCGATGTTGGCCAAGGATCACCTGGCTACCCGGTTGATGGCGGTTCGGTTTGGCAATGTGCTTGGCAGCAGCGGCAGCGTGATACCCAAGTTCAAGGAGCAGATCGCCAAGGGAGGCCCTGTCACCGTCACCCACCCGGACATCATTCGCTACTTCATGACCATCCCGGAAGCGGCGCGCCTGGTGCTGCAGGCTTCGGCGATTGGCCAGAGCGGACAAGTGCTGGTGCTGGACATGGGTGAGCCGGTGAAGATCGTCGACCTGGCGCGCGACCTGATCCGCCTGGCTGGCCACACGCCAGCAGAGATACCCATCGTGTTTTCGGGCTTGCGAGCTGGCGAGAAGCTCTTTGAAGAACTGCTGGCCGATTCCGACAACACCCTGCCCACGTCGGTTTCGGGTTTGAGAATTGCCCGGCTCGACGGCCGGCCCGATGCAGTGCCCGAACTGCTGCGCTGGGCGACCGGGGCGGAATCGGCAGAAGATGCTGTGGTCCGCCGGTGGTTGGCGACGGTGGTGACTGGATTTGGCTTGCCGCCGTCCTGAGGCAGCCAGTCGGGCGCCCCGGTTGGCCTACAGTCCCTGCAAGAGCTTCGCGACCTCGGCCTGGCCTGCAAACTTCGGCCCCAACGCTTTCAAGCGGTCCAGTTCGGCGCGGGCCAGTGTCTTGTCGCCGGCCTGCAAGGCCAGTCGACCTAAGCCCAGTCGAAGCATGGGATCTTCCGGGACCATGTCGACCGCCCGCTTTTGCACTTCAAGTGCCTGTGCCATCTGCTTGTCTGCTGCCAAGACCGTCGCCAGGGTATCGAGCAAAGCCGCGGTCTCGGGCGCCAGCTGGACGGCCCGCTGTGCGTACCTGAGCGCATCTTTGGCTTTGCCGTTTTGCACCATCACCCAGGCCAGGTTGTTCAGAGCCAGTGTATTGCTTGGATAGCGTGCGACAACCCGCATCAGGCGCGCCTGGGCTGAGCCATAGTCGCCTTTGGATATCTCCTGGACCGACATCAAATACTCGAAAGCAGCGTCCTGTGGGTTTTGCTTCATCCAATTGCTGGCGAACTTGTCGGCCTCGCTGCCGCGTTTCATTTCAACAAGCAGGCTGTACTGCCGCCGCGCCAGGTCGGAGTCTTGCGTCTTGGCCAGCCCTTCACGAATCGTCGTCAACGCTGCTTCTGGGTCCTTGGCCTTGACCAACAGCCCGGCCTCGATGGCGTGCAGATAAGCTCGGTTGGGTTTGGCCTGTTTCAAGCGTCGCACGTACTCCAAGGCGTTGCGTTTCTTGCCGAATGATTCCAGCAGTTCCGCCAAGGCCGCTTGCGCCTGCGGACTGTCGGGTTCGAGTTCAAGGGCTTTGTTGATGGAGACTTCAGCCTTTTCTGCGTCACCCGACGACGAGTAGGCCCTGGCCATGCGCAAGTAAGGACCGGCGGAGTTGCCAAGTGCGCCGGCCAAACGGCGGAAAGTCGACAGAGCTTGCTCGGTGTTGCCGGCTTGCAGCTGGGCCAGCCCAGCGGCGTCCAGAACCTGGGCGTCACCTGGCATGGCGGCCAACGCATCCTGGGCGA
Organism: Rubrivivax sp.; assembly: GCA_031375065.1. Classification (GTDB taxonomy): domain Bacteria; phylum Pseudomonadota; class Gammaproteobacteria; order Burkholderiales; family Burkholderiaceae_C; genus Rubrivivax. The sequence continues at coordinate 2,583 of JANMHH010000280.1, read as the reverse complement.
AGGTCAGGGCCTCTTTGTACAGGCGCTTCTTCAACGCATAACTGATTTGAGCCAACCGTGGCTCTGACGAGCCAGGGGACGCCTTCACAGCGTCGGCGAGAAGTTGTTTCACCTCTTCGGGCGGCGCACCAGCGCTGACCCGGATCTCAGCCAGAGCCAGCATCGCCAGTGCGTCCTGGGGCCTCGCGGCGATGACCGCCTTCAAGCGCTCAACCGCCTTGGTCGGCTGCTTTTCGTAGAGGTCGAGCGAAACCAGACTGCTCAACGCACCGAACAAACCCGGGTCGGCTGCGTAGGCCCTTTCGAATACCAGCCGTGCACCAGCAAAGTCACGCTTGGCCAGCAGCACGCGGCCGCGCAATTCAAGGTGTTCCGCGACGCCGGGGCGCTTTTTGGACATGACGTCCAGGGCGGCCAAGGCGGCATCAAGCTCGCCGCGCTTGAGGTGCGAGGCAAACAGCGCTTCGTCGGCGAAGGATTCCTTAGATCGCTCTGAAAGCGCCTGCAACTCCCGCATGGCCGCCAGCGGGTCACCGGTGGATGCCCGGGACATGATCGCCGCTGTCTGCAGCTGAACGTTGCTGGGCTCAAGCTTGGCAGCTTGCCGATACCGGCGCTCGGCAACCTCAGCGTTGCCCAGGCGCATCTCGGCATCGCCCGCCAGCGCGAGTGCTCTGGCGTTGTTGCTGTTGCCCAGCAGCAAGGGTTTGAGCGTGTCCAGCGCCTTGGACGACTGACCCAAGCGAAGTTCGGCCTGTGCCAAGCTCTCGCGAGCCGAGGCCAATTCGGGGTTGAACGACACCACCTTCCCGAAGTACGAGGCGGCCTGAGTCACCAAACCAAGCCTGGCTTCCACAGCGCCAGCCAGCATCAAGATGCTGACATTGTCAGGTGCCACCAGAAGCAGTCGCTGGACCTGGGTGCGCGCGCGCGGGAATTCACCGGCCGCATAGGAAACGTTGGCGTCGACATAGGCCGTCATCGGATGGGCCGGCGCGAAGGCTCTGAGCTTCTCGGCTTGCGCCCGAGCGCCCGCCAGATCGGACTTGAGCAGACGCAAGGCGACCAGGGCCTGGTGGCCAGGAATGAAGTTCTTTTCGATTTCCAAAGCCTGGTTGAAGGCCTTTTCAGCTTCGACCATCTCGCCGCTGACGTTGTGCAACTCACCTCGCAGTTGCCAGGCGTTGTGGTCCTTGGGGTCTCGAGCCAGCACGCCATCAACGAGCTTGACCGCCTCGGCAAATTGGTTCTTGCCCGCCATCAAGCGCGCGCGCAGCAACAAGGCCGGCCCATAGTCAGGCACCGCTGCCAGCGCTTGAGCGATGCTGGCTTCGCCTTTGGTCCGGTCACCCAGTCCGCTCCAGGCGCTTGCCAAGTGGGTCTGGAACTCTGCTTGAGCAGCCGCCTCGGGTAGCACCGTGTTGCCGTGATTGAAGACCAGCTTTTTGTAGTCCTGCTGCAACACCAGCACCTTGGCCAGGGAAGGCAAGACCTGGCTGGGCGGCAGACGTGCTTCCAAGCAACGCGCAAACTCCAGTTCAGCTCCACCGGTGTCGCCTGCAGCAAGCAATGCCTTGCCTAGCAGCAGCCGCAACTCCGGTTGGTCTGGGGCCTTCTGCACAGCGGCTTTCAACTGAATCACCGCCGCGGCATGTTCTTTCTTGGCCGTGAATTCCTTGCCAGACGCTACCAGGGACTCGGCAGACTTATCGCTGCAAGCGCCCAGCACACCCAGGAGCAGCAGCGCGGCTATGTGCAGGGCAATCCGCGACTTGGGGGTGTTCAAAGGCATGGCGGTTGGCTGAGCAGCGGGAATGCAAAAGCATAGTGTGGCGGAAATCGTACTGCGCCGGAGATTTGTCGGAGCTGCGACATCGGGCACTATTCGTCAACGGCGCTGTTCTTTTTGGCGGTGCGGTGCGTCCGGACCACCACACATGGAAGGTAGACGGCGCCAGAGTTAGGGCAACAGGGGAGGCCGTTTCACGGGGCTCCGGTGGTGCTCGTGGCCGCGAAAGGGACGCAAGGCGTCAGAGGCCCCCTTCTGTGCCGTATGCTGCCGCGACGTGCCTGGGCTGACCAATGCAGCCAGGACAACGCAGCCAAGAAGATATCTCCGGTGCTTACGTGGTTGACGCGGCGCCCCTTCAACAGGAACTTGACTTCACGTTTGTTAATGGACGCGCACGCCTTCCATCTCTTGCCACAAACGCCCAAGGCAGACCCATGGCCCGTCATCCTGCCAGCCCGACATCCGGTTGCCGGCGGCTCCATCACCCAGAGATCGCTCCATCAACCGTGAGTAGCATCTTTGGCATCTGTGACGGCGCGCATGCCATGGCCAACGGCGCGCGCAGCGACCTTTTGCAGCGCATGGGGCAAAGGGCCATGCAGACCATGGCTGCGTGCGAAAAGCGGCTTCGTCTTGCTGTGCAGCAAGGCGATGGGGTCGACCTGGGTTCGTGCGCCCACCAGTCGGGGCAAGAAGAGCGCAGTCCCGCGGTTTTGCGCCAGGGTCATCTGAGCTTGGTTTTTGGCGGAAGGCTCGATGCTTGTGATGATCTGGACCGCACCCTAGGTCTG
>JANMHH010000277.1:0-3856 GCA_031375065.1 Rubrivivax sp. | reverse complement strand
CAGGCGCGGGTCGACGCGCTCTACAAAGACCCCAAGGCCTGGGCCCGCAAGGCCATCACCAACGTGGCGGGCATGGGCTTCTTCTCGTCCGACCGCACCATTCGCGAGTACGCACGCGACGTCTGGGGCCTGGCGGCCAAGGCCTGAGAGCTTGTGAAGCATTCCACCGCACCCGCTCGAGCGCCCGAAACGGCGCCGCTACGCGTTGCAAATGCTCGCCGTAGCCCAAACTACGGCTTCGCTTTGCGCCTTGATCGACACCGTTTCGGACGCCCGCTCGGGCGCGCCGGAACACCCCACAAGCTCTGAATCGGATGCTCAGCGACGCTGAAGTTTCGCGCCTCTGCCAGGGTCGCCACGGCGACCCCTTTGCCGTGCTGGGGCCGCACAGCGGTCCTGACGGTGCACCGTGGGTGCGCGCTTTTCTGCCTGGCGCCGTTTCAGTCGCGGTGGTCGCAGGCGCTCGTGCCTGGCCTCTGGCGCTGCGCGATGCGGCTGGCTTCTTTGAAGGGGCCACGGCGGCATCCGGGCTGTATCAGCTGCGGGTGCGCTGGCAGGATGGCAGCCACGCCTTGATCGACGACCCCTACCGCTTCGGCAAGGTGCTGGGCGACATGGACGTCTGGCTGCTCAGCGAAGGCAAGCACCTGCGGCCCTATGAAATCCTGGGCGCCACACCGCGCGTGATGGAAGGCGTGGCCGGCACGGCGTTTGCCGTCTGGGCCCCCAACGCCAGCCGGGTCAGCTTGGTGGGTGACTTCAACTTCTGGGACGGACGGCGCCACCCGCTGCGCCTGCGCCGTGAGTGTGGCGTGTGGGAGCTGTTTCTGCCGGCGGTGTCGGAAGGCGCGCGCTACAAGTTCGAATTGCTCGACCGCGATGGCCGCTTGCTGCCGCAAAAGGCTGACCCTTATGCGCGCCAGAGCGAACTGCGCCCAGCCACAGCCAGCGTGGTGGCCAGCATGCCGCCGGTCGCGCCGCCCTCCCCCACGCGCGCAGCCGCCAACGCGCTGGACGCGCCCATCAGCATCTATGAAGTCCACCTGGGCAGCTGGCGCCGAAAAACCGAATCAGGCAATCGCTGGTTGACCTGGGACGAACTGGCCGACGAGCTGGTGCCCTATGCCCAGGACATGGGCTTCACGCACCTGGAGCTGCTGCCGATCAGCGAGCACCCGTTCGACGGCAGCTGGGGCTATCAGACCCTGGGCCTGTATTCGCCGACCGCTCGCTTTGGCGACAGCGCGGGCCTGCGCCGCTTCATCGACACCGCCCACGCCGCCGGCCTGGGCGTCTTGCTGGACTGGGTGCCAGCGCACTTCCCCAGCGACGCCCACGGCCTGGCCGAGTTTGACGGCACGCACCTGTTTGAGTACGCCGACCGCCGCGAGGGTTTCCACAACGACTGGAACACCCTGATCTACAACTTCAGCCGCACCGAAGTCAGCAATTTCCTGGTCGGCAGCGCGCTGTACTGGCTGGAACGCTTTGACGTTGACGGGCTGCGCGTGGACGCTGTGGCGTCGATGCTCTACCGCGACTACAGCCGCAAGGCCGGCGAGTGGATACCCAATGTGCACGGCGGGCGTGAAAACCTGGAAGCCATCGGCTTTCTCAAGCGCACCAACGAAGTCATCGGCGGTGAACGCCCGCAGGCCATCACGCTGGCCGAAGAAAGTACCGCCTTCCCGGCCGTCAGCCGCCCCACCTTTGCCGGCGGCCTGGGCTTTCACTTCAAGTGGAACATGGGCTGGATGCACGACACGCTGCAGTACATGGCGCGCGACCCCATCCACCGCAGCCACCACCATGGCGAGATGACCTTTGGCCTGGTCTACGCCTTCACCGAAAACTTCGTGCTGCCGCTGAGCCACGACGAGGTGGTGCACGGCAAAGGCAGCTTGCTGAACAAGATGCCGGGCGACCGCTGGCAGCAGTTTGCCAACCTGCGCGCTTACTACGGCTTCATGTGGGGCCACCCCGGCAAGAAGCTGCTTTTCATGGGCTGCGAGTTTGCGCAGTCGGCTGAATGGAATCACGACCAGAGCCTGGACTGGCACCTGCTGCAAGACAGCAACCACGCCGGCATGCAACGCTTGGTGCGCGACCTCAACCTGCTCTACAAGACCAGCCCGGCCTTGTATGCCCAGGACTTCAGCGGCGAGGGCTTTGAGTGGATCAACCACGACGACGCGAGCCGCAGCCTGCTGAGCTTTGTGCGCAAGGGGCGAGATGGCCAACGCATGCTGGTGGTGTGCAACTTTGCACCCGTGGTGCACGAGGGCCTTCGCCTGGGTGTGCCCGAAGCCGGAACTTGGGCAGAGCGGCTCAACACCGATTCCAGCCACTACGGCGGCAGCAACGTGGGTACGCCGCTGGGCGCAGCGCACAGTGAGTTCGTGCCTTCTGATGGACGCGCCCAGTCCATCGTCATCAACGTGCCGCCATTGGCCACGGTGTTTCTGCAATGGACCGCTTGATCGAGGGCGCCCGCCAGGGCCAGAGCCTGGGCTCCGCTGCGGCGACCCGCCTGGCCAACCCGCCGGCCGTCACCGCCGGCCGCCCCTGGCCCCTGGGCGCCACCTACCAAGTCGGCGCCGACGGCCCAGGCGTCAACTTTGCCGTCTTTTCGGCCCATGCTTCTCAGGTCGACCTGTGCCTGTTTGACGACAGCGGCCGCTTCGAAACCGCGCGCTTGCCGCTACCTGCGCAAAGCGGTGACATCTGGCATGGCCGCGTGTTGGGCCTGCAACCCGGCCAGGTTTATGGCCTGCGCGCCCATGGCCCCTGGCGGCCAGACCGTGGCCACCGCTTCAACCCGCACAAGCTGCTGCTCGACCCCTGGGCGCGCGAGATCGTGTCGCCGCCCGGTGGTTTTGACTGGGCCGGAGCGCACTTCGGTGCCGACCGCCAGCACCCGCAGCACATGGACACCCGCGACAACGCGCTGGGCGCCCACAAAGCGCGTGTGGTGCACGACCACTTTGATTGGCAAGGCGACGCCCCGCCCGCCACGCCGCTGGCCAGCAGCGTGATCTATGAAATGCATGTGCGCGGACTGACGCGCCAAATGCCCGGTGTACCCGAAGCCCAACGCGGCACCTACGCCGGCTTGGGAAACAGCGCCGCCATCGCACACCTCAAGCGTCTAGGCATCACCGCGGTGAGCCTGTTGCCGGTGCAGCAGATCCTGGACGAAGCCCACCTGGCAGAGCGCGGGATGCCCAACTACTGGGGCTACAACACGCTGGGCTGCTTCTGTCCCGACCCCCGCTACGCCGCCACGCCTGACGTGCGCAGCGAATTCCGCCAGATGGTGCAGTGCCTGCACCAGGCCGGTCTGGAAGTGCTGCTGGACGTCGTCTACAACCACACCCCTGAAGGCGACGAGCGCGGCCCCACCTTGAGCTGGCGCGGCCTGGACAACGCCAGCTGGTACCGCCTGACTGCAGACGCCAAGGACCGGTCAGAAAACTGGACCGGCTGCGGCAACACCGTCGACATCCGCCACCCCCGGGTGCTGCAGATGGTGATGGACAGCCTGCGCCACTGGGTGCTGGACTTCCACATCGACGGCTTCCGCTTCGACCTGGCCCCAGTGCTGGGCCGCGGCGACAGCGGTTTCGAGCGCGACGGCCCTTTCTTCAAGGCCGTCCTGCAAGACCCGGTGCTGCAAGGCGTGAAGCTGATCGCCGAGCCCTGGGACATCGGCCCCGGGGGTTACCAGGTGGGCCAGTTCCCGCGCGGCTGGCTGGAATGGAACGACCGCTTCCGCGACACCGCGCGCGCCTTCTGGTTGGGCGGCGACTGCACGCGTGGCGAGATGGCGCTGCGCCTGGCCGGCAGCAGCGACCTG
>JANMHH010000270.1:0-5777 GCA_031375065.1 Rubrivivax sp. | reverse complement strand
TGGACCTTTGCCGTGCTCTGGAGCATGCGCACCAGCGCCAAGCTGAACCTGTTCTTTGGCGTGCGCAACCTCAGTGAAGAGTTCCTGCCGCCACACCTGGCCTACCTTGAGAGCTTTTTTCGGCGGCGTGCGATGAACCTGCTGTTTCCTTTCTGCGTCACTGCCGCCAGCGGCGTACTCGCGCTGATGGTGGTGCATGCCATGGCCCCCGGCACGCCGGCTGCCGACGTGCTCGGCCTGACCCTGGTCGGCACCATGCTGGCCTTGGCCATCCTCGAACACGGGATGCTGGTGCTGCCCGTTTCCACCACGGCGCTGTGGCGCTGGGCGATGGCCAAACGCCGCGCACCGCCGCCTCCGAATCACACCAACGTTCCCAAGAATGCCCCCCGCGCCGAAGCAGCGCCGCTCCCGGTCGACCACGATGACAAGCTTTTTCACGCCCGCTGACAGCCCGCCCGTGGCCAGCACCCCGGCCCACGCCCAAGGCCCGCAAGGCGCGCCCTTGGCCATCGTCATCGGCAGTGGCTTTGGCGGCTTGGCCGCCGCCATCCGTCTGGCCTGCCGTGGCTGGCGGGTCGAGGTGCTGGAAAAACTCGACGCCGCTGGCGGCCGCGCCTACGTCTGGCGCCAGGACGGCTTCACCTTCGACGCCGGCCCCACCATCATCACCGCGCCCTTCATGCTTGAAGAGCTGTGGGCGCTGGCCGGCAAGACCTTCAGCGACGACGTTGAACTGCGCCTGATGGACCCGTTCTACCGCATCCGTTTTGACGACGGCAGCTGGTTCGACTACAGCGGCGACGCCCAGCGCATGCGTGACGAGATCGCTCGCTTTTGCCCCGAGGACCTGCCGGCCTACGAACGCTTCCTGGAAGAAGCCGCGGTCTGCTACCAAAAGGGCTTCATCGAGCTGGGCAGCATCGCCTACAACACGCTGGGCGACCTGCTGCGCGCGGTGCCCAAGATGATGCAGATGCGCGGCTGGCGCAGCATCCACGAGATGGTGTGCGGCTATTTCAGCAACCCCAGGCTGCGCATCGTGATGAGCTTTCATCCCTTGCTGATCGGCGGCAACCCGCTGTCGGTGACCTGCATCTACAGCCTCATCAACACGCTGGAGCGGCGCTTTGGCGTTCACTCGGCGATGGGCGGCACGGGCGCCATCGTGCAAGGCATGGTCAGGTTGCTGCACAGCCTGGGCGGCCGCATTCGCTACAACGCCGAAGTCAGCCGCATCAACATCGTGCCCGCGCCAAACGGCCTGGCCCGTGGCAAGGGCCGCGCCACGGGTGTCACGCTGGCCAGCGGCGAGGTGCTGCAAGCCGACATCGTGGTCAACAACGGCGACACCATGTGGAGCTACAAGAACCTGATCGAGCCACGCTATCGCAAGCGCTGGACCGACCAGCGCATCCACAACAGCCGCCACTCGATGAGCCTCTTTGTCTGGTACTTCGGCACCAACAAACGCTATGAAGACGTGCCGCACCACATGATGGTGCTGGGCCCACGCTACGAAGAGCTGCTGCGCGACATCTTCAAGCGCCACCGGCTGGCCGAGGACTTCAGCCTGTACCTGCACCGCCCGACCGCCACCGACCCCTCCTTGGCCCCGGCCGGCTGCGATGCCTTTTACGTGCTCAGCCCGGTGCCCCACCTGGCCAGCGGCACCGACTGGAAGGCCCAGGCCGAGCCCTACCGCCTGGCGGTGCAGGCGGCGCTGGAACGCACCGTGTTGCCCGGTCTGAGTCAGCACGTGGTGAGTTCACGGGTGACCACGCCGCTGGACTTTCAGGACCGGCTGCTGTCCTACCAGGGTGCGGCGTTTGGCCAAGAGCCTTTGCTCTTGCAAAGCGCCTGGTTTCGCGCCCACAACCGCAGCGAAGACGTCGACAACCTGTTCATGGTGGGTGCTGGCACCCACCCTGGTGCGGGTGTTCCCGGTGTGCTGATGTCTGCCAAGACACTTGAACAGGTGGTTCCCCATGCCAGTGCCTTCGTCCGCTAGCCTCGCCAGCACCGACCCCGTGGCTTCTGCCACGAGACCGCCCCAGGATCCGCAGGCGCTGCGCCAGCTGATGCGTGGCGGCTCCAAGACCTTCTTCGCTGCGTCCTTGCTGCTGCCGGCCCGGGTGCGCGCACCGGCCACGGCGCTCTACGCTTACTGCCGGCTGGCCGACGACGCCATCGACCTGGGCACCGACGCCCATGCCGAGATGTGGCGCCTGAAACACCGCCTGCAGGCCATCTATGACGGCCGCCCGGGGCCCGACGACGCCGACCGCGCGCTGTGCCAGGTGGTGCACCGGTTTGCCATTCCGCGCGAACTGCTCGACGGCCTGCTCGAAGGCTTTTTGTGGGACGCGCTGGGCCGCCGCTACGAAACCCTGGCTGAAGTGCAGGACTACGGTGCGCGGGTGGCCGGCACGGTCGGCGCCATGATGGCGCTGATCATGGGCGCCCGCTCGGCCGCCGCACTGGCGCGCGCCTGCGAGCTGGGGGTGGCCATGCAGTTGACCAACATCGCACGTGATGTCGGCGAGGACGCACGCAACGGCCGCCTCTACCTGCCACGCCAGTGGCTGCGCGAAGAAGGCATCGATGCCGACGCCTGGCTGCAAAGCCCCAGCTTCAACCCCGGCATCGCACGCTGCACCCAACGCTTGCTGGAAGCCGCAGAAGCCCTGTATCGGCGCGCCGAACACGGGGTTGCTGAACTGCCCAAGGACTGCCGCCCCGCCATCATGGCCGCACGCCTGGTCTACGCCGAAATCGGCCATCAGTTGCAGCGCCAGGGCCTGGACAACATCCACCGCCGTGCTGTGGTTTCGGGCCGACGCAAGGTCGGCCTGATTGCGCTGGCCACCGGCATGGCCTGGATGCCGCCGCACCACCCGCTGGGCGACGCCCAGCCCTTGCCAGCGGTCCAGTTTCTGGTCGACGCGGTGCCGCAGCTTGCGCCGCCCGCGCTGCACAGCGCCGGTTCGTTGACGTCGCCAGAGCTGCCCAAACGCAGTTTTGACCAGCGCATGGAATGGGCCAGCGACCTCTACGCTCGGCTGACGCTGGCCGATGAACGCGCCCAGTCCCTCAACACGCCCCAGCGCAGCTGAGAGCCTGCACGACAGCCAGGCACCCGATGAGCGAAGTCGGCTCGACCAAGTGGATCGAAGTCCTGCTGCTGTTGGTGGCAGGCGTGGGCTTTTACGTCTGGCAGATGCGCGACCTGCGCCGCGCCCGAGAAGCATCACGCCAGCAGGCGCAGGCCGAGCCTGCGGCGTCATCAGCCCCGGCGCCTGCTTTGTCACCACCAGCCCAACCGCGCCCGCAAGACCAAGCCGGCCAGCCGGGCGCGCCACCATGAACAGCACGCTGAAGATCGTGCACGTGCTGTGCGCCTGCCTGTTTCTGGGCAATGTGGAGGTCAGCGGCATCTGGGCCGCGATGGCCGAGCGCACGCGCAACCACGCCATCATCCAGTTCAGCAACCGGCTGGTGCTGATCACCGACCTGCTCTTCACCCTGACCGGCGCCGTCGGCGTGGTCTTCACCGGGCACCTGATGGCCGCGCGCTACGGTGGTGACAGCGCCCACCCCTGGATCACCTGGAGCTATGCGCTCTTCGGCCTGAGCGGCCTGATCTGGATGCTGGTGCTGGTACCCATCCAGCTCAAGCAGCGCCGGTTGTTGCAACGCACGACGCAGATCACCAGCGAGTACCTGCAGTGGTCGCGCATCTGGCAGGTCTCGGGCGCGGTGGCCACGGCACTGCCTTTGCCCATCATCTACTTCATGGTCACCAAGACCACCTGATGGCCGGGGCCGGTCTTGCCTGAGCCGCGGCCTGCCTTGCAAGGACAGGTGGTCTTGATCACCGGCGCTGGTTAGGGCATCGGCGCGGCCGGTGCACTGGAGTTGCAGCGCCGTGGCGCCACCGTGGTCTTGCTGGACTGCGACCCCGAGACCCTGGCCGCCAGCGCGGCCCGCCTGGGTGGCGACGTGCTGAGCACGCTGGCCGATGTCACGTCGCTGCAGCAGTGCCAGCAGGCGGTGGCGGCCACGTTGGCGCGCCACGGCCGCATCGACGTGGTCTGGGCCAACGCCGGCATGGCCTCGTTCGGCCCACTGGCCCACACCGATCCGCTGGCCTTCCAGCGCTGCCTGGACGTCAACGTAATGGGCGTCTTCAACACCGTGCGCAGCGCGCTGCCGGCGGTGATGGCCCAGCGTGGTTATGTGGCGGTGACGGCTTCGGTGTCGTCCTTCGCGCATCCCCCGGCCATGTCGGCCTATGCAGCCAGCAAGGCGGCCGTCGAGGCCCTGTGCAACGCCTGGCGCATCGAACTGGCCGCACACGGCGTGGCGGTGGGCGCCATCCACGCCCACTGGGTCAGCACCGCACTGGTCAGCGAGGGCGCGCTGCATCCGGCTTTTGCGCGGCTGCGCCAGACCATGCCCAGCGCGATGAACCGCGAGACCTCGGCCGCCGACGCGGCGGTGCTGATCGCCAATGGCATCTCCCGGCGCGCACGCCGCATCTGGGTGCCCGGCTGGGTGCGTGTCTTGCATGCGCTGCGCGCCTGGCTGCACACACCCTGGGCCGAGCAGGAACTGCTGCGTGCAGCGCCGGACATCGAGCGGCTGTACCTTGAAGGCGTGCAGACCAGCGGCGTGCTGGCATCGTCCTTCGGCCCACGTGAGTTGCAGCGCGCTTTGCAGCGCGGCGCGGCGCCGCCGCCGAACTGAAGGCTGCCCTTGTCGCCCTCGCTGCCCTCGCTGCCCTTGCCGCCCCCGCCGCCCAGACGGCGCGTGCTGGTTCTGGGCGCCACCGGAACGATCGGCCGCGCCACGGTGCACGCGCTGCTGCGGCGCGGTCACGAGGTGGTATGCCTGGTCCGCCCGCGCTCGGGCGTGGCCGCCACGCTGAACCCACAGGACAGCCAGGCGCTGCTGGCCGGCGCCACGCTGCGCTACGGCCAGGTCACCGACGCGGTGTCGCTGGCCCGTGACGGCTTTCAGGGCGAGCACTTTGACGCCCTGGTCTCCTGCCTGGCCTCACGCACCGGCGCACCGGCCGACGCCTGGGCCATCGACCACCAGGCGCACCTGCTGGCGCTGGCTGCAGCAACCGCCGCCGGTGTCGGCCACGTGGTGCTGCTGTCGGCCATCTGTGTGCAAAAGCCGCTGCTGGCCTTCCAGCAAGCCAAGCTGGCCTTCGAACGCGCGCTGATCGATTCGGGCCTGGTCTACTCCATCGTGCGGCCGACGGCCTTCTTCAAGTCGCTGTCGGGCCAGGTCAGCCGGGTGCAACGTGGCAAGCCCTTCCTGGTCTTTGGCGATGGCCGCTTGACCGCCTGCAAGCCCATCAGCGACGACGATCTGGGCGACTACCTGGCCGGTTGCCTGGACGAGCCCAGCCGTCACAACCGGGTGCTGCCCATCGGTGGGCCGGGCCCGGCCATCACGCCGCGTGAGCAAGGCCAGGCGCTGTTCGCTTTGCTCGGCCAAACGCCGCGCTTCCAACAGGTGCCGGTGGCGCTGCTGGACCTGATCATTGGCGTGCTGGGCGGCCTTGGGCGGGTGCTGCCGCCACTGGCGGCCAAGGCCGAGCTGGCGCGCATCGGTCGTTACTACGCCACCGAATCGATGCTGGTGCTGGACCCCGTCAGCGGCCGCTACGACGCCGACGCGACCCCGTCGACCGGCACGCAGACCTTGGTGGACCACTACGCCCGCCTGTTGCAAAGCGGTGCCAGCGCCGAGCTGGGCGACCA
>JANMHH010000269.1:0-1708 GCA_031375065.1 Rubrivivax sp. | reverse complement strand
GCTGGACGACACGCTGCGCGCGCGCATCGTGGCCGACGTGCACACCCTGACCGACGCCGCGTTGCGCACGCTGGCGGTGGCCTATCGCCCGCTGGCTGCCGGCGAAGACCCGCAGGCCACCGAAGCGCTGGAACGCGAACTCATCTTCGTCGGCACCGTCGGCATCATCGACCCGCCGCGGCCGGAAGCGGCCGTGGCCATCAAGGCCGCACAAGACGCCGGCATCCGCGTCATCATGATCACCGGCGACCACCCGCGCACGGCGGCGCGCATCGCCGCCGACCTGGGGCTGGTGGCAAACGGGGCGGCTGCGCTGAGTGGCACCGAGCTTGACGCGCTGAGTGAGGCGGGTTTCAAGGACGCCGTGCGCCAGACCTCGGTGTTCGCCCGCGTGGCACCCGCGCACAAGCTGCGCATCGTGGCCGCGCTGCAGGCCGACGGGCAGGTGGTGGCGATGACCGGTGACGGTGTCAACGACGCGCCCGCGCTGAAGGCCGCCGACATCGGCGTGGCGATGGGCATCACCGGCACCGAGGTCAGCAAGGAAGCGGCCAAGATGATCCTGGCCGACGACAACTTCGCCACCATCGTGCAGGCGGTGCGCGAGGGCCGCAACATCTTCGACAACATCCGCAAGTTCCTGCGCTACCTGCTGTCGTCCAACATGGGCGAAGTGCTGACGGTGTTTCTGGGCGTGGTGGGCGCCAGCGTGCTGGGCTTGGTGGGCACCAACCCGGGCAGCGACGGGGGCAACGGCCATGCGCTGGTGCTGCCGCTGCTGGCCACGCAGATCCTGTGGATCAACCTGGTCACCGACTCCGGCCCGGCGCTGGCCATGGGCGTGGACCCCAGCACCGGCGACGTGATGGCCCGAGCGCCACGCCAGCGCAGCCAGCGCGTGATCGACGCGGCCATGTGGTGGGGCGTGCTGCAGGTGGGCGCCGTGATGGCGGTGGCCACGCTGCTGACGATCGACCTCTACCTGCCTGGCGGCCTGCTGGAGGGCACGCAGTCGCTGGACAACGCGCGCACGGCCGGCTTCACGGTGCTGGTGTTGGCGCAGCTTTTCAACTGCTTGAACGCCCGCTCTGAAACCCGCAGCGCCTTGGCGCATTTGTTCACCAACCGCTGGCTGTGGGGATCGATCGTGCTGGCCGTGCTGCTTCAGGTTGCAGTGGTCCACCTGCCGTGGCTCAACGTCGCCTTTGGCACGGTGCCGCTGAGCCTGGCGCAGTGGGCGCTGTGCGTGGCCATGGCCAGCAGCGTGCTGTGGACCAGTGAGCTGCGCAAGTGGGGGCAACGGGCCTGGACCCGTCGCCTTTAACTTTGCAGCGCGGGCACAGGTACAGGCAGGGGCTGTGAGGGCTGAACTTCTGCGCCAATGCCGCGGTAGCCGACGAACCGGCTCCCGGCGTCCAGCATGGGCTCGCCACTGACGCGAAACTGCTGCTGCACACCGCCTGCAAGGATTCGGCTGAAGACAAAGTCGAGGAAAGGGCTGCGGGACTCGATCATCTGCTTCAAGACCGCTCGCTCCTGCGGGTTCCAGCCGTCTGCCTCGACCAGCTCCAGCGCGCCGTCTCCGCCCAGGAACGCGCCAAGGCATTGACCCACCGTCTCTTGCACCAGCCCACTCACGGCCCTGAACTTCCCGTTTTCGTCTTGTTCCCAGTACCAGTCGGCGGCCAGTTCGGTCAGCCTTTTGAAG
>JANMHH010000250.1:0-2521 GCA_031375065.1 Rubrivivax sp. | reverse complement strand
CTGCAAAATCGCCTGCCGCAGCGCCTGGGGCTCGAATCCGGGGCCGGTCTGGATCTGCAGGCTTTCGGTGGCCAGGTTGACGTCGGCCTGCAAAACCCCGGGCACTGCACGGGCGACTTTTTCGACCCGTCCGACACACGAGGCGCAGGTCATGCCCACCACCGACCAGGCCGACGCAGCGCCAGCGGCGGATGCGCCGGGAACGGAGGAACCAGCTGTGGCGGTCAACATGGGATGCAGATGGCGGCGATTTGCGCCCAATCAAGGGATGTATGCATCGCACTGTAGTCCCTGTCCGCCCTGCGCCCAGAGGTGGCACAGTGCAGGTCTCGATCCACCCACCTGACAAACCAACATGCAAGAGTTCCAGATCCCCAACATGTCCTGCGGCCACTGCGTGCGCGCCATCACCGAAGCGGTGCAAGCGCTCGACCCGGCGGCCAAGGTCCAGACCGACGTGGCCAAGCGCCAGGTGCAGGTCGACAGCAACGTGCCGCGCGAGGCCCTGGTTCAGCAGCTGAACAACGCGGGTTACGCGCCAGCCTGAGCGCCTGAGCGCTGCCCATGGGCTCTGCCCACGGGCGCTCTCCACGGGCGCTCTCCACAGGCAGGGGCCGCGCATCAACCCGAAGCACAAACCGACCCGCGAGCGTCTGCCACGCTGCGCGCAGGGTCGGCGCTGGCTGGGCTCGCGCAGCGGCTGGGTAAACTCCACGACCCCATGCAGCAGACCACCGCCATCCACATCACCGACATCGAGTCGGCCATCAACTGGTGGCGCCAGCGCTCGCCGTCGCCCGACGGCATCAGCGCCTGCGCCGAGGTTCGTGCGCTGGCCGAGGTCTACGGTTTGCTGGTCTATTACCGCGAGAGCTTGTGCGACGAAACCAGCATGCCGGCCCAAGCCCGCGCGGCCTGGATGGCCTGGTACGACAGCACGCCCGATGCACCCTGCATCGCCATTTGCTCCACCAGCCAAGGCGACGCCGAATGCAAAGGCTGCGGACGCAGCTTTGAAGAGGTGCAACATTGGCCGGGTTTCACACCCGCGCACAAACGCAGCGTCTGGCGCCGCATCACCATGCAGGCAACGGCCTGGCGCTTCAACCGTTATGCCGAGCGTGCGCGCGAAGCCACTGGCGTGGACCATCCGCCGGCCCCGGTGTTTGCAGACGCCGGTGGCGGGGCCGCGCCGACTTGAGTGAACCCTTGAGCCGGCCTGCCGACGCCTCGTTTCATTCGCCCGGTCGTCTGGCTGAGAGTTGGTCTCGCATTCGCCCACTGGCCTGGCCTGTGCTCGTGGGCCAACTGTCGGTGCTGGCCTTTGGCACCATCGACACCTTGCTGGTGGCCCGCGCCGGCACCAACGACCTGGCCGCGCTGGCGGTGGGTGGCGCGGCCTACATCACCGTCTTCATTGGGCTGATGGGGGTGCTGATGGCGCTGTCGCCGATCGTCGGTCAGCTCTACGGCGCTCAAAAACTGCCCGAAGCCGGCCGCCAGGTTCACCAGGCCTTGTGGCTGGCTTTGGCCTTGTCCGTACTGGGCAGTTCGCTGCTGGCGTTTCCTTACCCTTTTCTGGCCCTGTCCAGGGTCACGCCCGACGTGGCCGACAAGGTGCGTGGCTACCTGATGGCGCTGGCGTTTTCGTTGCCCGCCGCGATGCTCTTCACGATCTACCGCGGCTTCAACACCGCGGTGTCACGGCCCAAGGCGGTGATGTTGATTCAGCTGTCGGCGCTGGGCGTCAAGGTGCCGCTGTCGGCCGCCTTGGTCTTTGGTGTGCCTTCACTGGGCCTGCCAGCCTGGGGCGTGGAGGGTTGTGGTGTGGCCACCTTGGTGGCCATGTGGGCCCAGGTACTGGCGGCCTGGGTGGTGCTGCGGCGCGACCCGTTTTACCAGCGGTTTGCGCTGTGGGGACGCGGGTTGGACCGCCCCCAGTGGCCGCTGCTGGCGCAGCACCTGAAGCTGGGGCTGCCGCTGGGCTTGTCGATCCTGGTCGAGGTATCTGGTTTCAGCATGATGGCCATCTTCATTGCCCGCCTGGGCGCCACGCCAGCGGCCGGGCACCAGATTGCCGTCAACGTGGTGTCGCTGATGTTCATGCTGCCCCTGGCACTGGGCAACGCCACCAGCACGCTGGTGGCGCAGCGCATTGGCGCAGGCGATGCACACGATGCACGCACGTTGGGGCGGCACGGGCTGCTCATCGGGACCGGCCTGGCCACCGCCGTTGGCGTGCTGTTCTTCTGGCTGCGCGAGCCCGTGCTGCAGGTCTACACCAGCAACGAACTCGTGATCGCCGCCGCGCTGCCCTTGCTGGCCTGGGTGGCCGTTTTTCACATCGCCGACGCCGCGCAGATCATCGCGGCGATGGTGCTGCGGGCCTACAAGATCAGCGTGGTGTCGGTGCTGGTTTATGTGGCCGCGCTGTGGGGGGTCGGCCTGGGTGGTGGCTATCTGCTGGCCTTCAACGTGCCTGGCAACGTGCCAGCGGCGCTGCAAGGCGCGCAGGGCTACT
>JANMHH010000228.1:0-2703 GCA_031375065.1 Rubrivivax sp. | reverse complement strand
TCCCCTTGCTCTCCGCCATCGCATTCATGGGCATTCTTGCGCTGCTGTGGGTTGCTAACAGAAGGGTGAAAGCATGAATAAGCAGTGGATCGTTGTCGCTTCCGTGGTGGCCGTCGTGGTCGCCTTCATTGCCGGGGCCGTTGTCTTCAAGGGCCGCGAAACGCAGGAGGCTGGCCAGGCCGCCCTGTCGAACAGCGATGCGCTGGTCAGGGCAAGTTCACCCGTGTTTGGTAACCCGGCTGCCAAGGTCACCATCGTCGAGTTCTTTGACCCAGCCTGCGAAACCTGTCGGGCCTTCTATCCGCTGGTCAAGACCATCGTCAATTCAAGCTTTGGACAGGTCAGGCTGGTCGTGCGGCATGCGCCCCTTCATCAGGGTTCGGACACCGCAGTGAAGATTCTGGAAGCAGCGAGGCTGCAAGGCCAATACTGGCCGGCGGTCGAGCGGGCACTGGCTGGCCAGCCCCAGTGGGCGGCGCACGGCAACGCCAGACCCGAGCTGATCTGGGACCTGATCACGGACCTCGGCCTGGACATGGCGAAGGCCCGGGCCGACGCGGACAGCCCCGCCGTGGCCCTGCTGCTGGCGCAAGACATCGCCGACATGAAGGCATTGAAGGTGGACAGGACGCCGGGGTTCTTCGTCAACGGCACGCCGTTGCTTGACTTCGGTGAGGCGCAGCTGCGGGCCTTGGTTGACCAGGAGATCAAGAAGGTGAAGGCGCCGTAACAGAGGGCGCCGCCGAAATACCCGTCGCGGGCAGCAGGGTGAAGCCGATCGAGGTACTGCCGCTGGCTGAACTTGCAAAGGGCCTGCCGCCATGCCTGCGGGCAATCGCAGCGACGATGGCCAGACCCAGGCCGTGGTTCTGATGTGCACCGCTGCGTGCGCGGTCGCCACGGAAGAAGCGATCAAACAACCGTGGCAAGTGCCCCGGTTCGATGGTCGCCCCGTGATTGGCTACCGCCAACCGCACTTCGCCGCCCGTCAGGGCGTCGATCTCGATTCGGATCGTCGAGCCGCGGTCCGCGTAGCGCGTTGCATTGGCGACCAGGTTTGACAGCGCTCGTTGCAACAGCGGCAGATCAAACTCTCCGCCGGTGTCGCCGATGACCTCGACCCGAACTCCGGCATCGTCCAGCGCGGCGTCGTGATAGTCAGCCACCTGCCGGGCCACCCCGGCCAGGCTGGCCGTCGCCACGCGCCGCGCCGAACTGCCACGATCAGCCTGCGAGAGAAAGAGCATGTCCTGCACGATGCCAGCCACGCGCTGCAGTTCTTCCAGGTTCGACCCGAGCACCTCGCGCAGTTCGTCGGCACCGCGAGCCCTGCGCAGCGCCAGTTCGGTGCTGCTGATCAGGGTGGCCAGCGGGGTGCACAACTCATGCGCCACATCGGCATTGAATCCTTCGAGCTGCTCATAGGCCTGTGACAAGCGGCCGAGCAGTTCGTTGAACTGCGCAATCAGGGGTTCGAGTTCTTCGGCTTGGCCTGAGCCATCCAGGCGCCGATGCAGCGTATCTGCCGCAAGCAGGCGTGTCTGCTCCACAAGTTCCCGCACGGGGCGCAGCCCCAGGCGCACCAGCACAAAGCCGCCCGCCGAGACCAACGCAGCCCCGCCCAGGGCAGCGGCCAGCAGGGTGAGTGCAAGCCGACGCAGCAATTGGCGGTCATCGCCCGTGTCCAGTGTCAGGACCGCGGTCAGCTTGTCCGGTGCGGTGGCCGGCGCGGCCACTTCGAAGCGGGCCACGCGCGCGCTACCGGGGGACGACGCGCCCACGGCGCGCTGGTAGAAGACGCTGCCATCGGGCCGCGCCAGCGACAAGGCCAGATTCTGGTGCCCGACGAAGAAGTCGTCGAGCTTGTGGGTCAGCGTGCTCGCCTCACCGCTCTGCGCCTCTTCGGTGAGCAAATGCCGCACCTGCGTCTGCTTCTGCGTCAGCGCCTCGATCTGCCGGGCCTCGAAGTTCATGTGCGTGACGGCGTAGACCGCGACGCAGACCACGGAGAGTCCGGCCAGGCTCTGAAGCGCCAGCCATGTCGACAGCCGCCGCCCGAGAGAGCCGACGCGGCTCCTGCTCATTCCTCGCGCTCCTCCAGCACGTAACCCATGCCGCGCACCGTATGCAGCAGCGTGCGCTCGAAGGGCGCGTCGAGCTTGCCGCGCAACCTGCGTACCGCCACGTCGATGACATTGGTGGCGCTGTCGAAGTTGATGTCCCAAACCTGCTCCGCAATCTCGGTGCGGGAAAGCACCTCACCCTGGCGGCGCAGCAGCAATGCCAGCAAGGTGAACTCCTTGGCCGTGAGGTCGAGCCTTCGGCCGGCCCGGGTGGCCTTGCGGCGCAGCAGATCCATTTCGAGGTCAGACAGACCCAGGACCATGGCACCTTCAGGTTCGCGCGCCGGCCGGGCGCGGCGCAGCAGGACCTGGATCCGGGCCACCAGTTCGGAGAACGCGAACGGCTTGACGAGGTAGTCGTCTGCACCCCCTTGCAGACCCTTGACACGGTCCTCGACCCGGATGCGCGCCGTGAGCATCAGCACAGGCGTTTGCTTGCTCTGGCGCAGGGCGACCAGCAAGCCCAGCCCGTCGATGCCGGGCAGCATGCCGTCCAGCACGAGCAGGTCGTAGTCACCCTCCATTGCCAGGTGCAGACCGTCGACGCCGTTGTGCGCCACGTCCACGACATAGCCTTCTT
>JANMHH010000212.1:0-16456 GCA_031375065.1 Rubrivivax sp. | reverse complement strand
GACCAGTTTCGCATCGCGCCGGGCATCAAGGGCATGGTCATGCTGGTCTTTGACCTGCCGTCATTCCCCTATGTGTTCAAGCTGATCAAGGACTTCTACCCGCCGCAAAAAGACACCAGCCGCGAGCAGATCAAGGGCAAGTACCTGCTGGTCAAGCAGCACGACCGCGTGGGCCGCATGGCCGACACGCTGGAGTACAGCAACGTGGCCTTTCCGCGCCACCGCTTCGAGCAGGCGCTGATCGACGAGATTGCGCACTACTGCCCCAGCCTGTTGGAGGAAGACGGCGACACGCTGGTCATCAAGCACCTGTACATCGAACGGCGCATGATCCCGCTGAACATCTATCTGCAAGAAGCCAACCCCGAAGGTGTGGCGCACGCGGTGGTGGAGTACGGCAACGCCATCAAGGACCTGGTGGCGGCCAACATCTTCCCGGGCGACATGCTGTGGAAGAACTTTGGCGTCACCCGCCACGGCAAGGTGGTGTTCTACGACTACGACGAAATCGAATACCTCACCGACTGCAACTTCCGCCGTGTGCCCACACCCCGCAACGAAGAAGAAGAGATGAGCGGCGAGGTTTGGTACACGGTGCGCAAAGGTGATGTGTTTCCTGAAACCTTTGCGCCCTTCTTGCTGGGCAACGCGGCGGTGAAGGAAGTCTTCATGGCGCACCATGCCGATCTGCTGGACGCAGCGTTCTGGCAAGGCCACAAAGAGCGCATCCTGGCCGGGCATGTGCACGACGTGTTTCCGTACGAGCCGGCCAAGCGCTTTTCGATGGCGGGGCGGGCCAGCACATGACCATCAAGGAAGCCCTGGAAATCATCAGCCTGCTGGTCACCGCCGTGGGCTTGCCCTTTGCGGTCTGGGTCTTTGTGACCCAGCAGCGAAAGGAGCGCGAAAACGAAGAAGAAGAGGCTTACCAGCACCTGTCCGACGCTTACAACGACTTCCTGAAAGTGGTGCTGGCCAACGCCGACCTGCAGCTGCGCACCACCGGCGCGCTGCCCACGCCCACGCCGGAACAGCACGAGCGCATGCTGGTGGTGTTCGACATGCTGATCTCGCTGTTTGAGCGCGCTTTTCTGGTCGCCTACAAGCCCACGATGACGGCGCCCGAGCAGCGCCGCTGGAACAGCTGGGACGACTACATGCGTGAATGGTGCCGCCGCGAAGACTTCCACAACGCGCTGCCGCAACTGCTGCGCGGTGAAGACCCGCAGTTCCAGGCCTACATCCAGGGCCTGGCCAGGCAGGAACGCGGCGGCGGCCCGCACGCGCCGCACATCACCCTGGTCAAGTCCTGAACCGTTCTGACCCCTGTCGTCCTCAACCGTCCTCAACCTTCCTGAATTGTCCTGAACCCCCCAAGAGCCCAAGGAGCCCACCATGTCCACCGACCCCATCGTCATCGTCTCCGCCGCCCGCACGCCCATCGGTGGCCTGCTGGGTGATTTTTCGTCGCTGGCCGCCTGGGAACTGGGTGCCGTGGCCGTGAAGGCGGCCGTGCAGCGTGCCGGCGTGCCCGGTGACAGCGTCGATGAAGTGCTGCTGGGCAACTGCCTGATGGCCGGCCAGGGCCAGGCGCCCGCCCGCCAAGCCATGCGCAAGGCCGGCCTGCCCGACAGCACCGGCGCGGTGACGCTGACCAAGATGTGCGGCAGCGGCATGCGCGCCATGATGTTTGCCCACGACATGCTGGTCGCCGGCAGCGCCCGCGTGATGGTGGCCGGTGGCATGGAAAGCATGAGCAACGCCCCGCACCTGATGTTTGCGCGCAAGGGCGTGAAGTACGGCGCCGCGCAACTGTTCGACCATATGGCCATGGACGGCCTGGAAGACGCCTACGAGCGAGGCAAGGCCATGGGCGTTTTTGCTGAACAGTGTGTCGACAAATACCGCTTCACCCGCGAGGCGCAAGACACCTTCGCCATCGCGTCCACCACGCGCGCCAAGCAGGCCAACGAAGACGGCAGCTTCGATTGGGAAATGTCGCCGGTGACATTGCCTGGCAAGGCCGGCGACACGGTGATCAAGTTTGACGAACAGCCCTTCAAGGCCAAGCTCGACAAGATCCCCAGCCTGAAGCCCGCATTCAAAAAAGACGGCACCATCACCGCGGCCAACGCCAGCAGCATCAGCGACGGTGCTGCCGCGCTGGTGCTGATGCGTGAAAGCACGGCGGTGCAAATGGGTGTGAAGCCCATCGCCCGCATCGTCAGCCACGCCGTGCACGCGCAAGAGCCGCAGTGGTTCGCCACCGCGCCCGCCGGCGCCATTCGCAAGGCGCTGGCCCAGGCCGGCTGGCAAGCTGGGCAGGTGGACCTGTGGGAAGTGAATGAAGCCTTCGCTGCCGTGACCATGGCCGCGATGGACGAATTCAAGCTGGCACACGAGATCGTCAACGTGCACGGCGGTGCTTGCGCGCTGGGCCACCCCATCGGCGCCAGCGGCGCGCGCATCGTGGTCACGCTGCTGGGTGCGCTGCGCAAGCGCGGTTTGAAACGCGGCATGGCGGCGTTGTGCATCGGCGGTGGCGAGGCCACGGCGCTGGCGGTGGAGATGCTGTGATGGCCCTGCAAGGACTGTTACCCGGCCCTGCGGAAGCGGCCGTGTTTGCGACGGCGGTGTTCGTCTTGAACGCCACCCCAGGCGTGGACTTCTTGCTCACCGTCAGCCGCACGCTGCAAGGCGGCGCGCGCGCGGGCGTGGCCGCGGCGCTGGGCATCAACGCCGGTTGTGTGGTGCACGCCTTGGCAGCGGCCTTTGGACTGGCGGCCTTGCTGGCGTTGGTGCCAGCTGCTTTCCAGGCCATTCAGTGGGCCGGTGCGGCTTACCTGATCTGGCTGGGCTTGGGCATGTTGCGGCAGGTCTGGCGCGGCGGTGCGGGCCCCGCGGCTACAGCCGCGAACGCCGCGGCGCCGGCGCGCACGGGGTGGGTCGACTTCCGCGTGGGCTTGTTGACCAACGTGCTCAACCCCAAGGTGGCCCTCTTCTTCCTGGCCTTCCTGCCGCAGTTTGTGCCGGCGCAATCGCCGCACAAGACGCTGTCGTTCTTGCTCTTGGGCGGCTGGTTCGTGGTGCAGGGTTTTCTGTTCCTGATGTTGCTGGTGGCGTTGGCGTCACGTTTGGCGCGCCCGGGCGCATCCAGCCGTGTGCGGCAAGTGTTGAACGGCCTGGGTGGCCTGCTCTTCATTGCGCTGGCGCTGCGTCTGCTTCGTGAAAGGCCGGTGGCGGTATGAGCAAGGTGTTGATCATTGGCGGCTCACGCGGCATTGGTTTGGAGTGGGTGCGCCAGTGCTGCGCAGCCGGTGACACGGTGACCGCGACGGCGCGCAGCGACGATGGCCTGGCGCGCATCCAGGCCCTGGGCGCCCACGCCTTGCGCCTGGATGTGGCCGACGCCGCCAGTGCCGCCGGCCTGGCCTGGTTCATCGACGGCGAAGTCTTTGATGTGGTGGTGCTGGGTGCTGGCGTCTACGGTCCACGCAGTGCCGGTCTGCTGGCCCCCACACAGGACGAGTTTGACGCCGTGATGCACACCAACGTGCTGGGTGCCATGCGCGTGTTGCCGCAGCTGGTGGATGCCTTGGCGCCCGGCGCCCGGCTGGCGGTGTTGTCATCGCGCATGGGCTCGTTGGGCTTGCGCGCGGCGTCTTCGGGCTGGCTTTACCGCGCCAGCAAGGCGGCGCTCAACTCGGTGTTGAAAGACGCTTCCTTGGAGCTCGCAGGAAAAGCCATCTGCGTGGCCTTTCACCCGGGCTGGGTGCGCACCGACATGGGTGGCGCCGGCGCTGACATCGACGTGGCCACCAGCGTGGCCGACATGCGGCGCACACTGGCTGGCTTGCAGCCTCAGGACAACGGCGCTTACCTCAACCACGACGGCCTGCCCTTGGCCTGGTGAAAGACCCCGACCATGAGCCGGACCGAAACCCAAGCCTTTTTTGAGACCTACCGCGACGCCTTCAACCGCCTGGACGGCGACGCGGTGGCCGATCTGTGGCACAGCAGCAGCGGCATCACCGACAGCGGCGGATCGAACGGCAGCGCTTGCCTGACCTGGTGGAATGACGACGCCCCCATGCGTGCCAATCACCGCGCCCTGTGCGACGTCTACCGTGGCAACGACTACCAACGTGCCGACTTCGAGCTGGTGGAGCATGTGCCGCTGGGCCAGAACCACGCCTTTGCCCACGTGCACTGGGTCTTGCAGCGCCACGACGGCAGCGTGCTGCAGCAGTTCCACACTGGCTACCAACTGATGCGCACCACACAAGGGCCACGCGTGCTGTTGGCCGTGGCCCACCAAGAAAGACTTTCGGAGATGAAACCCCATGCTGCTGAGTGAAGACCACATCGCTGTCCAAGACGCCGTGCGCAGTTTTGTGCAGGCGGAGATTGCGCCCCATGCGGCCGCCTGGGACAAGTCCCACACCTTCCCGGCGGCGCAGCTCAAGGGCCTGGCGGCCCTGGGCTGCTACGGCGTGGCGGTGCCCACCGAGTGGGACGGCGCCGGGCTGGACTACCTGGCGCTGTCCTTGATCCTCGAAGAGGTGGCGGCCGGCTGTGGCGCCACCAGCACCGTGGTCAGCGTCAACAACTGCCCCGTGTGTTCCATCCTGATGGCCTTTGGCAACGACGACCAGAAGGAACGCTTTCTCAAGCCGCTGGCGCGCGGCGACATGCTGGGCGCGTTTTGCCTGACCGAACCGCATGTGGGCAGCGAGGCCGGTGGCTTGAAGACCACGGCCGTCAGGGATGGCGACCACTATGTGCTCAACGGCGTCAAGCAGTTCATCACCAGCGGCAAGAACGGCGACGTGGCCATCGTGATGGCGGTCACCGACAAGGCCGCCGGCAAAAAGGGCATCAGCGCCTTCATCGTGCCTACCCAGACACCGGGTTACACGGTGGCCCGCATCGAGGACAAACTGGGCCAGCACGCCAGCGACACCGCGCAGATCCTGTTCGACAATTGCCGCGTGCCGGCACAGAACCTGTTGGCCGAAGAAGGCATGGGTTTGAAGATCGCGCTCAGCGGCTTGGAGGGTGGGCGCATCGGCATCGCCAGCCAGGCGGTGGGCATGGCGCGTGCGGCCTTTGAAGCGGCACTGGCCTACAGCAAGGACCGGCGCAGTTTTGGCCAGCCCATCTTTCAGCACCAGGCGGTGCAGTTCAAGTTGGCCGACATGGCCACGCAGATCGAAGTGGCGCGCCAGATGATCCACCACGCTGCGGCGCTGAAGGACGCCGGCCGCCCGTGCTTGAAAGAAGCCGCGATGGCCAAGCTCTTTGCCAGCGAGATGGCCGAACGCGTGTGCAGCGACGCGATCCAGGTCTTTGGCGGCTACGGCTACGTCAGCGACTTCCCTGTCGAGCGCATCTACCGCGACGTGCGGGTCTGCCAGATTTACGAAGGCACCAGCGAAGTGCAGAAGATCCTGATCGGGCGCGCGTTGGCCTGAGCCACCCGCGCCGTCGCGGTCAGGCGCGCGCCGCGCCGGACAGGCGGAACACCGCCACCGACTGCACCAGTTGCTCGGCCTGGGTGCTCAGGCTCTCCGCCGCAGCGGCGCTTTGCTCCACCAACGCGGCGTTTTGCTGGGTTGCCTGGTCCATCTGTGTCACGGCCTGGCTGACGGCGCCCAGGCCGCTGCTTTGCTCCTGCGTGGCCGCGCTGATCTCGCCCATGATGTCGGTGACCCGGCGGATCGAGGCCACCACTTCGGTCATGGTGGTGCCGGCCTGGTCGACCAGCGTGCTGCCCTGTTCAACCCGCTCCACGCTGGTGGCGATCAGGCTCTTGATCTCCTTTGCCGCTTCGGCTGAGCGTTGCGCCAGGCTGCGCACCTCGCTGGCCACCACGGCAAAGCCGCGCCCCTGTTCGCCGGCGCGGGCGGCTTCCACCGCTGCGTTCAAGGCCAGGATGTTGGTCTGGAAGGCGATGCCGTCGATGACGCCGATGATGTCGGCAATCCTGCGCGATGCTTCGTTGATGCCGCGCATGGTGCTGACCACCTGCCCCACCACCTCACCGCCCTGCGCCGCCACCACCGACGCGCCTTGCGCCAGCTGGTTGGCCTGCCGCGCACTGGCGGCGTTTTGTTGCACGGTGGCGCTCAACTCTTCCATCGAAGCGGCGGTTTCCTGCAAAGAGCTGGCCTGCGATTCGGTGCGCTGGCTCAGGTCCAGGTTTCCCTGGGCGATTTGTGAGCTTGCGGTGGCCACGCCTTCGGCGCCTCGGCGCACATCGCCCACCACGCGGGTCAGTGCGCTTTGCATGTCGGCCATTGCCATCAGCATCTGGGCCAGTTCGTCTTGGCCCAGCGCTTCAATGGGCTCACTCAGGTCACCCGAGGCGATGCGCAGTGCGGTGGCCTTGGCCTGCTCAGCGGCACTCAGGATGGCGCGAATCACCTGATGTGCCAACCAGGCGCCCAGCCCCAAGAGCAGCAACAGCACCGCAAGCAGCGTTGCCGTTTTCACTTGGGCTTGGTGCACCCGTTCGGACAGCATCGAGCTCAGCAAGCGGGTGGCACTGTGGTTGAGCGCGTAGACCGAATCAATCGCCTGTGTGGTGTTGGCGAAGTAGTCGTTGGCGGCATAGGTGTGGGTTTCTGGCCTGAGAACCTGTTGCTCGATCAAGGTCAGAACCTGCGTCACGCCCTGGCGCGTCTTGTCCATCGGTTCTTTCATGGCCAAGGCCAAGGCCGGTTCGGATTCGCCGGACTTGTCGACCGAGAGTGTCATCTCCCTCAACCCCGACTGGGCGCTTCCAGACAGAGACGCCAGGTTGATGCGCTGCGCAACCGTCGCTTCTTTGCTGTTCAGGATCGTGGAGCCCAGGGCGCGCGCCTGGCCCAAGGCCTCTGTCAGGCGCGGCAGGTGCACCAGCGTGCCGATGATCAGGTGATAGGTGCTGGCCTGCGGATCCAGCGTCAGTCCGAAGTGGTCGGCCACGCGGTCGTGAAGTTCGATCAGGTGGGCGATCAGCGCGGTGTGCCGCGCGAAACTCTCTGGCCCAGCCAAGCCCTGGGCGGCAATGGACCGCGACAGGTCGGTCCATTCGCCCGCCAGCGTTTGCCAGCGTTTGCCGATCTGAGGGTTGTGAACCTGCGCCTGAAGGATCTGCTCAAAGGACTTCAGGGCGGTGTCTACCTCCAGCTGTTTGGACGCACGAGCCTTGGCTGCCGTCGCATTGCCGCTCAAGGCACTGGCCGACAGACCGCGGTGTTGCTGGGTCAACTGAAGCACTCTGAGCAGACGGGTCGACGGCGTCATGCCGGCCGACTCGTGTTCGATCGAAGCGATGTCGGTCAAGGCGGTGCGAACCAGCACCAGGGTGGGTAGCGCCACCAGTGCGGCGGCCGTCAGGCCCAGAAGCCCCAGCTTCTTGCGCAGACTGAGCAAGGCGAGTAACGATTTCATCGGCTGTTTCTCATCGGACGCAAGTGGGCCTGTGTGTTTCCAGTGCTGCCGTGGACCCGCATGCAATGGCGTCGCTACTTCCATCGACAAGCTGTTTTCGGCAAGTCCTGAGCTGAATTGAGCGCGGCCACGGGTTGTGGTGGCGCCAGCCCAGCATGGCCGGAACTTGTTGCGGGCGTTGGCGATGGCCTCGCAACAGCGATACCTTGGTGTCATGGGCAACGGCCCAGGGGCAGTGCCCAATGCCCACATCGGCCAGCGCACCGCGGCCCACAGGCCCCCAGACGAGGAAAAAACCATGAACACCGGCACCCACGATCACCCACCGCAACGCACTCAGCGTCTGGCCGCTTTGGGGCACTGTCTGCTGGAGCGGCTGGAGACGCCGCTCTTTGTCACCGACGCGCACGGCACAGTGCTGGAAGCCAACCCCGCCGCCACCCGCCGCATCGAACGCCTGGAAGGCCTGTGGATGGACGCCGGCGGTCGCCTGGCGCTGCGCCAGGCCGGTCGTTGGGTGCCGCTGTCGCACTGGCAGCCGATGTTGGCCGCCGGCAAGGAACTGACGCTGCCTTTGGAGTCGGACGGCAGCGCCACCTTGCAGATCACGCTGCGGCCGATGTGCCAGGGCGATGGCGTGCCGGGCAGTTATGGCTGGGTGATGGCCACCATCGAACGGGTCAAGCTCACCCGCATGGACGCCATGCGCCGGCGCTTCCGCTTCACACGCACCCAGGCGCGCTTGGGCGAAATGCTGTGTGACGGCATGCCGCCCACCCAGGCCGCCGAGCTGATGGGGGTGAAGATTTCCACGGTGCGCACCCATGTGGGCCAGATGTATGAAAAGACGGGCACCCACAGCCAGGCCCAGCTGGTGGCGCTGTTGCACCAGGCTTGAGTGCAGGGCGGGGCGACGCAGGCCCAGGGGCCCATCGGACTTGCAGGGCTTGCTGGGCGCTACATTGCGCCCATGACCGAAGACGAAGCTCGCCAGGTGTTGTTGCTGCAGGCGCGCGAACTGGCCCAGGACACCAAGGACGCGCCCGCCTCGCCATGGACCGCTGAAGACCGCGCCTGGGCCACGCGCCAGGCGGTGTCGGCCGTGGGCGAGCAGGCCACCCCAGAACCATGGGTGCTGGCGCGAACCGCACTGGCTCTGCAAAGGCTGCTGCCCAAGGACGCGGTGGCCAAGGCTTGGCTGCAACGCCGGGTCTGGCACCCCGCCTGGGCGGTGCTGGCGGCCATCCTGGGTTTGGCGGCAGGGCTGGCGGTGGACCAGTTGGGGCCGCCCCAGCGCGTCAACCTGCTGGCGCCTGCGGTGTGGGCGGTGGTGGCCTGGAATGCGTTGGTTTACGTGGGGCTGCTGCTGCCCAACCCATGGCACGGCTTTCGACGCTGGTTGTCGCAGGGCCTTCAAAAAGGCGATGCATCGCTGGGCCGGCTGTGGGCCCAACATGCCGCGCCCTTGACCTTGAGCCGCTTGGCGCTGGTCTTGCACATGGCGGCAGCCGCCCTGGCCGCGGGACTGATGGCGGGTCTGTACTTGCGCGGCCTGGTACTGGACTACCGGGCCGGTTGGCAAAGCACTTTTCTGGACGCACCCACGGTACAGGCCGGGCTGAACCTGTTGCTGGCACCGGCCCAGGCGCTGACGGGCATCCAGGTGCCCGATGTCGCGCCCTTGCGTTTGGCCCCAGGCGTCGACGCGCAAGCCACGGCCGCGCCCTGGATTCATCTCTTGGCCGTCACGCTGGCCTGGGTGGTGGTGCTGCCCCGCTTGCTGCTGGCCGCCGGCGCGGCGCGGCGCGCGCGGCGTTTGTCGGCGCGCTTTCCTCTGCCGCTGGACACCCCTTACTTTGAAGCCCTGCATCCGTTGATGCGTCCGGACCGCAGCCCGCAGGTCAGGCTGCTGTGGTGGGCTCACCCACAAGCGCCAGTGGTGCGTTTGTTTGGTGTTCCACTGAGCTCAAGCGGCCGTGAGTTGGTGTCCGAACCGGCGTCCGTGTCCGCGTCAGCGCCAGGCGCAGCGCAGACCGCAGCGCCATCCCCAACGACATCGCCCGCGGCACCGCTTTGGCTGTCCTTGGTGCGCAGCGAAACGGGCGATGAGTTGCAGCTGCAGGTCTTGCCGGCCGAAACCCAGAGCCTTCAACAGCTCACCGTGCTACCGGCGCAGCCCAGCGTTGCCATGCCTTGGTGGCAGCGCTGGTGGGTGGGTGATGCGCCGCCCTCGCGGCTGAAGCTGTTGCGCGAGCAGACCGACGCTGTGCTCGTGCTGCTGGCGCCGGGGCAGGCGCCACCGGGTTGGCTGGTCGACCTGGCCAAGCCGCTGCTGGTGTTGGTGGACTCACCCGAAGCCGAGCCGCCGCGGCTGAGCCTTCATGCCCGCCACGAAGGTTGGTTGCCCGAAGGCCTGCTGTTGCAGGCCCTGCAATCTGCGCTACCGGGCGACACCCGCGTGGGCCGTTTGCGGCTGGCCTGGCAGGCGCAGCAGCTGGCGCGCCTGAACGCCGGCGCGCAGCTGCTGGCAGACAGCCTGGGCCGCATCGCCGCAACCCATCAACCGGTGGCCGATGAAGGCTTCCTGGCCCGGCGGGCCGAAGCCGAGGCCGCGCGCACCGCGTTGGGTCTGGCGCTGGACACGGAATGGCGCAGCAGCGGCGAAAAGCTGGCCGCCTGGCTGGGCCAGGCTGTCGTGGCTGAGGCGGGCGGGCCGCCCGCCACCAACGCCAGCCAACTCAAAGGTCGCCTGGGTGAGGGGCGTGCAGCCATGTTGGGCGGCGTGGTCACCGGCGCGCTGACGGGCCTGAAGGCCGACTTGCTGAGCGGCGGCCTGACGCTGGGCGCTGGCGTGGTGGCCGGCGGTGTGCTGGGTGCCTTGGGCGCCGCGGGCATGGCCAAGGGCCTGAACGTGGTGCGCGGCACCGACCGCAGTTTTGCCACCTGGGATGAAGAGGCCTTGACGCCCATCACCGCCGGCCTGCTGCAGCGCTACCTGGTGTCGGCCCATGGCCTGAGCCCCGAAATGGCCCAGCAAAAGCTGACGCCTTTGTTGGCGCAACAGCGCTCAACGCTGGCCGCGCTGTGGCGAGGCCGCGAAAGGCGGGTCGACAACCGTGGTGAAGACCAGCGCCTGGCTGCCCAGCTGCAACCCTTGCTGCGCCAGTTGATTCAAGACAGCCTGGCGGCTTGAGCAGAGTGGGCAAGAAGCCGAAAGGCATTCGACCATGCCTGCCATACGCCGCCAGACCGGTTGATCTGGCGCGCCGCCGAGTCGCATCAGCGTCAGCCCATAGACATCAGTCCAGCGTGATGCGGGCCGCCTTGACCACGTCACGCCACTTCTGGATCTGGGCTTGCTTATGACTGGCGAATTGCCGCGCGGAGCCGCCCACGGCCTGGGCACCGAGCCCCTGCAATTGCCGTTGCACTTCCGGCAGGGCCAGGATCTTGTTGACCTCGGCATTGAGCTTGTCGATGATCGGCTGGGGCGTGCCGACCGGCGCGGCCAGGCCATTCCATGAGCTCACCTCCAAGTCGGCCATGCCGGCCTCGGCCATCGTCGGCACGTCAGGCAGCTCGGGCAGGCGCCGGGAGTGTGCGACGGCGATGGGCCGCACGTGGCCGCTCTGCATGGATGACAAGGCCCCGAGCGAGGCCAAGAAGCCCATCGACACATGGCCCGCAACGACATCGGCCATGGCGGGCGCGGCGCCCTTGTACGGGATGTGCACAACATCCAGCCCGGCGCGCATCTTGAGCAACTCGCCCGCCAGATGCGTCGAGCCGCCGGTGCCCGACGACGCAAAGGACAGCCGGCCCGGCTGGGCCCTGGCCAGCGCGATCAGCGCGCGCAAATCCTTCACCGGCAATGACGGTGTGACGACCAGGACGCTGGGCGAGGTCATGACCATGATGATCGGGACCAGATCGCGCTCGGTGTCGTAGCCCGGTCTCTTGTAGGCCGAAATGTTCGTCGCATTGGCGATCGTTTCGAGCAACAAGGTATAGCCATCGGGCTTGGTCCGCACCACCTGTTCGGTGCCGATGTTGGAGTCCGCCCCCGGACGGTTCTCGACGATGAAGGGCTTGCCCAGCGCCTGCGTGAGCCGGCCGGCCAAAAGGCGGGCGGTGATGTCACTGGCGCCGCCCGGTGCGAAGCCAACCACGATGGTGACCGCGCGTGAGGGGTAGGCCGACGCGTCCTCCGCCGCAGGCGTGGAACCCGCCGCAACGCCGCACGCCAGCGCCAAGAGCAGGCGCGGCACGCGGATCTTCACGGGTCTCATCGCTGGCATGGTGCCGCGATGGTACTTTGCGATGGGCGACAGCCACCCGGCACGGCGCTGGGCGACGCGGCAATTGACGCTCCTGTGGCCCGCCCTTATGCTGGCCTGGCGGTGCATGGCGCGCCAAACCGAAGGCAAGGCATGCACCGATGAAGCACGACCCCCGCGCCGCGATACGGGTAGGGCCGCTGGGCCAGCGGGTCGTCAATCCGCCTTGGGTGGCGGTGGCGGTGGCGGTGGCGGTGTCGGCGCCAGCGGCGGTTTGCCTCCCGTGCGCTCGAGAATGCGCCGCAACAGCGCCTCGCGCTCGCCAGGCGACAGCCCAATGGGATCCAGTTGCTCCTGAATCAGTCGGGCTGCTTCGTCGTCAGGAGCAGCCGGTGTTGCGTCATCGGAGTGCATCGTCAGGCGGGGTCACGGGTTCAGGCCGTGCCGAGCTCCCTGCGAAGTGTGGCCAGGGCCCGGCGCACATGCGACTTTATCGTGCCCAGCGGCAGGTGCGCCGCGGCGGCGATCTCGGAGTGCGTGAGGCCGCGAAAGAAAGCCAGGCCGAGGATCTGCCTTTCTACCGGCTGCAGGCGCGTCACGGCGGCGTGCAACGCGGCGTGTTCCTGGCTGGCTTGCAGCAGGTCCTGCAAGCCGGGCACGAGTTGCGCCACGGCGTCCAGGCGCTCTGTGGGGTCGGGATCGAGGATGGCTTGGTCGGCGCGACGCAAGCTGTCGATGGCGCGGCTGCGGCAGATCATCAGTGCCCAGCCGAGCGGTGTGCAGCGCTGCGGGTCGTAGGTGGCGGCACTGTGCCAAACCTGAACGTACACATCCTCCGCAACTTCTTCGGCAGTGGCTCGGCATCGCACGATGCGCAGAGCCAGGCCGAAGACTTTGCCGATCGTCAGTCGATAGAAGCGTTCCAACGCCCGCTGCTCTCCAGCCACCACGCCGGCCATCACGGCCGCCAGTTCGGGCGGGCTGTCCGCCAGGAGCGGCGGCATGGGAGGCGCGGGATTGAAGCTAGACGATTGGGCATGTACAGCGATCATGGCGTTCCTCGTTCTGTGTTCGTTCAGCGGTACCTGCGGTCAGGGCCTGCGATGAGAGAAGTCTGTGCGGGCGAAAGGCGCTTGGAAATGCGCAAGTTGCAGAGCCAGCCTCCGGCGCAGCCGAAGGCTGCGCTGCGGCGCTGATTGCCAGCATGACCTTCCGCTTCGATTTCACCGACCTTCGCCTTTTCCTCAACATCGTCGATTCGGGCAGCATCACCGCCGGCGCCGAAGCCACCCAGCTCGGCCTGGCGGCGGCCAGCGCGCGCGTGCTGGCGATGGAAGACACGCTCGGTGCGCCCCTGCTGGCGCGCGAGCCGCGCGGTGTGCAGCCCACGGCCGTCGGCCAGGCGCTGGTGCTGCACGCGCGCACGCTGCTGCAGCAGATGGAGCGCCTGCACGGGGCCGAGCACTCACAAGGCATGAAGTTGCAGTTGCGCCTGCTGTGCGACACGGTCGCCTTGCACGAGGTCGTCCCTGAACGGCTGGCCGACTTCCTGCTGGCCCACCCTCAGGTGAACGTGCAGGTCGAAGAGCGGCCCGGTAACGATGTGGTCAGCGCGCTGGCCGAAGGCACGGCCGACGTGGGCATCGTGCGCGAGAACACCGACATCTTCGAGCTCGAGTCCTTCCTCTTCCAGACCGACCAGCTGGTCTTCGTCGTGGCCCCTGCTCACCCGCTGGCGCTGGCCGCACAGACCGGCGCGGTCTCGTTGGCCCAGGCCGATCTGTCTGACGTGATCGGTCTGCCGCAGGGCACGGCGCTGCAGGACCTGTGGGACCGCCGCGTGGCGCAGCGCGGTCGGCAGCTGAACTACCGGGTGCGTGTCGGCAGCTTCGACGAACAGTGCCGACTGGTGTCGCGCGGCGCCGGCATGGCGTTGATGCCGCGCAGCGCGGCCGAGCGCCACGCGCGCACGCTTGGAATCTGCATCTTGCCACTGGCCGACGACTTCGCCGACCTCGCGTTGCGCCTTTGTGTGCGCCGCCTGGCCGAGCTGCCGGCGGCCACGCGGCGGCTGGTGGGCAGCCTGCTGGGCGCAACGGCGCCACCGGCCCTGCAATGGCAGGAGCCGACGGCTGTGGCCGCGCCAGCCGCTGCGACAAGGCGCGCATGAGCCGCCGGGCCGTTCCCAAGGCGAATACCGCAGTGCGAAGCACGGAGGTTGCCTGGTGAGCAGCGATCTCGACCTGACGGACCTGGGCCTGTTCGTGCATGTCGTCGAAGGCGGCAGCATCACGGCCGGCGCGCGCGCCGCGAACCTGTCGCTGGCCGCAAGCAGCGAGCGGGTGCAAGGCATGGAGCAGAGCTTGGCCACGCCGCTGCTGATTCGCGGGCGCCGCGGTGTGCTGCCAACCGCCGCCGGGCGGGCCCTGCTGCAGCACGCGCGTACCGTGCTGGAGCAAGCCGGGCGCCTGCGGCTGGACCTGGAAGAACAGGCGCGCAGCCGCAGGCACCAGATGGTGCTGATCGGCACGTCGGCAGCGATGCGCGAGTACCTGCCTGACGCCCTGGGCGACTTCCTGGCCCGACACCCGCAGGTGAACGTCAGCGTCGCAGAGGCGGCCAGCGAAGACTCCGTGCGCGCTGTGCTCGCCGGCAGCGCAGACATCGCCTTTGTCACCGAGCGTCCGGCGATAGAAAGACTCGAGTTCTACCCCGTCGCCGTGAATCGCTTCGCCTTGGCGGTGCCACGTGGCCACCCCTTGGTGCAATTGGCCGGCGGCCGCGACATCTCGGAGGCACTGGCCGACGGCTGCGATGTGGTGGGGCTGCTCGTCGGCAGCGCCTTGCAAGACACCTGGGACCAGCGCGTGGCGGGGCGCGGCGCGGCACTGAACCACCGCGTGCGGGTGCCCAGCTTCGACGCCCAGCTGCGCCTGGTCGAGCGCGGCGTGGGCATCGCCTTGTTGCCCGAGGCCACCGCGCGGCGCGGCGCGCGCAACATGGCCTTCGAGGTGCTGCCGCTCTCGGACGCCTACCTCGCGCGCCGGTTGTTGGTCTGTGTGCGGCACCTCAGGGCGCTGCCAGCCGACGCGCAAGCCCTGGTCCAGCAGTTGCGCGAGGCGGACCAGACGCCGTCAGCCGGTGCGGGCCCGTCAAGTCAGCCCGGCGGCGCATAGCGACGGACTGCCCCTGCCAACGTGACGCTGTCGACGACAGCTGCGCGGCATTGAATCTCAGAGCTTCGCTGCCAGCGTTGGGTCGTCAGCGCCCCTCGGCCAGCAAGGTTGGGTTGCTGGGAAGCTGTCGCAGATGGCGCCCACCGTTCGCGGAACTGCCACGCGAGTCGCCGTCTTTCCGGCGCCCTGCGCCGGCTCATCACCTCCAAACACCTTCCTTGTCCTTGCAAAGGCTTGCCATAGCCCGGGCTGTGGCTGTGCTGGTGTGCCCAGATCGAGCACCCTTTGCCGCGCTGCTCGGGCACGCCCAAAATGCGCTCAGCCTCTGAGCCAGCCGTGTGGGCGTAGTAGCCTTCCGCCCCTGGCAAGCCCGTTCAATCACCCCCAGTCTGGGAGCCACCCCCATGAAGCAAGACACCGCACAGCGCCCCATCGCCAGCTTGCAGCGCCAAGCCGCCGTGGCCCACGGTGCGGCGCTGGACCACACGGGCCAGGTGCAGGTCACGCCCATCGCCAACTTCGACCTCAACCGCACCATCTTTCAGACCCTGGAGGGAGCGGTACCGCGTTTTGTCATCAAGACCCGCGTCGCCAAGGAGGCCCACTGGAGCAGCCCGGCTGGCGCCGAAGTGGAGCGGGCCTACCGTGCGCTGGACATGGCCAGCAAGCTGCCGCCCGTTGACCCTGCGTTGTTGCGCTTCATGGTGGAGCAATGCAACTTCGATGTCGAGCATGCCGATGGCTCGTTCCTGGACCACCTGTATTTCTGCTTCGAGTACGGTGCAGCGCACTACCCTGGCCGGTCCCCGCTGGTCTTGCTGCTGCACTCGATCCTGGGCACCGGCACCAACACCTTTGCGATGAAGGTCGAGCTCATTCCTCAGCTGCGTGGCTTGATGTCGGCTTTTGACTGGAAACACGTCGAGGCCTTTCCGTCGGTCCTGCGCCTGCTGTACGACCTGCCATTGCGACGCGAGTTGCGCAGCAACCTGCACCGCCTGGGCCAGCTGCGGCAGATCAGCTTTCAGCGTGTCATCGACAACCAGCACATCACGCTGAGCGCGCAGGACTTCTGGGTCCAGCTCAATTACCAGCTCATCCACCTGGTCGATTTTTTGCCGGTGGCCAACTGGGCCCTGCATCAGAACGACACCGCCTTCATCGTCTTTCGCGACCTCTGCGATCTGCTGGACCGGGCCGGCCAAAAACAAGCCAAGCTGGACTACACACCTGCCTCGGGCCCGCGCCAATGTGTGGACGAGACCTTGACCTGGGGCGGCCGCCTGACCACGCTCATTCCAAACGGCCTGAGCGAAAAGCTGGCCGCCGCATCGGTGCAGAAGTTCTCCCAGCGCATCGGCCACAGTCTGCGCTACCAGCTGGTCTTCGGTGACTGACCTGGCGGGTCGGCAAGCCTTGCGACCTTGCCCACCCGCGGGTCTGCGCCACCGCTCCCCCTTTAAGCTTCGTCCCCATGAATGACACCCCTGAGCAAGCCGATTTCCGCGCCAGCCTGCGCCAATTCGTACAGCGCGAGATTGCCCCGCACGTCAGCGCCTGGGACGA
>JANMHH010000177.1:0-1634 GCA_031375065.1 Rubrivivax sp. | reverse complement strand
GCTGGCCAGCATGCGTTGCACGTAATCGATCTCCACCACCTGCGGCTTGCCGATGCGCATGCCGCCTTGTATCCAGATCGTGCCCAGGTGCAGGTAGCGCACACCGGCTTCTTCGGACAGCGTGACTTCGGGCAAATCGATGGCGTGGCGGGTGGGCAAGGAAGGTTTTGCTCGGCTCATGAAGGGGGTCAGATTCCTGCTTGTTGAAAGGCGGTGCGCCAAGCCTGCAGTTTGCGGTCAAAGGACCAGCTGGCGTTGGCCGGGCTGGAAGAAGGCAGCTGGATCACCGGCAGGCCCAGCGCCTGCACCTGCTTCATGCGCTTGGCCGACTCGCCGCCGTTGTGGGCCACCAGCTGCAGCTCAGGCGCCCGCACCTGAAGCCTCGAGAGGTCGTTGAACGCGGCGTCGCGGATGTTGGCGTCCAGGCTGCCCTGGCGGCTGCAGCTGGCGTAGACATCCCAAAGGGCCAGGCCGCGTTGGCGAACCTGGACCAGGCGTTCGGCGTAGTTCAGGCTCTGCAAGTCCAGCCCCCAGATGGCCCCCAGCAAGGGCCAGAACTGGTTGCGCGGATGGCCGTAGTACTGCTGCGCCGCCAGCGATGCCGCACCCGGAAAGCTGCCCAGAATCAGCAGGCGGCTGTGGCTGGCCATCACCGGCGGCAGGCCTTGCAGGCGCTGCGACAGGCTCACGCTGCGGCGGGCCCGTTGCGGGCTGCAGCGTGATCAGCGGCCGCATGATTGGCTGCCGCGTGCAAACGCTGCGCCGCCAGCCGGGGCAACACGCGCTGTGCGTTGGCCGAGGTCTGCGCCGCCAATGCCTGCAAGGTGCAGCCACGCAGCCCTGCCATCACCGCGGCGATGCGTGGCAGCTGACAGGGCTCGTTGCGCCCTTGGCCGCTGTTCAAGGCGCGCTCCGCCGCCGTGCGGTACAGCCAGTGGGGCGGGATGTCGGGCGCGTCGGTCTCGAGCACCAGCGCGCTGGGCGGCAAGCGGGTGGCCAGGTGACGCAACTGCAGCGCGCGCTCGAAAGTCATCGCGCCGCCAAAGCCCATGCAAAAGCCTCGGTCGACAAACTGGCTGGCCTGCTGCTCACTGCCGTTGAAGGCATGCGCAATGCCACCCGCCACCGCCACCCGGCGCAAGCCCTTCAGCAAGCTGTCGGCCGAGCGGCGCACATGCAAGATGACGGGCAGTCCGGCGTCCTTGGCCAGCTTCAGCTGGGCCATGTAAAAGCGCTCTTGGCGCGGGCGGTCGAGCCCCGGCACCCAGTGATCCAGGCCGATCTCGCCCACCGCCACCAGGCGCGGGTCGTCCCGGTGCTGCTGCAGGGCCTGCTGCAAGCGGTCCAGGTCTTCGTCCTGGGCCTGGTCCACAAACAAGGGATGCAAGCCCAGCGCATAGACCAGGCCATGCTGGTGGGCCAGGTTCCGCACGGTGTCGAAGTGCTCCGCAGCCACCGCCGGCAAGACGATCTGCACCACACCCGCAGACGCAGCGCGCTGCACAACGGCAGCGTGGTCGGCCGCAAACTCGGGCGCGTCCAGGTGGCAATGGGTGTCGATCCACATCCTGCGATCATCGCGCAGGCGGGTGGCCCGTTGGTCGCCCGCTACAGACCGATGCCGTACCAGCCCA
>JANMHH010000259.1:0-26290 GCA_031375065.1 Rubrivivax sp. | reverse complement strand
TGGTGCACGGTGATGTCGGTCTCGCCGTCAAACTCGCGCAGCTTGGCCAGCCGGCGCGACGAGGCCACGACCACTTCAAAAGCCCCCGCCTGGCGGTGGCGCCAGCTGTCTTTGCCGGGCGTGTCGATGTCAAACCCCTGGTGCGCGTGTTTGACCACCGAAACGCGTTGGCCGGCGGACTTGAGTTCGCGGATCACACCCTCCATCAAGCTGGTCTTGCCCGCGCCCGAGGGGCCGCTGAAGCCGCAGACCTTCATGCCGCGCAGTGCTGCTCAATGAAGCGTTGCACCACCGCGGCGTCAGGCTGGATCACGGTGAAACGCTTGGGCAGGTTTTCGATGCCGCGCAAGGCCGCCGGCGGCTGCGGATCCTGGCCGGTGGCTTCGCGGATGGTGGCGGCAAACTTGGCCGGCAAGGCGGTCTCCAGCACCAGCATGGGCACGCCAGGTTGCAGGTGAGCCAGCGCCACCTTCAATCCATCGGCGGTGTGGGTATCGATCATCACGCCCGTGTCCTGCCAGGTGCGGCGGATCGTGGCCAGGCGGTCGGCGTGCGTGCTGCGGCCCGAAACAAAACCAAAACCCGCGGCCGGCGCGAACTCGGCCGCGCTGAGGGTGAAGCCACCCTCGCGCGCCAGCCCTTGGCCAAACAGCTCGGCCACCCGTGCGCCCTGGCGGCCCAGCAGGTCGAACACAAAACGCTCGAAGTTGCTGGCCTTGCTGATGTCCATGCTGGGGCTGGAC
Organism: Rubrivivax sp.; assembly: GCA_031375065.1. Taxonomy (GTDB): domain Bacteria; phylum Pseudomonadota; class Gammaproteobacteria; order Burkholderiales; family Burkholderiaceae_C; genus Rubrivivax. The sequence goes on along the minus strand of JANMHH010000259.1, from coordinate 25,547 downwards.
GTCTCGTGGGTCTCGGCCGTGGCCCGCACCCGGTAGGTGCCGGTTCTGAAGAACTCGTCCAGCACGTCGTTCTCGTTGGTGGCCAACACCAGTTGCGCGATGGGCAGGCCCATCATGCGTGCCACGTGGCCGGCGCAGATGTTGCCGAAGTTGCCCGATGGCACGGCGAAGCTCACGCGTTGTTGATTCGACGTGGTGGCCTGAAAATAGCCGGCAAAGTAGTACACCACCTGGGCCAGCAAGCGCGCCCAGTTGATGGAGTTGACGGTGCCGATGCGGTAGCGACGCTTGAAGTCCAGGTCGTTGCTGACGGCCTTGACGATGTCCTGGCAGTCGTCAAACACACCCTCCACCGCGATGTTGTGGATGTTGGCGTCTTGCAGGCTGAACATCTGCGCCTGCTGGAAGGGGCTCATGCGGCCATGGGGGCTGAGCATGAAAACGCGCACGCCCTGCTTGCCGCGCATCGCGTACTCGGCCGCGCTGCCGGTGTCGCCACTGGTGGCGCCCAGGATGTTGAGTTCTTCGCCGCGGCGCGCCAGCTCGTATTCGAACAGGTTGCCCAGCAGCTGCATGGCCATGTCCTTGAAGGCCAGCGTCGGGCCGTTGGACAGCGCTTGCAGGTAAACGCCTTCTTGCAGCCGCCTCAGTGGCGTGATCTGCGGCGTGCCAAACACGGCTTCGGTGTAGGTGGTGCGACACAGGCGGTGCAAGTCGGCCGCCGGAATGTCGTCGATGTAGAGCGACAGGATCTCGAAGGCCAGGTCGGCGTAGCTCAGCGCACGCCAGCGGGTCAACGTAACGTCGTCAACCTTGGGGTAGTGGGTGGGCAGGTACAGGCCGCCGTCGGGCGCCAGGCCTTCGAGCAGGATGTCGGAGAAGCCGCGCTCGGTGCGGTCGCCACGGGTGCCTCCTCGGGTAGAGACGTATTTCAATTCAGCTCCTCTTTGCGGATCTTGACGATCGGCGCCAACACCGTCGGCAAGGCCTGCATCTGCGCCAACGCCGCCGTCATGCGCCCTTCCACCGTGTTGTGGGTGAGGATGATCAGATCGGTCTGCTTTTCGCCTTCTGCACTTTCACGCTGCAGCACGGCGTCGATCGAAATGTCGTTTTCCGCCAGGATGCCGGTGATGCGCGCCAGCACGCCGGCTTTGTCGGCCACCACCAGGCGCAGGTAGTAAGCGGTGATGACTTCGCTGATGTGCAGCACCGGCGTGTCTTGCATGCTGCCGGGCTGGAAGGCCAGGTGGGGCACGCGGTGGTCCGGGTCTGCGGTGTGCAAGCGGGTGATGTCCACCAGGTCGGCCACCACCGCGCTGGCCGTCGGTTCACTGCCGGCGCCCTTGCCGTAATACAGCGTGGTGCCCACCGCGTCGCCATGCACCACCACCGCGTTCATCGCGCCTTCGACGTTGGCAATCAGCCGGGTCGACGGGATCAAGGTCGGGTGAACACGCAGCTCGATGCCGCCTGCGGGCAGCTGGGCCGAGCGCAAGTCGTCACGCCGTTTGGTGATGCCCAGCAGCTTGATGCGGTAGCCCAGTTGCTCGGCGTAGCGGATGTCCACCGCCTGCAGCCCGGCGATGCCTTCGACGTGCGCCTTGTCAAACTGCACCGGCACGCCAAAAGCGATGGCGCTCATGAGGGTGGCCTTGTGCGCGGCGTCGACACCTTCGATGTCGAAGGTGGGGTCGGACTCGGCGTAGCCCAGGCGCTGCGCCTCCTTCAGCACCACGGCAAAGTCGAGGCCCTTTGAGCGCATTTCGCTGAGGATGAAATTGGTGGTGCCATTGATGATGCCGGCGATCCATTCGATGCGGTTGGCGGTGAGCCCCTCGCGCAGCGCCTTGATGATCGGTATGCCACCGGCCACCGCAGCTTCAAAGGCCACCATCACGCCGCGCGCGCGGGCTGCGGCAAAGATCTCGGTGCCGTGCACCGCCAGCAAAGCCTTGTTGGCGGTGACCACGTGTTTGCCCGCCGCAATGGCTTCGAGCACCAGGCTGCGCGCCAGGTCGCAGCCACCAATGAGTTCGACCACGATGTCGATCTCGGGGTCGCGAATGATCTGGCGGGCGTCGGCTTCAACCTGCACCGTTGCGCCCACGACTTGGCGAGCCGCTGCCACGTTGCGCCGTGAAACGCTCTTGATGACGATGTCCCGTCCAGCGCGCCGCTGAATCTCTTCGCGGTTGCGTTGCAGCACCGCAAACACACCGCCACCCACGGTGCCAAAACCCAGCAGCCCCACCTGGATGGGTTTGGCTTCGACACCAGGTCGCTGCGTGACGTGGCTGTGCGCCGAAACACCGGGTGTTTTCATGAATGACTCAGGCCGAATGGCGTTTGCGATGGTTGGACAAGAAACGCTCGATGCGGCCGATGGCTTCGCTCAGGTCGTCGGCGTTGGGTAGGAACACGATGCGGAAGTGGTCGTGGGCGATCCAGTTGAAGCCCGTGCCCTGCACGATCAACACTTTCTGTTCGGCCAGCAGCTCGTAGGCAAATTGCTGGTCGTCGGCGATCGGGTAGACCTTGGGGTCGAGGCGCGGGAACATGTACAGCGCCGCCTTGGGCTTGACCACACTGACACCCGGAATCTGCGACAACAGGTTGTAGGCCAGGTCACGTTGCTTGCACAGCCGCCCGGCAGGCGCCACCAAGTCCTTGATGCTTTGATAGCCACCCAGCGCCGTTTGCACCGCCAACTGCCCCGGCGTGTTGGCGCACAGGCGCAACGAAGCCAGCATGTTCAGGCCTTCGATGTAGTCGCGGGCATGGCGCTTTTCGCCCGACACCACCATCCAGCCGGCGCGGTAGCCGCAGGCGCGGTAGTTCTTGCTCAAGCCATTGAAGGTGACGAACAGCACGTCGTCGGCCAGGCTGGCCATGCTGGTGTGGGTGTTGCTGTCGTACAGCGTCTTGTCGTAGATCTCGTCGGCAAACACCACCAGCTGGTGCTGGCGGGCCAGTTCGATGATCTGCAGCAGCACCGCGTCCGGATAGAGCGCGCCGGTGGGGTTGTTGGGGTTGCAGACCATGACGGCGCGCGTGCGCGGCGTGATCTTGGCCCGCATGTCCTCAACGTCGGGCAGCCAACCGGCCTGCTCGTCGCAGACGTAGTGCACCGGCTTACCGCCGCTCAGGCCCACCACGGCGGTGTAGAGCGGGAAGTCGGGCGCGGGGATCAGCACCTCGTCGCCGTCGTTGACCAGCGCACTGATCGCCATCTGAATGAGTTCGGACGCACCGTTGCCCAGGTAGACGTCGTCCACCGTCACGCCCCGCACACCCTTTTCCTGGGTGTAGTGCACCACCGCCTTGCGCGGCGCAAACAAGCCTTTGCTGTCGGTGTAGCCGGCGGCATCAGGTAGGTTGCGGATCATGTCCTGCACGATCTCATCGGGCGGCATCAGGCCAAACGCGGCCACGTTGCCGATGTTGAGCTGGATGATCTTGTGACCCTCTTCCTGCATCTGCCGGGCCTTGTCCAGCACCGGACCACGGATGTCATAGGCCACGTTGGCCAGTTTGGCGGATTTGCTCAGGGGTCTCACGGCAGGTTCTCCAAGGGAAACTTAGAATTATCCACGCATGAAGTTCCAACCCGACACCTTAGAAGGCACCAACGTCATCACCCGCCTGGAAACCCAACGGGTTTGGGTCGGGCAGACGGTTTTTGACCACGCCGTGCTGGTGCCGTGGGTCGGATTGGTGGCCGCCTGGGCGGTGGCCAGCTTTGAGGAACTGCAGGCCCTGCACTTCGAGCGCTTGCTCGCCTACCAACCTGAAGTGGTGATTTTTGGCAGCGGCGCACGCCTTCGATTTGCCTCGCCTGCGCTGGCCCGGGCGCTGACCGAGCGGCGCATTGGTGTCGAGACGATGGACACCGCCGCGGCCTGCCGCACCTACAACGTTTTGGCCAGCGAAGGCCGATCCGTGGTGGCGGCGCTGCTGCTTTAACGGTCGCGCTGAAGCGCTTTGGGCAGCCCAGGCCCGCGAAGACAATATAATTCGACATTGAGCCTGAACGAAAGCCATCTTTCGGCGCAGGCTTTCAGTGCAAAGCCGTCCGAGCCCAGATGTCCGAGAAAACCCACCCATGACCCCAGTCGTCAACAAAGCGCTCCCGGAGTTTGAAGCCTTGGCCACCGGCGGTGTGAAGTTCACGCCCCAGTCGCACTTGGGTCATGCCGTGGTGCTGTATTTCTATCCCAAAGACAACACGCCCGGCTGCACCACCGAAGCCATGCAGTTCCGCGACCAGCACAAGGACTTCATCAAGGCTGGCGCCGTGGTGTTTGGTGTTTCGCGCGACAACATGGCCAGCCATGACAAATTCAAGACCAACCTTGAACTGCCTTTTGATCTGATCGCCGATACCGAAGAAAAGCTCTGCCACATGTTTGGCGTGGTCAAGAACAAGATCATGTATGGCAAGAAGGTCAAGGGCATCGAACGCAGCACCTTCTTGATGGACGCCCAGGGTGTGATGCGCGCCGAATGGCGCGGCATCAAGGTGGCCGGCCATGTCGAAGAAGTGCTCAAGGCGGTGAAGGCGCTGAAGAAGACGGCTTGAGCATTGGTGCCGTTTTTCTTGGCCGCGCCGCTTGGCTGCAGGTTGAACCGCACGCTTCCGGGCCTTCTTCTGCGTCCGCGCTCGCGCCCGCTGTACCCACTGTGCCCACTTTCGCGCCCCATCGTCAATTCCGAGCCGCACACAGCCTGTGCGGCTTTTTCATTTCATCTGCTGATCAACTGAACCATGCCACTGCCCAAGCCACCGACCAAGAAGGGTGATCTGTTGCCGGACGCCGACTACGAGGCCAAGGCAGCGGCCCGCCCCGAGTTGAAGCCGGGCAAGACCCGCGGCTCGGCGAACCCGGCAACCTCATCAGCGCGCGCCTTGCCAACGCACGCCGCGGCGGTGGCTTTGGCGCCGCCAGCGGTGGTCGCCCCTGCGGCGCCGCACGCTGCTCACGCAGCACCTGCTTCAGCCTATGCCCCGCTGGGCTACGCGCGCGCTGCGCCGGCACCTCAGGCCAAACCGCGCAAGCCGCGCGGCAAAGGGCCAGCCAAGCTCTTTGTGCTGGACACCAACGTGCTGATGCACGACCCGATGAGCTTGTTCCGCTTCGAGGAACACGACGTTTTCCTGCCGATGATCACGCTGGAAGAGTTGGACGGTCACAAGAAAGGCATGAGCGAGGTGGCGCGCAGCGTGCGCCAGGTCAGCCGGGAACTGGATGCACTGGCTTCGCTGGCGGCCAAGGACGGCTCACTGGACGCCCACGCCGGCATCGAACTGGCCAAGACCGGCCACCGCGAGGCCGGTGGCAAGCTGTTTTTCCAGACCACCTTCCTCGACTTCAAACTGCCGGCCGGGCTGCCCCAAGGCAAGGCCGACAACCAGATCCTGGGTGTGGTGCAGAGCCTGCGTGAGCAACAGCCGGGACGGGACGTGGTGCTGGTGTCCAAGGACATCAACATGCGCGTCAAGGCCCGCGCGCTGGGCTTGCCCGCCGAGGACTACACCAACGACAAGACGCTGGAAGACGGCGATCTGCTCTACACCGGCGTGCTGGCCCTGCCGGCCGACTTCTGGGACCGTCATGGCAAGACCATGGAGAGCTGGCAGCAGAGTGGCCACACCTTCTACCGCATCAGCGGCCCCTTGGTGCCGGCCCTGATGATCAATCAGTTTGTTTACCTGGAAGTGCCCGGTGCGGCTGCGCTCTATGCCCGCGTCACCGAGATCACCGGCAAGTCGGCGGTGCTCAAGACCCTGCGCGATTACACCCATGGCAAAAACGCGGTGTGGGGCGTGACCGCACGCAACCGCGAGCAGAACTTTGCGCTCAACCTGCTGATGGACCCCGACTGCGACTTCATCACGCTGACCGGCACCGCGGGCACCGGCAAGACCTTGATGACCCTGGCCGCGGCACTCAGCCAGGTGCTGGACGAGCGCCGTTACACCGAAATCATCGTCACCCGAGTCACCGTACCGGTGGGCGACGACATCGGTTTCCTGCCAGGCAATGAAGAAGAAAAGATGGGCCCCTGGATGGGCGCGCTGGACGACAACCTGGAAGTCCTGGCCCGCACCGACACCGGCGCTGGCGAATGGGGCCGCGCCGCCACCAACGACCTGGTGCGCAGCAAGATCAAGATCAAGAGTTTGAACTTCATGCGCGGCCGCACCTTCCTGAACAAGTTTGTCCTGATTGACGAGGCCCAGAACCTCACGCCCAAGCAGATGAAGACCTTGATCACGCGGGCCGGCCCGGGCACCAAGATCGTCTGCCTGGGCAACCTGGCGCAGATTGACACGCCCTACCTCACCGAGGGCAGCTCGGGCCTGACCTACGCCGTCGACCGCTTCAAGGGCTGGCCACACGGCGGCCATGTGACCTTGGCCCGCGGCGAGCGGTCGCGCCTGGCCGACTACGCTTCCGACGTGCTCTGACCCGGCCCGCAGCTGCTGGCGCCAGCGCTCAGACGTCGCGCCGACGCCAGTAGCTGGCAAAACGGGGCACACCGCCGTCGGTGTGACCGCGGTGGGTGTAGGTGATCCGCGCGCCCATGGGCGGCGGGTTTTCGCGCTCGGCATCGCTGAGGCCGGTGCCCAGTAAAAATACGATGCCTTGGTCAGTGCGCACCTGCAAGGCACCCAGCCGACCCAGGTGCTTTCCGCGGCCGGCTTGATACCCCACCACCGTGGCTTCGGCATCGTGCACGGGCTTGAGCTTCAACAGCGCCGGGCTTCGACCGGCCCGATGCAGCGCATCGGCCCGGTGCAGCATCAGGCCCTCGCCGCCCGAATCCACCACGGTCTGCAGTTGTCGCAACAAGGCCAGTCGGTTCGGCACCTGCCATTGATCCGCAGCCTGCAGAGGCGCAAATCCGGCCTGCTTCACCACGACCGACAGGCGCGCCCAGCGCTGGGCAAACGTGTCTGCGGCGCCCGGCAAGTCGAAGACCATGTACTGAATTTGGCGCCACGCCGGATCCCAGGGTAGGTTGCGACGTACCGCGCTGACCAGCTTCTGAAAAGCACCGCGCCCCAGCCAGAGTTCACCATCCAAGGGCTGAGCTGGCAATTGCGCCAGGAACCAGGCTGGCGCCGCAATCGGGTCGCCGCTGCGAAACCGCAGTTGCTCACCGTCCCACCAGGCGCGCACACCGTCGTATTTTTCGCTGACCAGGTAGCCCGTGGGATCCAGGTGCTCGGGCGCATCGGTGGCCAGCGTCATCGGCACCGGATTCGGTTCGGTTCGGGCCGAAGCCAGGGCCGGCAGCAGCAGGCTGCTGGCCAGAAAGAGTCGTCGCTGGAAGGTCATGGCGGCAGGCAGGGGCGGGTTCAACATGCCCCGCAGTCTGGCTGCGCTCAAGCGGCCAGAACATCACCCTGGCGGTGGCGGCGCAGGCCCCGTCTGGAGGGCCCCCCAAAGATGGTGTTCAGGCGGACTTCAGCCCCAGCGCCGCAGCGCCAGCACGGCGTTCAAGCCACCGAAGGCAAAGCTGTTGGACAGCGCCGCCCGCACGGGCCGCTGTTGCGCGGTGTTGGGCACCACGTTCAAGTCGCACTCGGGATCGGCTTCCAGGTAATTGATGGTGGGCGCCACGACCCCTTCGCGCAGCGCGCCAATCACCGCCACCAATTCGATGGCGCCGCCGCCGCCCAGCGCATGACCATGCATGGATTTGGTGGAAGACACGGCCAGCTTATCGGCGTGGGCCCCGAACAAGGCGCGAATGGCCCGCGTTTCGGTGGCGTCGTTGGCCGCGGTGCCGGTACCGTGGGCGTTGATGTAGTCCACCTCTTGCAGCGCCAACCCGCCTTGGTCCAAGGCCAGGCGCATGGCTCGGGCTGCGCCGCTGGCGTCGGGCATCACGATGTCGGCCGCATCGGCCGTCATGCCAGCGCCCACCAGTTCGGCCAGGATCGCAGCGCCTCGGGCCTGGGCGTGTTCCAGCGTCTCGAGCACAAAAACCCCGGCGCCCTCGCCCAGAACCAGGCCTCGGCGGCCTTTGCTGAAAGGCCGGCAGGTGTCGTCGGCCATCACGCGCATGGCTTCCCATGCTTTGACGGTGCCCACGGTGATGCAGGCCTCGACGCCGCCAGCCAAGGCCACGTCGGCGTTGCCCGTTTGCAGCAGCATCAGCGCCTGACCGAGCGCATGGTTGCTGGACGCACAAGCGCTGGCCACCGCAAACGTGGGCCCGCGCAAGCCAAATTCCAGCGAAATCTGTGAGGCCGGCGCATTGGGCATCACCCGCACGATGGTCATCGGGTGCACCCGAGGATTGCCTTCGCCGTAAAGGCGCCTGGCCATCTGGTCTTGGGTGATGGCGCCACCGATGCCGGTGCCTATCACCACGGCGGTGCGTTCGCCCTCTTGACCTTCAAAGGTCACCCCGGACTGTGCAACGGCTTCGCGCGCCGCCACCAGGGCGTACTGTGAAACCGGGTCCAGCAGGATCAGGCGCTTGTCGTCGAAGTGCTCAGAAGCGACGAAACCCTGGGCTTGGGCGGCGATCGCGGTGCGCAGCGTGGTGTCGTTCAAGCCCAGCAGAGGCCCGATGCCAGAGCGCCCTTCGCGCATGGCGGCCCAGGTGGCGCTGGCGCTGGGGCCTAGGGCGCTGACGCAGCCCATGCCCGTGATGACCACCCGCCGCATCAGCAAGGCACGGCGCAGGTTCAGGCCGCAGCGGCCTTGGCGGCCAACAACTGGTCGACGCCTTCGATCAGGTCGCGCACCGTACCGGCCGAGTACTGGTCTTCGCGCTCGGGCACTGCCACGTCAAAGCGGTCTTCGATCTCGAACAGCACCTGCACCGCGTCCAGCGAATGTACGTCCAGGTCTTTCAGCGTGGCATCCAGCTTGATGCGGTCGCGTTCAATCGAACACGTCTTGGCGATGATGTCAAAGATGATCTGTTCAGTGCTGCTCATAGAAATGGTGCCAAGCAACGCACCTCGGCCTGCAAAGCGGGCAGGCAGGCACGTGCATCAAGTGATCCCCATTATCCCGCGCACAAGCCGCGCTTCAGGCTTTGGCGACTAGGGGCCACTACCAAGACGCACCATTTGTGCGCAAACCAGCGGCGGGCCTGCAGCCTGGTCGGCCGCGGCGTCCTAGCCAGGAAAGAGCGCCTTGATCTGCTGCAGCGCGCCGGGATCGTCCATGGTGGTGAGGTCCCCCGCATCGCGACCCTCGGCCACCGCCTGGATGGCACGGCGCAGCAGCTTGCCAGAACGGGTCTTGGGCAAGCCGGTGACAAAACGCACCCGGGACGGCCGCGCCACGGCGCCCAATTGTTCGTCCACGACCTTCATGATCGCGCCTTCGAGTTTCAGCGCCGCCTCGGGGCTCTCGCCGGCAGCGCTGTCTTTGAGCACCACAAAGGCCATCGCCACCTGGCCTTTGAGCTGGTCGGCCACCCCCACCACAGCCACTTCGGCCACCGCCGGGTGGCTGGAAATGCTCTCTTCAATTTCACGCGTGCCCAGGCGGTGGCCGGCGACGTTGATCACATCGTCGGTGCGGCCCAGGATGAAGAGGTAGCCGTCTTCGTCCCGAATGCCCCAGTCGAAGGTGCTGTAGACCATGCGGCCCGGCACACTTTCCCAATAGGTCTTGACAAACCGCGCATCGTCGCGCCACACGGTTTGCATGCAGCCCGGCGGCAAGGGGCCTTCAATCGCCACCACGCCCTTCTGGTTGGCCCCTTTGAGCTCTTCGCCGGTGTTTTCATCGAGCAGCTTGACGTCGTAGCCGTAAACCGCCTTGCCGGGGCTGCCAAACTTGCTGGGCGCCGGCTCCACGCCGTTGCAGATGGTGAGGATCGGCCAGCCGGTCTCGGTCTGCCAGTAGTTGTCGATGATGGGGCGGCCCAGGCTTTCACTGATCCACTGGGCGGTGGGCTCGTCAAGCGGTTCGCCGGCCAGGAACAAGGCGCGCAGCGAGGACAGGTCGTGCTTCTTCAGGGCGCCGGGGTCCTGCTTTTTCAGCACCCGCACCGCTGTGGGGGCGCTGAACATCACCGTGACCTTGTACTTTTCGACCAGACTCCACCACACCGCCGCGTCAGGCCGGGTTGGCAGGCCTTCGTACATGATGGTGGCCATGCCTGCGATCAGCGGCCCATAGATGATGTAGCTGTGGCCCACCACCCAGCCGATGTCGCTGGTGCTGAAGTAGGTTTCACCCGCGTTGCCACAGAAGATGTGCTTCATGCTGGCGGCCAGGGCCACAGCATAGCCACCGGTGTCGCGCTGCACGCCCTTGGGCTTGCCGGTGGTGCCGCTGGTGTACAGCGTGTAGCTGGGGTGCGTGGACTCCACCCATTCACAGGGCACCTGGGTCAGCGCATGGCGCTCGCGCCAGGCGGCGTAGTCTTCATCGCGCCCGGCCACGCGGTTGAAGGGGCTGAGGCCGCGGTCGACCATCAAGACCTTGGCCGGCTTGTGAGCTGCCAGCGTGATGGCATCGTCCAACAGGGGCTTGTAGGGAACAACCTTGCCGCCCCGGCTGCCGGCGTCGGCGCTGATGATGAGCACGGGCTCGGCATCGTCGATGCGGCTGGCCAAGCTGACGCTGGCAAAGCCACCAAACACCACCGAGTGCAGGGCCCCGATGCGGGCGCAGGCCAGCATGGCAAACGCAGCTTCGGCAATCATTGGCATGTAGATCAGGACGCGGTCGCCCTTTTTCACGCCCAGCGACAACAGCGTGGCGGCCAGCCGCTGCACCTCGGCGTGCAACTCACGAAAGCTGTAGCAACGCTCCTGGTTGGTTTCGGTGGAAACAAAGATCAGCGCGTTCTGATCGGCGCGGGTGGCCAGGTGACGGTCCACCGCGTTGTGGCAGAGGTTGGTGGTGCCACCCACGTACCAGCGGGCAAAAGGAGGATGGCTGTAGTCGCAAATCTGTTGTGGCTGCACCTTCCAGTCGATCAAGCTGGCCTGTTCGGCCCAGAAACCCTCGCGGTCGTCGATCGAGCGGCGATAGAAATCGGCATAGGCGGCCATGGGTGTCTCCGGTGTTGTGGTGGGCGGACTGATGCGGCGGGAGCAGCAGGCGCAGCGGGTCAAATTGGGCGACCAAGGACTGACGGCGGCCTGACGCAACAACCCAGGCAACCAGCCAAGCCGCAACTGGTGCTGCAACTGAGGCCGCAACCCCAGGCACAACAGACCGTTGCAGCCCTTGCTTCTAAGCGCAAGCTTTGCTTGCCATCAAGGGGGTTAGCCAGGTTGACCCGCAGGCGGCCACTGGTATCCTGCGCCGCCCATGTCACTTTCAACCCCTCCGATTTGGCTTCGTTTGTTGCGCTTGGCGCCGCTGGCCATGTTGTGGCTCGGCTTGGTTTCGCCTTTGCAGGCCGCGCCTGAGCCCAAGCAAGTCACCAAGTCCGAAGCAGCGCCAGGCGATGCCGTATTGCAGCTGTTGCAGGACCGCGGCCTGCTGCCCACGGCCGGCCAGGTCGAAGCCAACTCCTTGGTGCAACAGGTCCGCGACAGCGCTTCTGAGCTGGTCATGCAGGCCATGAACTTCCTGGGTGTGCCCTACCGACGCGGTGGCAACAGCGTCGATGAAGGCTTTGATTGCAGCGGCTTCACCCGCCACGTGTTCAAGAACAGCATCGGCCTGGTGCTGCCGCGGCGTTCGGACCAGCAGGCCCAGAGCGAGGGCTTGCTGAGCGTCAAGCGCGAGGAACTCAAGCCGGGCGACCTGGTGTTCTTCAACACCATGCGCCGGGCCTTTTCGCACGTCGGCATCTACGTCGGTGAGGGCAAGTTCATCCACGCGCCGAGAACGGGCGGCGAGGTCCGGGTCGAAGACATGCGCCAGGCCTACTGGTCCAAACGCTTCAACGGTGCGCGCCGGGCCGAGGCACCCGCGCCGGAGGCCAGCGCGAGACCCTGATCCGCCAAACGGGGCCGGAGCAGACCCGCGCGGCTCGGAGGGCCGGCCCCGCGCGGCACAATGCACGCATGGGCGAGTCCATCATTCCGCTGGCCGATCTGCGTTACCAGGCGCTGTTGCCGCGCATCCCTGTCTTGGCACAGCCGGCCACGGGTTTGCTGTCGGACCGCCTGGGGCGGCCTTTGCACGACCTGCGCATCTCGGTCACCGACCGCTGCAACTTTCGCTGCAGCTACTGCATGCCCAAAGAGGTTTTTGACCGGGACTACAAGTTCCTGCCCCAGACCTCCTTGCTGTCGTTTGAAGAAATCACCCGTGTGGCGCGGCTGTTTGTCGCTCACGGCGTCAGCAAGCTCAGGCTGACCGGTGGCGAACCCTTGCTGCGCAAGCACCTGGAAGTCCTGATCGCCCAGCTCGCGGCGCTGCGCACGCCCACAGGACAGGCGCTGGACATCACGCTCACCACCAACGGCTCGCTGTTGGCACGCAAGGCGCAGGCCCTGCGTGACGCCGGCCTGCAGCGGGTCACAGTGAGCCTGGACGCCCTGGACGACGCGGTCTTCAAGCGCATGAACGACGTGGAATTCCCGGTCTCGGATGTGCTGGCGGGCATTGAAGCCGCACAGCGCGTGGGCCTGGCGCCGATCAAGATCAACATGGTGGTCAAGCGCGGCACCAACGACCAGGAGATCGTGCCGCTGGCGCGCCATGTGCGCCAACACTGCGGTCCTGGGGTGATCTTGCGCTTCATCGAATACATGGACGTGGGGGCGACCAACGGTTGGCGCATGGACGAGGTGCTGCCATCAGCCCAGGTGGTGCAGCGCTTGTCGGAGGTGTTTGCGCTGGAGCCCCTGGCGCCCAGCGCGCCCGGCGAAACCGCACAACGTTGGCGCTATGCCGACGGCCAGGGCGAGATTGGCGTGATCAGCAGCGTCACGCAAGCCTTTTGCCAGGACTGCAACCGCGCCCGCCTGTCCACCGAAGGCAAGCTCTTCCTGTGCCTGTTTGCCAGCCACGGCCACGACCTGCGCGCCCTGCTGCGCGGTGGCTATTCAGACGAACAAATCACCGGTGCCTTGGGCTTGATCTGGGGTGACCGGGACGACCGGTACTCCGAGCTGCGCAGTGCCCAATCCGCCGATCCGGGCAGCGGCGCCCGGCGCGTGGAGATGCATTACATCGGGGGTTAGCAGCCCGAGTCACGCGGCCGCGCGAGCCAGGGCCCAGGCTCAGCCGCCAAGCCTTTCAAGCTCGCGGCGTCGGCTTGCGAATGATGGTTCGCTGGAACCAGGCCTCGTTCATGCGCCCCAAAAAGTCAGCGTCCAGGCTGTAGCCCGACTTGTCACCGATCACCGATTCGCTGCCACAACGCGGGCACAACGCGGTGCCCGAGCTGGCCGAATCCGGGTTGTCAAAGTTGCTGACGTCCAGACCCGCCCAGGCCACGATCTCGTCGGGCGCAAAGGTTTGCATGCAGCAGTAGCAACCGCAGACCTTGCTGGCCTCAATTTCGGCTTGATTGGCGGTGGCGTGGCGCGTGGCAGCCAGTAGATCGGTCATGGTTGACGTCCCTGAAGGGTCGTGAGGTTCAAGCCTGCGGGGCACACCACCCTGGCCGCCCCTGGAGTTCACATCTTGTCACAAGTGGCCGTCCTCCGAATGTCGCGAACTGGCCAGAGGCAACAGCCCAGGACGGGCCCGGGCCACCAGGTGGGCGATGCTGTTGGCGTAGTACTGCAGCAAAGGGGCTTCACTGGTCACGGGTGTGAAGATGCCCTGCTGGTCCAGAACCAGGTGGCGTTGCACCAGCATGCGCAGACCGGCTTCGATGGCGTAATCCCAGTCCGCGCGGGGCAGGTACAGACGGGCACCACCGGCTTGCAGTTGCTCAACCAGGGCGCCCACCTCGGCCTTGATCTCGAACCCGCTGCGCGAGCGCGACAGGTCTTGCACCATGACGCAGGCCACCAAAGGCACCGGCAGGACCGGAATCAAATCGCCCACCTGCGCCATCAGGTGCCGCCCCAGCGCCGCCACTTCGGCCTGACGTTGCTGCTTGGGCAGGTCCTCCAGCACCACACCACGCGCCTGCGTCCAGGCCCGAACCGACAGCGGCGTGCCGAAATTCACGCAGGCGTAGCCAAAACGATGCCAGCGGCTGCGCAGCAGCAAACCCAGCTGGCTGCCCACAAAGCGCAGCGTGCGGCCCACGGTGGCCAGACGCCCCAGGCGCGGCGCGGTGGCGTCAGCGCTGCGCAACTGCGTGCGGTCTTCCAGCACGCGGTCGTAGTTCAAACCCAGGGGTACAAAGACCAGGTCACGCGGGCCGTCGTTGCGGTAACCGCGCAGCATGTAGTCGATGACGCCAAAGCGGGGTTCGCGCAAGGCACCGTCCTTGGTCAACCCGCCCTCGGGATAGACCGCCTGCGTCACGCCCGCTTCGGTGGCCATCGCGATGTAGCGCTCCAGCACCCGGCGGTAGAGGTCGTCCTTCGAGTTGCGACGAACAAAGTAGGCCCCCATGGCGCGTATCAGCTGGCGCAGACCCATCACCTGCGCCCACTCGCCCACGGCGTAGCTCAGTGCCGCCCGCTCGGCGGCCAGGTAGCTGGCCACGATGTAGTCCATGTTGGAGCGGTGGTTCATCACGAACACCACCGTGGCGTTGGCCGGGATGGCTTCCAGCCCGGCGTCATCGGTGTAGCCGATGCGGACCCGGTACAGGGCCTGCGAAACGCGCTTGCCGATCCAGTAGCCGATGCGGAAGTACACATAGGCGTTGAAGGCCGGAACGATTTCGCGCGCGTAACGCTGCACCTGGTCCAGCGCCACCTCGCGCGGCATGCCGCGTTCGTCCGCAAAGACCTGGGCCGCCTGCTGAACCTTGTCGTCGAAAATCAAGCGGTCGATCAGCACCTGTCGGCCGATCTGCTGAAACGGCCGCACATGGATCTTCAGCCGCTGCCCCACGTCGGCCAGCACCTTGGCGGCGCGGCTGCGGATGTACCAGCGCATGCTGGGCAGCAGCAGGCGATCCAGCAACGCCCACAGAGCCAACAGACCCACCACCAGCGCCAGCCACAGAGGGACCTGGACGCTGGTCAACATGGCTCAGCCGCTCAGTCCGCGCCGGCTTCTGACAGCGACGGCGTCTTGATCTCGCCCGGAATGCGCCGGCGCGCAAACAGCGTGTAGATGGTGGGCACCACAAAGATCGTCAATAAGGTGCCCACGCTCATGCCGCCCACGATGACCCAGCCAATCTGTTGCCGGCTTTCAGCGCCGGCGCCGCTGGCCAACGCCAGAGGCACCGCGCCCAGAACCATGGCGCCGGTGGTCATCAGAATCGGGCGCAGGCGCAGGCTGGAGGCTTCGGTCACCGCTTCCATGACGCTCTTGCCTTGTTGACGCAGCTGGTTGGAAAACTCCACGATCAGGATGCCGTGTTTGGTGATCAGGCCCACCAGCGTGATCAATCCAATTTGCGAAAACACATTCAAAGTGCCTCCCGACAACTGCAGGGCCGCCAGGGCGCCCACCATCGACAACGGCACCGACAGCAGGATCACAAAAGGATCGATGAAACTTTCGAACTGAGCCGCTAGCACCAGGAAGATGAAAACCAAGGCCAGGACAAACACCAAGCCCAAAGAGCCCGACGACGACTTGAACTCGCGGCTGACGCCGTTGAGCTCGGTGGCGTAGCCCACCGGCAGCACGCGGGCCGCTGCTTCGTCCATGAACTTCAAGGCTTCGCCCAGCGAATACCCGGGCGTCAGGTTCGCCGTGATGGTGACCGAGCGGCGCTGATTGAAGTGGTTCAACTCGCGCGGGCTGACCGCCTCGCGCACCTTGACCAGGCTGGACAGCGGCACCATGGTCTCGCCACGGCCGCGCACAAAGAGTTTTTCGATGTCCTCGGGCGTGGCGCGGCCACGCTCGGACAGCTGCACCAGCACGTCGTACTGCTCGGCGTCGCGTTTGTAGCGCGTCACCGCCCGCCCGCCCAGCATGGTTTCGACCGTCCGCGCCACGGCCTCCACCGAGACGCCCATGTCAGCGGCCCGGGCCCGATCAACCTCCAGGAAGATCTCCGGCTTGTTCAGTTGCAGGTCGCTGTCGGGCTGCACGATGCCGGGGTTCTTCTGCATCTCGGCGATCATGGCCTGGCCCACGCGGGCCATGTTCTGGTAGCTGTCGCCGCTGACCAGCACGAAGTTGATCGCCCGTTCGCGAAAGCCCTGCCCCAGGCTGGGCGGCGTGACCGGGAACACGCTGATCCCGGGCAAACCCATGAACTGCGGCAACAGCTTGCGCGCCAACTCGGCGGTGCTGACGTTGCGGTCCTCCCAGTCCACCGTGCGCAGCACGCCAAAGGCGGTCGACACCTGGCCCCCGCCCATGAACATGAACCGGCGGTCGAATTCGGGGTACTGCGACGTGATGCGTTCCAGCGCGTCCAGGTAGCGCGCGGTGTACTCCAGCGTGGCACCGTCGGGCGCGCGGATCGGCATGGCGATCACGCCGCGGTCTTCCAGCGGCGACAGTTCACTTTTGGAGGTGCTGAACAGATACCAGCTGCCACCCGCAGAGGCCAGCATCACCAGCACCAAGAGCCAGCGGTGCGCCAGCGACCACGTCAGGGCCCGGGTGTACAGACCCGTGGTCTTGAGCAGCGCGGCTTCCATGCCACGGTCAAAACGCCCTGGCTTGGGGTTGTGACGCAGCAGCTTGCTGCACAACATGGGCGTCAAAGTCAGCGCCACGAATCCTGATACCAGCACTGCGCCGGCCAGGGTCAGCGCAAACTCGCTGAACAGGCGCCCGGTGCGCCCCGGCGTGAAGGCCAGTGGTGCAAACACCGCCACCAGGGTCAGCGTCATGGCCACCACCGCGAAGCTGATTTCGCGCACGCCCTTGATGGCGGCCTGGAACGGCTCCATACCGGCCTCGATGTAACGGTAGATGTTTTCCAGCACCACGATGGCGTCGTCCACCACCAAACCGATGGCCAGCACCAAGGCCAGCAAGGTCAGCGTGTTGACGGTGAACCCTGCCAGCGCAATCAGCGCAAAGGCGCCAATCAGGCTGACCGGAATGGTCAGCAAGGGAATGATCGAAGCGCGCAGCGTGCGCAGGAAAACAAACACCACCAAGGCCACCAGCACCACCGCTTCGATCACCGTGCGATAGACCGACTTGATCGACCGGTCGATGAAGACCGACAGGTCGTTGGCCTGCACCACCGTCACGCTGGCCGGCAGGTCACGCTGGATCTGCGGCATCAGCGCCTTGACGCCTGCGGCCACCTCCAGCGGGTTGGCGGTGGCATTGCGGATGATGCCGGTGCTGATGCTCGGCACACCGTTCAAGCGCACGCGGCTGCGTTCACTGGCGGCGGCCTCCTGCACACGCGCGACGTCGCGCAAGCGCACGGTGTAGCCGCCCACGGTTTTCAGCGCGATCTCGTTGAACTGGGCCACCGTGTTGAGGTCGGTGCGCGCGGTGACGCTGAATTCGCGTTGCTGGCTTTCGATGCGGCCTGCGGGCACTTCCAGGTTCTGGCGCCGCACCGCGTCTTCCACGTCCTGCACGGTCAGCTTGTAGGCAGCCAGTTGGTCGGGGTCGATCCAGATGCGCATCGCAAACTTGCGGTCGCCGCCCACTTGCACATCGGCCACGCCCGGCACGGTCTGCAGCCGCGGCTTGACCACGCGGTTGATCAGGTCGGTGAGCTCCAGCGTGCCCATGGTCTCGCTGGTGTAGGCCAACCAGATCGTGGGGGTGGCATCGGCTTCGACCTTGGCGATGATGGGCTCGTCCACCGCCGCGGGCAGCCGGCCGCGCACGCGGGCGACCCGGTCGCGCACCTCGGCCGCCGCGGTGTCGGGGTCTTTGGTGAGCTTGAAACGCACCGTGATCTGGCTGCTCTCGGTGCGCGACACACTGGTCATGATGTCCACGCCGTCGATGCCGGCGATGGAGTCTTCCAGCGGTTTGGTGACTTGCGACTCGATGACCTCGGACGAAGCGCCCAGAAGCCGCGTCGAGACGTTGACCAAGGGTTCGTCGATGCGCGGGTACTCGCGCAAGCTGAGTTGCTTGAACGAAACCAGGCCCACCAAGATCAACAGCAACGACATCACGCAGGCCAGGACCGGGCGGCGGATGGAAACTTCCGAGAGTTGCATGGCTGGCTCCTCGATCAGGGTTGCGCCGGGGCTTTGGCCCCCGCCGTCGAGGCCGATGGCCCGCCCGGCGCACTGGCACCGGAAGTGCCCGCCGCACCTGGAGCCTGACCAGGGCCCCCGGGGCCAGCCGGCTTGCCTGGGCTGCCGGCCTTGGCACCTTTGCCAGCACCGGCTTGGGCCAGGTCGATCACCCGAACGGGCACGCTGTCCGCACGCATCAGCCGGCCGTGGCCTGCGGTCACCAACAGGTCACCGGGCTTGACGCCTTCCAGGATCTCGACCTGGCCAGGCAGACGCAGCCCCAGCTTGGCTTCCAGGCGCTGCGATGCCTGATTGCCGTCGGCGCCCGCGACCACCTTGAAAACGAACTGCTTGGCGCCCACGGGAACCAGCGCTTCTTCAGGCACCACCACCGCGCCTTCACGGGTTGAAAACACCACCCGCGGCCGCGCAAACATGCCAGGGCGAAGCACCGTGCCCGGGTTGGCAACCTGGGCCAGGACCTGCAGCGCACGGCCATTGGCATCGACCTGCGAATCCACCGCTTGCACGCGCCCCTTGAACGTGCGTCCTGGCATCGCGTCCACCGCCACGTCGACCACCTGCCCTGCGCGCAAGCGGTCGACATAGCGTTCAGGCAAAGCAAACTGCACCGTCAATGCCGACAGGTCTTCGATGTTGACGATGTCGGCGCCGTCTTTCAGGTAGTCGCCCACGTCGACCACCCGCAGACCGGCCGTGCCGTTGAAGGGAGCCATGATCTTCATGCGTTGGACCTGGGCTTGTGCAAGGGCCACCTGCGCATCGGCCACCTGCAGGGCGGCGGCGTTCTGGTCGACCGCACTTTGGCTCACAAAATTCTGCGCCAGCAGCTCACGGCTGCGTTGCAGGTTGGTGCGCGCGATGCTGGCCTGTGCCTCGGCCTGCTTGAGCTGGGCTTGCTGCAGCGCATCGTCCAGCTGCACCAGCAGCTGACCCTTGCTCACGCGGGCGCCATCGGCAAAACCCAGACGCGCGATGCGGCCACTGGTCTCGGGGCGCAGCATGATGCCTTGGGCCGACTTGAGCGATCCCACGGCCTGGACCTCGTCGGTGAGGGTGACCGCCTGGGCGCGGCCGACTTCAACGGCTGCGGGCCCGCCTGCCCCACCCGGCCCGCCCATCCCCGGTGCTGCTGCACCACCGGGCCCGCGACCGGGGCCCGCGCCTGCAGGCCCACCGCTGGCTGCGACTGACTTATCAGCCCCGGCGCCGGGTGACTTTTGCCACCACCACGCCGCGCCTCCAGCCACAGCAATTCCAAGCACGGCGACCACGGTGTGAAGCTTCTTCAAGGGGATCTCTCGTCCAGCTCTGAGCAAGGTCGAACTGTAACCAATGACAGCTGGTCAGCGCAGCGCGGGGTTGTCCGGCTCAGAGCACCGAATCAACCCCTTTGTTGGCCAGGCGATCGGCCCGTTCGTTGCCGGGGTCACCCGAGTGGCCCTTGACCCAACGCCACTGCACCTTGTGGCCGGCATTGAGTTCGTCCAGGCGCTGCCAGAGCTCGACGTTCTTGACCGGCTTCTTGTCGGCCGTCTTCCAGCCGCGGGCCTTCCAGCCGTGGATCCAGGTGGTGATGCCGTTCTTCACGTATTCGCTGTCGGTGTAGACGACAACCTCGCAGCGTCGCTTGAGTGAGGCCAGCGCTTCGATCACCGCCGTCAGTTCCATGCGGTTGTTGGTGGTCAGCTTGTCGCCGCCAAACAGCTCGCGCTCGGCGCCACCGCTGCGCAACCAGGCGCCCCAGCCCCCGGGGCCCGGGTTGCCACGGCAAGCACCGTCGGCGTAAATCAGCACTTCTGTCTTGCCCGTCTCGGTCATCAACACTCCATGTCGGCGCTTTCACGCTGACGATTGGCCACCACAGCCGTTGCGGCTTTGGGCTTTCGCCGTTCTTGACGTGCCAAACCCACCAGGCGCATGCCGCGCACGCGTTTGACGGCTTCGACAAAATACACCGCGCCCAAGACCGGCCACCAGCGGTCGCCGACCGGGTCCATCCATTCGAATCGCTGCAGCCAAGCTTCCGATTTCAACGGCGGCCGCCAGCAGCCAAAGCGCGCGCTTTGAACTTCGAAACTGAGCAGGCGCAGCCAATCGCGCAAGCGCCAGTAGCCGATGAATTCTCCCGCGCTGGGCAGGTACAAGCTTTGGCTGCGCCCCAGGCCCACGCCTCGCTTGGCATGACCCAGGTGCTGGCGCAGACCCCACAGGCTGGCCGGGTTGAAGCCGGCAATCACCACCCGCCCTTCGGGCACCAGAACCCGTTCGACCTCGCGCAGCGTGTGGTGGGGGTCACGCGACAACTCCAAGGTGTGCGGCAACACCACCAGGTCCAGGCTGGCGTTGGGGAAGGGCAAGGCATCGAAATCGCAATGCAGCGCGATGGGGTCGAGGGCCGCCAACGTGGTGAGCTGGCTGTCCAGCGACGGCGGCATGATCAGCGCCTGCGGTGGCCGCAGGTTTTCACTGCCAACCCAGCGGTGGGGCATACGATTGGCCCGCAGCGTCTCCACTTCGGGCAAGCCCAGTTGCAGGGCGTGGTAGCCAAATGCATCGCTCACCGCATGGTCCATGCGGCCTTGCTCCCAGCCCAGCAGGTATCGTCCCGCCGGTGTGTTCAGCCAGGACCCCAACTCTATAATCGAGTGCTCTCGCGTCATGAATCTTTTAGCGCTGCCCGCCTTCGCCGACAACTACATCTGGATGTTGCATGACGGCGCGCGCGCCGTGGTTGTGGACCCCGGCGATGCTGCGCCGGTGGTCGATGCACTGGAGCGTCTGCAACTCCAACTGGCCGGCATTCTAGTGACCCACCACCATGGCGACCACACAGGTGGAGTCCATGCCTTGCGGCCCCGCTTGCACGGCCCGGTGTACGGGCCTGCTCGCGAACGCATCCCCGCGCCTTTTGTGGCGCTGAAGGAAGGTGACCGGGTGCAGATCCTGGGCTTGAACTTTGCGGTCATCGACGTGCCGGGCCACACGTCCGGACACATCGCCTACGCCGAAGAATCGGTAAGCTCGCCACTGCTGTTCTGCGGCGATACGCTGTTTTCCGCCGGGTGCGGCCGGCTCTTTGAAGGCACACCCGCGCAGATGCACCAATCCCTGTCCAAGCTTTCGGCCCTGCCCGACAACACCCAAGTCTGCTGCACCCACGAATACACCTTGTCCAATCTGCGTTTTGCCCAGGCCGTTGAGCCCGACAGCACCGCCATCCAGGCGCACCGGCTGCGCTGCGAATCGTTGCGCGCCGAAGGCCTGGCGACGCTGCCTTCCAACATGGCCCAGGAGCGCCGCATCAACCCCTTTTTGCGCTGCACCGAACCCGCTGTGGTGCGCGCGGTTCAAGCCCAGGGTGAGGCCCCCACCTCGCCAGTTGAAGTTTTGGCCGCACTGCGCGCATGGAAGAACCGTTTCTGATGAAAGCGCTGACCGCCCTGGGACGAGCTTGCGTGATGGCGTCGGTGGTGTTGACGGCCTGCAGCACCACTGTCGTCACGGCACCGGCGGTGGAGTCCAACACCCCAGCAGCCATGGCGGTCGCGCCAGCGCCCACCGCATCGACAGCCCAAACCGGCACACCCGAAGCCGCCACAGCCGAGGCCCTCACAGCCGAGGCCGCCACCGCGCCCAGCGCGGCAGCCTCGGCTCCGGCGGTCGTTCAGCTGGCCGGCAGCGCCAACCCGGCGCCTCCCAGGGTCCGGCTCGACCGCGATCAAGACGCCGGCCGTGGCAGCCTGTGGACGCGGCTGCGCGGTGGTTTGAGCATGGCCGACCTGGAAGGTGACCGGGTGGCCAAGTGGGAGCTGTTTTATGCCCGTCAGCCGGAGTACGTGCACCGCATGGTGGGGCGTGGCGGGCGCTACCTGTTCCACATTGTTGAAGAGGTCGAGCGGCGCCGGATGCCGGCCGAACTGGCGTTGCTGCCTTTCATCGAAAGTGCCTTCAACCCGCAGGCGATGTCGCACGCGCGCGCCTCGGGCATGTGGCAGTTCATGCCGGCCACGGGCAAGGACTTCGACCTGCGTCAGAACCTGTTCCGCGATGACCGCCGGGACGTGCTGGCGTCGACCCGCGCTGCGCTCGACTACCTGCAGCGGCTGTACGACCTGTTCGATGACTGGCACCTGGCGCTGGCCGCCTACAACTGGGGCCAGGGCAATGTGATGCGCGCCATTGCCGACAACCGGCGCTTTGGCAGGGCCACCGACTACGGCAGCCTGAAGATGCCCGAAGAAACGCGCGACTACGTACCCAAGCTGCAGGCCATCAAGAACCTGGTACTGGCGCCAGAACGCTTGGGCCTGTCGCTGCCTTCGCTGGACAACCACCCTTACTTTCTCAGCGTGTCCATCGAGCGCGACATCGATGTGGCGCTGGCGGCCCGTTTGGCTGGCATGCCATTGGATGACTTCCAGTCCTTGAACCCGCAGATGAACAAACCGGTGATCCTGGCCGCCGGTGTGCCGCAGGTGCTGCTGCCCTACGACAACGCCAACCGCTTCTTGCAGCAGCTGCCGTTGGTGCGAGGGCCTTTGGCCAGCTGGACCGCCTGGGTCGCGCCGCGGACCCTGAAGCCGGGCGACGCCGCCAAACTGGTGGGCATGTCTGAATCGGAACTGCGCGAAGTCAACCGCATTCCGGCGCGCATGCTGCTGAAAGCCGGTTCGACGCTGCTCGTGCCGCGCCAGGCTGGCGCCAGCGCCGATGTGGCCGAGCATCTGGCCGACCACGGCACGCTGTCGCTGACGCCCGAAGGCCGTCCAGAGCGCAAAGTCTCGTTCACGGCCGGTAACAAAGGTGACAGCGTGGCCGCCGTCGCCAGGCGCTATCGGGTCAGCGCTGAACAGGTGGCGCGATGGAATCAGGTGGGTCCGGCGGCGCATTTCAAGCCGGGCCAGCGGGTCGTGGTGATGCAGGCAGCGCCAGCGTCCAAACCGGCTGGCGCAGCGCCAAACAAGCGCAAGGCCGCCAAGGCACCGGCGCCGCGCAAGGCACCTGCCAAAGTACCCGAGCGCAAGCGCAAGGCTTAGCCAGTCAGGCGGCGCCCAAGAAGTCGCGCTTGCCCAAATCCACCCCACCGTGGCGCAGCAAGGCGTAGGTGGTGGTGGCATGGAAAAACAGGTTGGGCAGCACGAAGTGCTTCAGATAGGCCTCACCTGTGAAACGCATCGGGTCACCCTGGCGCGTGGGCAGCAAGATCTCCTTCGACTCGGTGCCATCGATCTGCTCAGCCGTGAAGCTGGCCACGTAGTCCAAGGTCTTGCGAATGCGTGCCCGCAATTCGTCGAAGCTGGTCTCGTTGTCGTCCCATTTGGGCACCTCTTGTCCAGCCAGTCGCGCCATGCAACCCTTGATGCCGTCGGTGGTGATCTGGATCTGACGGGTGAACGGCAGCATGTCGGGGGCCAGGCGCATGCCCAAGAAGTTGGCGGTCTCGAACTTGCGGCTTTCAGCATGCGCCTGGGCCTTGTCCAGCCAGGACAACATGTTGCTCAAGGTGCGCACGAAAATGGGGGCGCTGGCGGCGTACATGGAAATGCTCATGGGGGTCTGTCTCCAGGGTCTGACGGGAAACGGATGCTAGCGCCGCCCGGCCAGCCCCGCTGAAGAGGGCAGAATCGGCCAGGCCCTGAGAACCATGAACATCATCATCCTCGACGACTACCAAGACGCGGTGCGCAAGTTGCACTGTGCGCGGCTGCTGGAGCCCTACCAGGCCAAGGTCTTCACCAACACGGTCAAAGGCATCGGGCAGCTTTCCGTGCGACTGCGTGACGCCGAGGTTCTGGTGCTGATCCGTGAGCGCACCCAATTCCCCAAGGCGCTGCTTGAAAAGCTGCCGCGCTTGAAGCTGATTGCCCAGACCGGGCGGGTCGGCTCCCACATCGACGTGGAAGCCGCCACCCGACTGGGCATTGCCGTGGCCGAGGGCGTGGGCTCGCCGGTGGCGCCTGCCGAACTGACCTGGGCCTTGATCATGGCGGCCATGCGGCGCGTGCCGCAGTACGTGGGCAATCTCAAACACGGCGTGTGGCAACAAAGCGGCTTGAAAGCCTCATCCATGCCAGCCAATTTTGGCGTGGGCCTGGTGCTGCAGGGCAGGACCCTGGGCATCTGGGGCTACGGCAAGATCGGCCAGCTGGTGGCGGGCTACGGCCGGGCCTTTGGCATGCAGGTGCAGGTCTGGGGCAGTGATGCGTCGCGTGAACGGGCACTGGCCGACGGCCACCAGGCCGCAACCAGCTGCGAAGCGTTCTTTGAAACCTCGGACGTGCTCAGCCTGCACCTGCGGCTGACCGACGCCACCCGCGGCATCGTGCGGCTGGACGCGCTCTCGCGCATGAAACCCACCGCGCTGCTGGTCAACACCTCGCGGGCCGAGCTGCTGGAAGACAACGCGCTGGTCGCAGCGCTCAACCGCGGCCGCCCCGGCATGGCCGCTGTGGACGTCTTCGAGAGCGAGCCGATCTTGCAGGGTCACCCCTTGCTGAGGTTGGAAAACGCCATCTGCACGCCGCACATCGGTTACGTCGAGCAAGACAGCTACGAGCTGTACTTTGGCGCCGCCTTCGACAACATCGTCAACTTCATCCGCAAGACCCCTACCAACCTGGTCAACCCTGAGGCTTTGAAGGTGCTGCGTTGAAGGTGTTGCGGTGAGGGTGCTGCATTGACCTCCGCCCGGCCGGCCCGCGTGGCCGATCTGTTCTGGGCCTTCAACCGGCTGGCGCTGCAAGGATTTGGCGGGGTCTTGCCGGTGGCCCAGCGTGAACTGGTGGACCGGCTGCAATGGTTGACCCGCGAGCAATTTCTGGAACTGCTGTCGTTGTCGCAGGTGCTGCCAGGCCCCAACATCGTCAACCTGGGCCTGATATTGGGCGACCGCTTTTGGGGTTGGCGCGGCGGTCTGGCGGCCATGGCGGGTTTGCTGATGGCCCCCACGGCCATCGTGCTGGCCCTGGCTGCAGCAGCCACTCAGCTCGCCGACATTCCCGAAGTGGCGGGTGCGCTGCGCGGCATGGGGCTGGTGGCGGCGGGCTTGATCCTTTCCACGGCCATCAAACTGGCACCTGGTCTGCGCCGCAGCGTGCTGGGCCTGCCCGTTGCCGCCACGCTGCTGGTGCTCACCGCGTTGGCCGTAGGCCTGTTGCGCTGGCCGCTGGTGGTGGTGCTGCTGGTGCTGGGATCGGCGGGTGTGGCTTGGGCCTGGCGGCGCGCTGTGCCGTGAGCAATCTCGGTCAACTGCCCACGCGGGTGCGGCTGCTTGCCGCCAACAGGAAACTCCGGTGAGCGCCTGGCACATGCTGTGGTGGGGCCCGCAGAACATCGGCGGTTCGGAGTGGCTGCAGTTGCTGGCCCACTT
>JANMHH010000107.1:0-12141 GCA_031375065.1 Rubrivivax sp. | reverse complement strand
CACCGCAGCCACCGAGCGCAGCGCGCGGGCCCGCGCCGCGTCGGGCAGGGGCAGCGTCTCCAGGCGCGTCAGCAGGACCTGCATGCGCTCACCCAGGTCGACGTCGAAGAGCGCATCCACGGCGGCTTCCAGGGCGTCCAGCTCGCCCAGCGCGTCGCCCAGCTGGCGGCAGATGGCCGCAGCTTCTTCGCAAAACAGCGCAGCGTCGCGCAGCTGGATGCGGGTGCTGGCGTGGGCCGCGGCCTGCATCAGCCACGGCACCGCGTCGCGCTGACGACCAGCGGCGCGCAGGTGCGCTGCAATGCGCGCCGGCTCACCCTGGTGGCTGGTCAGCCACTGGGCCACCGCGTCGTGCAAGGTGGCGGCCAGCACCTGAGGCATGGTTTCCAGCGTGCCTTCACTGACCAGGTCGTGGGCGAAGGCGTTGCCCCGCAGCACGCCGGCGGCTTCCAGTTCTGCCCAGGGGTCGGCCAAATCCAACAGCCCTTGGCCCAGCACGTGCGCGGCCAGGGCCGGACTCAGGTCCTGGCCAGCCACCGCAGCCAGGCGGGCCAGCTTCAAGGCCGCCGGGCTGAGCTGGCGCAGCCGCTGGTGGATCAGGCGCCCCACGGTGCGCGGCAGTGGCAGGTTGCCGATGGCAAAGTCCTGCGCCCGGTCAGCGCCTTGGCCCTCGCCCGCCAGCAGCAGCGCCTTCACGGTTTCCAGCACGAACTGTGGGTTGCCGCCGGTGTGGCGCAGCAACGCGCTGGTCAGGCCTGGGCTGTCCAGGCCCGCCACGCCCAAGGAGTCGAGCAGCGCCGCCACGTCGGCTTCGTCCAGGCTGTCCAGCGCCACTTCGGCGGCCTGCTGCGCCACCCCCGCCTGGCCACGCCAGGTTTGCAGGGCGGTGGGCAGCTCGGCCGGTCGCAGGGCCATGACCCAGCGCCTGCTGGCCGCGTCGGCCGCACAGCGCAGCAGCAGTTCAATGCTGGCGTTGTCGGCGAAGTGCAGATCGTCGATCAGCAACACGCCTTGGCCCACCAGCACGCGCGCCACCGCCGCTTCAAAAGGGCCCGCCTGCAGCGCGCCAGCGGGCGTGGGGCCAAAGTCAGGCACCACCCAGGACAGCACGGCGCGGTCCTCGGCGGCCAACGCCTGCGGTTGCGGCAGCAAGGCCAGCACCACCCGCGACAACAAGGAGAAGGGCCGCGCGGCGTCCCCGGGGCGCGCGCCCACCCGCGCCACGGCCCGGCCCTGGGCCGTCAGCGCAGCGGCACACTCTTCCATCAGGCGCGTCTTGCCCAACCCGGCCTCGGCCATCAACAGCACATGCTGGCCTTGGGCCAAAGGCAGCAAGACCTGCTGCAAGGCAGCGCTGCGCGCAATCAGCCGCGGCGGCCGCAACACCCCCGGCGGCAGGCTGCGCAACGGTGCCGGCGGGCCGGCCACCACGGCCGACTCGATCATGGTCAACAGCGCCATGGTCTGCGTGTCGGGGCGGGTGCCGACCTCGTGCTTGAGCACCCGTTCACATTCGTCAAAAGCCAGCAGCGCCGCAGCGCGGTCGCCACGCAGGTAGTGCAAGCGCATGACGCGACGGTGCGCCACCTCGCTGCCCGGGTCCAAGCCCAGCAGCTGTTGCGCCAAGGCCAGCGCGGCGTCGTAGTCGCGGGCGCGTTCGGCGGCGTCGGCCAGGGCCGCCCAGCGCCCGGCCTGGCGCAGGCCACGCTGATGGCGTTCAGTTTGCAGCCACTGGGCCAGCTCTTCGCTGTCGTCCAGGCGGCTGTCGCCCAGCACCGTGTCGGCCTGGGCCAGGTCGTGCTGCACGCCCTCGGCCAGTGCCAGCGTGGTGGCGCCGGTGGCCAGGTCCTGCCCCCACTGCCGCTTCATCTGGAACAGGCGCTGGCGCAAGGCGTTGCGCGCGGCTTCGGCGTCGCTGTCGGGCCACAGCAGGGCGGCCAGGCGGGCGCGCGCGGTAGGGCCTTCGATGGCCAGCCAGGCCAGCAAGGCAGCGTCACGGGGCGCCAGTTCGCGCGCCAACTGACCCGGCATCTGGCAGGTGGCCGGCCGGGCCGCCAGCACCAGGCGCGGGCCGGTGGGAAGGGCGGGTTTTGAGCTCAGGGGTAGTGCACCATCACAGCGCTCTATTGTGGGTGGCCTCGGTGGCCCCGATGGCCCCAGTGGCCACCGTGCCGTTGGCCCTATCCTTGACCCATGGCAGAAGAACAAGAGGACCGGTACGGCTGGGTGGTGGTGGGCGCCACCTTCGTGGCCTTGGCCGTGATCTTTGGTGTTTCGTATTCGTTCGCCGCGTTTTTTGAACCGTTGGCCCAGGCCTTCAAGGCCAACCGGGCCGACGTCTCGCTGGTGTTTGGCGTCAGTGGGCTGCTGTACTTCCTGCTCGGCGCTGGCGCCGGCATGCTGGCCGACCGCTTTGGCCCACGCGCCGTCACCAGCGCCGGCATGGTGATGATCGCGCTGGCCCTGGCGGCCGTCAGCATGGCTGAATCGCTGCTGCAGGTGACCTTGTTCTATGGCCTGGGCGTGGGTGCCGGCATCGCCCTGGTCTACACCCCGGCCATCGCCTGCGTGCAGCCGTGGTTCACACGCCGGCGGGGCCTGGCGGCGGGCGTGGCCAGCTCGGGCATTGGTGCGGGCACGCTGGTGGTGCCGCTGCTGCTGAGCTGGGCGCTCAGCAGCATCAGCTGGCGCAGCGCCTTGCAGTGGCTGGCCGCGGCCACCCTGGTGCTGGGCCTGGCCACCACCGCGCTGCTGCGGCGCGCACCCGCAGCCACCGTGCGCGCCGGTGCGGTGGTGCCCGGCTTGACCTTGCGCCAAGCCATCGCGCACCCCCGCTTTCGCTGGATGTACGTCGCCACGCTGCTGGGCGCGGTGCCGATGTTCATCCCGTTTGCCCACGTCTCGGCCGCCGCACGCGATCTGGGCGTGAGCGACGCGCGTGCGGTCGGTCTGGTCGGCTTGATCGGCATCGGCAGCCTGGTCGGGCGCTTTGGCATTGGCACGCTGGCCGACCGCCTGGGCCGACCGCGCACGCTGGTGCTGGCGCAGGCCGCCTTGGGGCTGTCGTTCCTGCTCTGGGCCAGCGCCAGCGGCTACGCGGCGATGGCGGTCTTTGCGGTGTTGATGGGGCTGAGCTACGGCGGCATCGTGTCGCTGCTGCCGGCTTTGTGCATGGACTTTTTTGGCGCGCGTGCGGTGTCATCGATCCTGGGCACCCTGTACACCGGCGCTGCCTTTGGCAACCTGGCCGGCCCTTATCTGGCCGGTGCCGTTTTTGACCACAGTGGCAGCTACCTGAGTGTGACCTGGGGTTGCCTGGTGTTGTCGATGGGCGCCACCTGGTGCTCGGCGCGGGCAGCCCGGCCGCACCAAGCCTGAGGCCCGTGCTCGGGGCTGCCTGGCGAACGAGGAAGTGCTGGAGCGGCGGGGTGCCACCAGCGACCGCAGCAACGACAGCCGCAATGACAGCAGCAACGACCGCAGAGGCAGCAGAGGCCGCCCAAGCGCGTGCGAAGATCTCGACCCACCTTCACCCACCAGGACCGCCCATGCCTTCGATCCACGTTGAACTGTTTGCCGGCCGAACCCTTGAGCAGAAGCGGGCCTTGGCCCAGGCCCTGACCGACGCCACCGTGAAGACACTGGGCGGTTCGGCCGATGCGGTGGACGTGATCTTCGTCGACGTTCAGCGCCAGGACTGGGCCACCGGTGGTGTGTTGTGGAGCGACAAGACCCCAGCCGCGCCCAAGCCCTGAGCGCCTGAAACAGAGACCGGGATTGATCCCAAGCCCGAGCCCGAGACCAGACCCGAGCCCGCCATGAACCGCACGCTGCTGATCCGCCACGCCAAGTGCCTGCTCACGATGGACGCGCAACGCCGCGAAATCGAAGACGGCGCGGTCTTCATCCGCGGCTGCGCGATCGAAGCGGTGGGCCGCACGGCAGACCTGCCGCAGAGCGCCGACGAGGTGATCGACGCCCACGACCAGCTGGTGATGCCGGGGCTGGTGAACACCCACCACCACATGTATCAAACGCTGACCCGCGCCGTGCGGCCGGCGCAGGACTGCGAACTCTTCACTTGGTTGCAAACGCTCTACCCGATCTGGGCCCGGCTGACGCCCGAGATGCTGCACGTCTCGACCCAGATCGCCATGGCCGAACTGCTGCTGTCCGGCTGCACCACCAGCAGCGACCACCTCTACCTGTTTCCAGGCGCCTGCCGCCTGGACGACACCCTGCACGCCGCCACAGCGGTGGGGATGCGGTTTCACGCTGCGCGCGGGGCCATGAGCGTGGGCGTCAGCCAAGGCGGTCTGCCGCCCAACGGGTTGGTCGAACGCGAGGCCCACATCCTGCAGGACACCCAGCGCCTGATCGAGACCTTTCACGACCCCGCGCGCTTGGCGATGCAACGCATCGTGGTGGCGCCGTGCTCGCCTTTCAGCGTCAGCCGCGAGCTGATGTGCGACGCGGCGCTGCTGGCCCGTGAGCACCACGTGCACCTGCACACGCACCTGGCTGAAAACGACAGCGACATCCGCTACACCCGGGAAAAATTCGGCTGCACACCGGCCGAGTACGCCGAACAATTGGGGTGGCTGGGGCCCGATGTCTGGCACGCCCACTGCGTCAAGTTGGACCCGGCCGGCATCCGCCTGTTTGCCGCCACCGGCACTGGCGTGGCCCACTGCCCCGGCTCCAACATGCGGCTGGGATCGGGCATAGCACCCATTCGCGCGATGCGCGACGCCGGGGTGCCGGTCAGCCTGGCGGTCGACGGCTCGGCCAGCAACGACAGTGGCCACCTGCTGGCCGAAGCCCGCCTGGCGCTGCTGTTGCAGCGGGTGGGCGGCGGCGCCGGCGCGATGGCGGCGCGCGAGATGCTCGAGATCGCAACCCTGGGCGGCGCCCGGGTGCTGGGGCGCGACGACATCGGTGCACTGGCGCCCGGCATGGCCGCCGACCTGGTGAGCGTGCCGCTGGACGAAGTGGGCCTGGCGGGCGCTGGCGACGACCCGGTGGGCGCGATCCTGTTCTGCCAGGTGCCCAAGGTGGCGCTCAACGTGGTCAACGGTCGCGTGCTGGTGCGCGACGGAGAGCTTCAGTCGCTGGACCTGGCGGCGCTGGTTCACCAGCACCGCTCGCTGTCGCAGCGGCTGCTGGCGGCCGTTTGACCACCCGGCCCGCCTTGGGGTTGACAGCGTGGCCGAAGCCGGCCGCTGTAGGCAAAATGCCACTGCACACCGCGGTCGGCGAACATGCGGTCGAATCCACCAGCTGAGGAACACCATGAACGGCCAAATGATGCAGCAACCGTTGCTGATCTCGTCCCTGATCGTGCACGCCGAACGCCACCACGCCGAGCAAGAAGTGGTGTCGCGGCGGGTCGAAGGCGACATCCACCGCACCACCTACAAAGAGATCGCCCAGCGCTCGCGCCAGCTGGCCAAGGCGCTGGGCACGCTGGGCGTGCAGATGGGCCAGCGGGTGGCCACGCTGGCCTGGAACGGCTACCGCCACATGGAGCTGTACTACGGCGTCAGCGGCTCGGGCGCGGTGCTGCACACCGTCAACCCACGCCTGCACCCCGACCAGATTCTCTACATCGCCGACCACGCCGAAGACCAGGTGCTGTTCTTTGACATGACCTTCCTGCCGCTGGTGCAAGCGGTGGCCGGCCGCACGAAGACCGTCAAACATTGGGTGGCGATGACCGACCGCGCGCACATGCCGAAGCCCGAGCAGGCCGCCAAGATACCCAACCTGCTGTGCTACGAGGACCTGATCGCCGCCGAAGACGACCACTACCAATGGCCCAGCTTCGACGAAAACACCGCCAGCGGCCTGTGCTACACCAGTGGCACCACCGGCAACCCCAAGGGCGTGCTGTACAGCCACCGCAGCACGTTGCTGCACACGATGGCCGCCGCGCTGCCCGACTGCCTGGGCGCCGGCGCCACCGACACCATCCTGCCGGTGGTGCCGATGTTCCACGTCAACAGCTGGGGCATCGTCTACCTGGGCCCGATGACCGGGGCCAAGCTGGTGCTGCCCGGTGCCGGGCTGGATGGCAAGTCGCTCTACGAACTGTTCGAAAGCGAGGGCGTCACGCTGTCGGCCGGTGTGCCCACGGTCTGGCAAGGTTTGTTGGCTTACGTGGAAGCCAACGGCTTGAAGTTCAGCACCATGCGGCGCAGCGCCATCGGCGGCTCGGCCTGCCCGCCGGCCATGATCAAGAAGTTTCTGGACGACTACGGCGTGCGTGTCATCCACGCCTGGGGCATGACCGAGATGAGCCCGATCGGCACCGCCGGTGCCTTCAAGCCGCGCCATTTAAAGCAGACGCCCGAAGAGCAGCTGGCCGTCATGTCGACCCAGGGCCGCGCGGTCTTTGGTGTGGACATGAAGATCGTCGACGCAGAGGGGGCTGAACTGCCCTGGGACGGCGGGCAAGCCGGCGACGTGCTGGTGCGCGGCCCCTGGATCATCAGCAGCTACTTCAAGAACGAAGGTGGCGACCCGCTGGTGGACGGCTGGTTCCCCACCGGCGACGTGGCCAAGTTCGACCCCGACGGCTACATGATCATCACCGACCGCAGCAAGGACGTCATCAAGTCGGGCGGCGAATGGATCGGCAGCATCGACCTGGAAAACATCGCCATGGCCCACCCGGCCGTGGCCATGGCCGCCTGCATCGCGGCCAAGCACCCGAAGTGGGACGAGCGGCCGCTGTTGGTGGTGGTGAAAAAACCCGGCGCCGAGCTCACACGTGATGAACTGCTGGCCTTTTACGACGGCAAGATCGCCAAGTGGTGGACACCCGACGACGTGATCTTTGTCGACAGCATTCCGCTGGGCGCCACCGGCAAGATGCAAAAGATCAAGCTGCGTGAGCAGTTCAAGGACCACGTCTTGCCGACGGCTTGAGGGAGCCACAGCGCGGCGCGGCCCCTAGAATCCGCGCCCCACCCTCTACTGAATCCATGTTCAAGAACGCGCTGATCTACCGCATCGACCACTGGGCCCCGCCCACCCTTTCTGAGATGGAAGACCGCCTGTCTGGCGCGCGCTTCATCGAATGTGGCGCCAGCCAGCCCGAATCGGCGGGTTGGGTGGCACCCCGGGGTGACCCGCACGCGCCGCTGGCCGAGAGCGTGGGCGGACAGGTGGTGTTCAAGCTGTGCACCGAAACCAAGGCCGTGCCCGGCGGTGTGGTCAAGACCCAGGTGCAGGCGCAGTTGGACGTGATCGAGAAGGAAACCGGCCGCCGCCCCAAGGGCAAGCGGGCGCGCGAGGTCAAGGAAGCCGTGGTGCACGCGCTGCTGCCGCGCGCCTTTCCCAAACGATCGGACACCCTGATCTGGCTCGACCCAAAAGCGCAGCTGGTCTGGGTGGGCGCGGGCAGCACCAAGAAGGCCGACTCGGTGGTCACGCGCCTGATCGAGCTGCTGGGTGGCGGCTTGAAGCTGAGCCTGCTGCAAACCACGCTGTCGCCAGCCACCGCCATGTCGCTGTGGCTGTCGGAAAAAGAAGCGCCGGCCGGCTTCACGGTGGACCGCGAATGTGAGCTCAAGCAGCCCGACAGCGAAAAGGCCACGGTTCGCTATGCGCGGCACACGCTGGACATCGATGAAGTGGCCGAGCACATCAAGGGTGGCAAGCTGCCCACCCAACTGGCGATGACCTGGGCCGGTCGGGTGTCGTTTGTGCTGACCGAAGCGCTGACGTTGAAGAAGATCCAGCTGCTGGATGTGGTGATGGAAGGCGCGGGCGTGGATGCCGCGCAGTCGGGGAAAGAAAACGCGGGCTTTGATGCGGATGTGGCCATCAGCACCGGCGAGCTGCGTCAACTGATGCCAGCGCTGATCGAGGCGCTGGGGGGGTTGCATGAACGCCAGGCTGCGCCGGGCGAGCTTGCGGGTGGGGCTGCAGCATCGCCCGGTGCCACAACATCCAAATCAGCCCCGCGCGCGGGCAGCCCCGTCGTGCCGCCTTGGGAAGAGCAGCCGAGCTGAGGTCCAGCCAACGCCAGGCTCGCTTGCTGGCCTGCTCAAAGTCCCTTCAGTGGCTTGTTCAACGGCCTGATCGGACCACGCGAAAGGCGCTGGCGCTGAACACAGCCAACAGACGGCCGAGTCACTGGCAGAGGGCATGTGGTGCCCAAGTTGCTGCAACTGGCTCACAAGCGCGTTGCTTGTCGTGGTGGCCGCGCAAGGCTTTGGAGCAGCCAGATGGCGGCGAAGCGACCGGTCGGCAGTACCCGCTACCGGCCACTTGCTGTCGTGCGTGGCCGGCAGCTTTCTGGAAAGCGACCCGTCGGCACGACCCGGCGGTACCGGAGTCCTCATGCACTGCATCTCGGCAGCTTGTTGCGTTTAGGTTCCTGCCCTACATGTCGTACTGACGCGGCGCTGGCGCGCAGCCACTGCCGCTCCCCTCAAAAGCCGCGGGTCCAGGTAACGCCCTCGTCGGTTGACCGCATCACGCGGCCCTGGGATAGGACGGCCAGCAGGGCACCGTCGTGCCGATCCACCAGCAGCGAGCGCACCAGGGCCGGGTTGCCGCCAGGCACCTCGCCAGACCTCTTCCAGGTCTTGGCGCCATCGCGGCTGACCATGAGCGCATAGGTGCCAGCAAAGACGCCAGGATCGATGGGCGCCACCGCATAGAACGTTTTAGCGTCGGCGGCAGTGATGGCCCCGACGAAGCGACTCGTGTTGAGGTCTCGCCACTGCTTGCCGTCGTCGGTAGAGATGAAGGTGGTGCGGGTGAGGTTGCCGCCCTGGGCGAGCAGGGTGCCGTCGGCCAGCAGCTGGGCACCCGATGTGGAGACGCCGATGCACCGGCGCTCCAGGGCCCCGCTGCTGCCATCAACCACGAGGAACTCGCCGTTGGGCATGAATACCCCCGCTCGGTCGCGGCCGGCCAGCACGATGGCGTTCTGCCAGGGCAGGTTGATCGAGCGTTCCTGCTCGAAGCTGGCGATCTGGCGCCAGGCGCCCACGAACGGATCGTCGCTGACATGAGCCGACCACTGAGAGCCGCGGCGCATCAGGGCCAACACTTTGCCGTTGCCCAGCGGCTCGGCCGCGGCGATCAGCCCGGCGGCCGGCGCGGGCAGGGCCTGCCAGGTCTTGCCTTCGTCTCTTGTGTAGCGCAGAAGACCCTCCTCGCCCGCTGCCAGCAGGCCCTGGCGGTAGGCGCGCACGCTGAGAACTTCCAGCCAGGTGTCGATCTGCACCGCGCGCGCGAGTTTTTCACCCGGCTTGCGCCAGATAACGCGGCCCATCTTGCTGCCCGCCAGCAGGATGCCGTTGGGGGTCGATTCGATGCCGTTCAGTGCGGTCGTCAGGCTGCGAATGACCCGCGCGAGACCGGCACTGCGCGCCAGCTCGGCGCTGTGCTCAAACGAGTTGGGTGTCTGGCCGCGTGTCTGCTCAGCCAGTGCGGGAAACAGCGCATGGAAAGTGTTGGCCAGTTCCGCATCGGGTTCCAGGTAGCCTACCTGGAACCGCTGCCCTGGCAACGGCTGCACGAGCAAGGTACCCAGCAGCGAGACTTCGCGGGCCTTGACTTCGAAGCTACCGAGCCTGCCGGCCAGCGGGAAGGTGTAGCTGGTGTTGGCGAAGAAGCCATTGGCATGCGACAGGCGATAGCGCCCGGGCGCGACCATACCGCTAAAAACGGCGGTGGTATTCGTCATCTCGCGCGTTCGCTGCAGGACCGCGGTATCTTCGGCCGAGGCCCGCACGCCAGGCGGCAGTTCCCGGTTCAAGGTGAGCGACGACAGGGTCTCCGTCGGGTCGTTGGCCTCAGCGCCGTTGGTGATGAGGCGGATCACCACCGCTCCTTCCTGCCCCGAGAGGGTCTGCGCGCTGCTGATGGGCGGCGGGCTGGTGGCGCATCCGGCCAAGATGGCAATGACCACGCCGAGCGTGGCGAGCAGCAGAGGGTGCATCGATGGCTTCATGGGCTGGACCAGGCTTGCGGCCGCTCTTTCGGCGACGCGTAGGTTCTCGAAGTACGTAATTGTGGTGCAAGCCCCGTGACGCAGGGAGCGGCGATCGGCCGAACGAGCGGCCTGAGGGCCACGCCGACGTTTCAGCCGAGCGCGCAACGCCGAAACCGCCAGCCAGTCAGGGCCGACCCGCCGCGCCACATCGCCAGCGTCGAGGGCTCAAACACCGTGCTGACGTAGATCGTCGAGCCCAGCGCCATCAGCAAGGCGGGCCCGCCCCCTGCCCAAGTCCAAGGACAAAGCTGCCGGGGATGCTGCTGCTCGAAGGGCACCCGCAGCTGTAGAAATCGGCCGGCCAGACCATGCAGCGCGAGGCTCTCACGCACATCTGCACCGCACAGGCGCTAGACCCGAATTGTGGTGACCCTGCGTGGGGTCGACCGGCGGCTTCAGCGCGGCGAGATCTGGTCAGCCACTGTCCCTTCAGGGTCGACTACTGCCGACCGCGGAGGTCAGCTGTCCGGTCGCTCAACTTAGGGGTCAGCTTTCCGGCGGTGAGAGCAGGAGCCCGACCGGCTCTGGACGACCGATAGGGTGAGCTCGACGCCGCGTCTTCGAACGTCAGCCATGCGACGCCGAACAGACCGTGGTCGGTAGTCACGCTTCGGCAAGACCCGGCCATGAGCCGCCATGCGTTATGCGCCACCGCCTGTTCCGCGCGTCCTTAAGTTTTGCAGCTGACACCGGCCGCAGGTCGTTTCGTCGCATGCCTGCTTGCGTCGCCGCCCCGCTTCGAGAAACTGCGCGCCTTGCCACCCGTACACCTGCTATGCAAGCTCCCGCGTCTGTGCCAGCGTGTTGGCGCCGCATCGCCTTCCTGCTCTGCGCCGTGCTGATCGGCGCGCCGCTGCGCGCGGCAGAGCTGCCGCTGCTGCACTCGCATGCCGGCGATGCCAGCGTGCGCGCGCCCCTGGTCATCGTTGCGGTCGACGACGCCTGGCGCGCCGCGCTGCCGCGTGACGCCAAGTTGGCCACCCAGGCTTATCTCGACCGCCTGCCCCAGGAGGCGGTGCAGCGCTCCAACGACTACGACGAGGGCGGCTACTGGCTGCAACTCTGGGAGGTGCTGATCGTTCTGGCGATCGCCGGGCTGCTGCTGCAGGGGCGCCGCTCTGCGCGGCTGCGCGACTGGGCGCAGCGTGTCGGTCGCTACGCCTTGCTGCGCGACGGCCTCTACGGCGGCGTCTACGGCCTGCTCGCCGGCCTGCTGATGCTGCCCTTGAACTTCTACAAGGGCTACTGGCGCGAGCATGGCTATGGCATGTCGACGCAGGACCAGGCCGATTGGTGGCTGGATTGGGCTGTGGGCCTGGGCGTCGAGGTCGTCGGCACGATGCTCGCGGTGGCGCTGCTCTACGCGGTGTTCCGCCGCGCCGGCGAGCGCTGGTGGCTGTGGGGGGCGGCCGCCTGCTCGGTCTTGCTGGCCTTGATGCTGCTCGTCAGCCCGGTGCTGATCGACCCGCTGTTCAACACCTACAAGCCGCTGGAACCGGGCCCCGTGCGGAGTGCCGTGTTGACGATGGCGCATGCCACCGGCGTACCGGCCGACGAGGTCTATGCCTTCGACGCCTCGCGCCAGACCAAGCGCGTCAGCGCCAACGTCAGCGGCTTGGGGAGCACGGCGGCGATCCGCCTCAACGACAACCTCTTGAGCCGCACCTCGCTGCCCGAGATCCGCGCGGTGATGGCCCATGAGCTCGGCCATTACGTGCTCAACCACGGGCCCAAGATGCTGATGCAGTTCGGCCTGCTGATTCTCTTCGGTCTGCTGTTCTGCCACTGGGCGATGCGCCGCCTGTTCGCGCGCTATGGCGCTCGCTGGGGTACGCAGGCCGTCGCCGACGTGGCCAGTCTGCCCTTGCTGACCGCGGTGTTCTCGGTCTTCATGCTGGCGGCCACGCCGGGCTTCAACACCATCATCCGAACGCAGGAGATCGAGGCCGATCGCTTCGGCCTGAACCTGGCCCGCGAGCCGCATGGCTTTGCCGAGGTGATGCTCAAGCTCTCGGACTACCGCAAGCCCGATCCGGGCGCCGTCGAGGAGTTCGTGTTCTTCCACCACCCGAGCGCGCGGCACCGCATCCACGACGCCATGCGTTGGCGGGAGGCCATGGGCACGC
>JANMHH010000098.1:0-2006 GCA_031375065.1 Rubrivivax sp. | reverse complement strand
CTGTCGACCTTGTTGGCCGTGGCCTTGGCTTTTTTGGTGAGCTTGCTCATGGTCAGACAACTCCTTCAACGACCAGACCGATCGAGCGCGCTGAGCCCGCGATGATCTTCACAGCGCCATCCATATCGGCGGCGTTGAGGTCCTTCATCTTGATCTTGGCGATCTCTTCGAGCTGCGCGCGCGTGACCTTGCCAACCTTGTCCAGATGCGCCTTGCCGGAGCCCTTGGTGATGCCGGCGGCCTTCTTCAACAGTGCGGTCGCAGGCGGCGACTTGATGATGAAGGTGAAGCTCTTGTCAGCGAAAGCGGTGATGACCACCGGCAGCTTCATGCCGATCTCAAAACCCTGCTGCGTCTGCGCATTGAACGCCTTGCAGAACTCCATGATGTTCAGACCGCGTTGACCCAGCGCAGGGCCAATCGGGGGCGACGGGTTGGCCTTGCCAGCCGGTACTTGCAGCTTGATAAAACCGATGATCTTCTTTGCCATGAAAGGCTCCTCGAGTTCAAACGCCTACAGACCGTGGGTCTGCGCAGCTCCTCGTCAAACGACCCGTGTTGTCAGTGCGATGCAGGCGCCGGGTCGGGCACGCCTGCAAGCCAAAAAATCAAATTTTCTCGACCTGGGCAAAGTCCAGCTCAACACCCGTGGCCCGGCCAAAGATGGTGACGGAAACCTTGACCTTGCTCTTTTCGTAGTTGACGTCTTCGACCGCGCCGTTGAAGTCGGTGAAAGGGCCTTCCTTGACCCGGACCAGCTCGCCCACGATCCATTCGACCTTGGGCCGCGGCTTGTCCACGCCTTCTTGCATCTGGTTGACGATCTTGGCCACTTCGGCTTCCGAAATCGGCGCCGGGCGGTTGCGTGCGCCACCGATGAAACCGGTGACCTTGCTGGTGTGCTTGACCAGGTGCCAGGTGTCGTCAACCATTTCCATCTCCACCAGCACATAGCCGGGATAGATGCGACGTTCGGTCACGCTCTTCTTGCCGTTCTTCAGCTCCACGACCTCTTCGGTGGGCACCAGGATGCGGCCGAACTTGTCTTGCATGCCGGCGCGGTCTATGCGTTCGCGCAGGTTGCGCTCGACGGCCTTTTCCATGCCCGAGTAGGCGTGGACGATGTACCAGCGCTTGGCCGACGCGATCGCGGGGAGTGCAGCTTCGGTCATGGCGTCAGTCTTGGCGTCATTCTGGGTGGAGGGCTCGGTCATGGTGTGGTCTCAAGTGCCCTGGTCAGTGGCGCCAACCCAGGATCAGGTCGTACAGCAACCATTCGAGTGTTTTGTCGGTGACCCACATGAACAGCGCCATCACAAAGACAAACGCGAAGACGTAACCGGTCATTTGCATGGCTTCCTTGCGGGTCGGCCAGACGACCTTTTTGGTCTCGCGCACCGAATCGCGCCCAAAGCCAATCAGCTGTTTGCCGCTTTCGGCCGTGAAGAACAGCGCCACGGCCGCACCAATCAACGCCAGCAGCGCGACCACGCGCAACCACAGGTCTTGTTTACCCAGGTAGTAAAAGGCCACAACCGAGGCCACCAACAGCAGTGCTGCGCCGGCCAGTTTGGCCTTGTCGGCGCCTGTGGAGACGGTTTCGACTTGAGGTTGGGTGGACATGACTTTCAATCTGTGTGGCCGCCGGTTGAGCAGCCAAGCCGGTGGGCGTTATCAGGAGCAAAGCCCGCAGGCCGTTTTGGCGACCTTGGCGGGCTGTTTCGGATGAGCGGTCTTGCTATCTTGCTGGGTGAAAAACCACCGCGGCGGACCGGGTGGCAGGGGCAGAGGGAATCGAACCCCCAACCTTCGGTTTTGGAGACCGACGCTCTGCCAATTGAGCTATACCCCTGTAGCTGACCTCGTTATTCGATGATCTTGGCCACGACGCCGGCGCCGACGGTGCGACCACCTTCACGGATGGCGAAGCGCAAGCCTTCTTCCATCGCGATCGGGTTGATCAGCTTGACCGTGATGCTCACGTTGTCGCCCGGCATGACCATTTC
>JANMHH010000097.1:0-37877 GCA_031375065.1 Rubrivivax sp. | reverse complement strand
GGGGTCTGGTCAAGCCCGGTGCCGGCGCGGCATCGGCCGCCGTCGACACCGGCAAGATCAGGGCCGCCTGGATGGCCATGGCCGAGCGCATCAGCTTCAAGGTGCCCCGCGACAAGGGCATGCTGTGGAGCAAGCTGTCGGTGCCGGGTGACCAGACCTTCAGCGGCATGCGCGCCGCGGGCCGGCTGGCAAAAGAGAAGGGGCTGGTCAATCTGGAATCGATACTGGAACGCGAAGGGTTCCTGGAGCTCTACAGCAAACAGTTTGGCGCCTACTTCAAGATCAAGGGCACGCCACTGGAGGCCATCACACGCGACCTCTGGAAACTGCTCTCCGAACGTTATGCGGCCAGCCTGGAAGGCAAGGTCACCGCCTACGTGCACAACCGCCAACTCGGCGCCCAGCTGGCCAAGGGTGGCGAGCCCATGCTGGTCGACGAGCTGTGGACCATTTCCGAGGTCTTGCAGAACAACAGCCGCATCACCTCGGTCGAGTTGATCGACGTCACCACGGGCCGCAGCTGGCACATGCTGCGCGCCGAGGTGCTCAAATCGGCGGGCCGGAGCCACTGATCGATGGCCTCCCCTGCGCGAAGGATGCGACATGACTTTCGGCGCTGTTCCTGGGCAACGCGCTCGCCCAGCATGACCCTCAACCCGTCCCAGGTGACGCAGAGCCCGCAGCCCTGAACTTCCCCATGCCTTCGCCCATCACCTTCAACTGCCCGCTGCCACCCGATAGCCTGCGCTTCGAGTCCCTGACCGCGCAGCAGGCCATCTCGGCGCTCGACAGCGTCGAGCTCACCCTGGTCGCCGACAAAGCCGACCTGGCCGCTGAAAAACTGCTGGGTCAGGCCGCTGGCGTGACGGTCGCGCTGCGCGCAGGCGCCAAGCGCCACTTTCACGGCTTCGTGACGCGCTTTGGCATCGGCCAGTCGCAGGGCCGCTACTTCCAGTACCAGGCCACGTTGCGCCCCTGGTTGTGGTTTCTGACCCGCACCGCCGACTGCCGCATCTTCCAGGACCTGACGGTGCAGCAGATCGTCGAGCAGGTCTTTGCCGACCATGCGGCCATCGCCAGTTTCGAGTTCAAGCTCTTTCGCAGCTATCAAAAACGCGTCTACTGCGTGCAGTACCGCGAGACCGACTTCAACTTTGTGGCGCGCCTGCTCGAAGAAGAGGGCATCTATTGGTTTTTTGTTCATACCGACTCGGCGCACAAGCTGATGTTGGTGGACGACACCAGTGCGCTGAAGCCTGCGGTCGGGGCCGAAAAGCTGCCCTACTTTGACAATGCCGGCCAGGCCCCGCCCGACGCGGCCTGCATCACCGGCTGGTCCTGCTCACGCGAGGTGCGCACCGGCAAAGTGGCCCTGACCAGCTACGACTTCGAGCGCCCGTCCACAGCCTTGCTGGTTGAACACCTGCAAACCCGGTCGCACCCGCAAGACAAGCACGAAGTCTTCGACTACGACGGCGAATACACGCAGAAGTCCGCCGGCCAGCTGTTGGCCGACAACCAGCTGGAGGAACAGCAGGCCCAATTCGAACGCCAGTCTGGCAGCACCACGTCGCGCAGCCTGACAGTAGGCCACCTGTTTTCACTGACACGCCACCCGCGTACCGACCAGAACGCCGAGCACCTGTGCCTGCAGTCCAGCATCACCGCACGTCTGGCGGCGCACGAAGCCGACGGCGGCAGCGACAGTTTTGACTGCCACTTCAGCGCCATGCCTTCGGCGCAGCCCTTCCGCCCCGAGCGCCGCACGCCCAAGCCCTTTGTGCAGGGCCCTCAAACCGCCGTCGTGGTGGGCCCGGCGGGTGAAGAGATCTACACCGACAAGTACGGTCGTGTGAAGGTGCAGTTCCACTGGGACCGCTACGGCAAGAAAAACGAAAAGAGCTCGTGCTGGGTACGCACCTCCTCGCCTTGGGCCGGCAAGAGCTTTGGCTTCGTGCAGTTGCCGCGCATCGGGCAAGAGGTGGTGGTCGACTTCCTGGAAGGTGACCCCGACCGCCCCATCATCACCGGCCGTGTCTACAACGCCGAGCAGATGCCGCCCTGGGAACTGCCCGCCAACGCCACCCAGAGCGGCGTGCTCACGCGCAGCAGCAAGGGTGGCACTTACGCCAACGCCAACGCGTTGCGCTTTGAAGACAAGAAGGGCTCCGAGCAACTGTGGCTTCACGCCGAAAAGAACCAGGACATCGAAGTCGAGAACGACGAGACCCACTGGGTCGGGCATGACCGCAGCAAAACCATAGACCACGACGAAACCGTGCACGTGAAGCACGACCGCAACGAGTCGGTGGACAACGACGAGTCTGTACGCATCGGCCGCGACCGCTCGATGCAGGTGCTGCGTGACAAATCCGAGACCGTGATTCGCAACAAGGTGGTTGATGTCGGTGTCAACCATTCGGAGACCATTGGCGCAGCCATGAGCTTGACCGTGGGCAGCACGCTCACTGAAACCATTGCCATCAACCACTCCGAGGCGGTGGGCGGCGCCATGGAAATCACCGTGGGTGCCGCCATGGCCATCACCGTCGGCGGTGCCATGGCCGAAACCGTCGGCGCAGCCAAGGCCCAGACCGTGGGTGGCAACCTGACCACCAGCGTGGGCCGCGACACATCGCTCACCGTTGGAAAAAACCTCACCGAAACCATCGGTGAGAACCACGCCGTCAAGGTGGCCAAAAACTACACCGAAAAAGTCGGCGGGCAGCACACGGTTGAAGTGGCCAAGGAGTCGACCTTGAAGGCCAAGAAGGTGCTCATCTCCGCCGAAGATGAAATTGTCTTCAAGACCGGCAGTGCCGAAATCATCATGAAGAAAAACGGCGACATCACCATCAAGGGCGGCAAGATCAACGTCAAAGGCAGTGGCGACGTCACGATCAAAGGCAGCAAGATCACCCAAAACTGATGACCATGACGGCACTGCGACAACCCCGTATTCCTCTGGCCTTGGCGCCGGCCATGCCGTCCCAAGTGGTGGGCGAGTTGATTGAACTGCGCCAAGGCCGCGCCGTGGTGCGCCATGCGGGCGGGCCGACAACCGGCCTGCTGGCGCGTGTGCTCGCTCACGTCTTCGCACCGGGCCTGCCGCCACCCACCTTGCCTTGCCCCGTGCTGCTCTTTCTTGAAGCGGGTGACGCGCTCAAGCCCATCATCGTGGGCCTGGTGCAAGAAGCGCTGCCCAGCAGCCGCGCGCTGGTACTGGACCTGGATCGCATCGTTCTGCAGGGTCACACCGAAGTGCAGCTGCGCTGTGGCAGCGCCTCGGTGACCATGAATGCCGACGGCAAGGTGGTGGTCAAGGGCACTGAAGTGCTCAGCAAGGCCAGCGCCACCAACAAGATTCGCGGCGCGTCTGTCCAGATCAATTGAAGCCTTGGTTTCCCCAGCCATGCCCGTAACCGTTGGTGTCAACTTCATGTCGGTGGTGCACGCGTCCAGCAACGGCATCACCATCGCGTTTCCCGATGTGTGCAAGACGCCAGCACCGCCTGCGCCCTTTGTGCCCATTCCTTACCCCAACATCGCTCAGAGTTCAGATACAGCGCAGGGTGCGTCCACTGTCAAATGCGACGGCAACCCGCCTTGTGTGAAAGACTCCAATTTCAAGATGAGCACCGGCGATGAAGCCGGCAGTTTGTTTGGCGTTGTCTCGAACAAAGTCAAAGGCAAGGCCGAGTTCGTCAATTTCAGTTTTGACGTGAAGTTCGACGGCAAGAACGTTGCCCGCGCGCTGGACCTCATGTTGCACAACGACAAAAACACGCCGCCGTTTCCCGTCATCCAAGGCCCCGTCATCGCCATGGGCGACGACAAGGGCTGCTGCTATTTCCCCGGCTGTGGCAAACCGCTGGGTTGACGGTGGCCAAACCGTGCTGGCCGGGGTGGGGCTGGTCAGCGCCTTGGGCTACGACGCCCCCACGGCGCTGGCTGCAGCACGCGCCGGCCTGTCGCGCGCCTGCGCGCAGGCGCACTGGCGCCAGCGCTCCGGTGTCACGGGCCTTGAAGAAGCGGTCGCCGGCCACAGCGCCGACCTGCTCACCTTGGGTTTTGCTGGCGACACCCGGCTGCTGCGACTGGCCCAGGGCGCGCTCAACGACCTGTTGACCCGTGGCATGGACGCTGCACAACTGCAGCAGCGCGTAGGCCTGTTTGTGGCCATGCCTGACCCTGGCCGCACAAGTTCTTGCCAGGCGCTGATGCCCGAGGGCACGGCCCTGGACCCAGCCGAAGAAGGCGACTCCGGCACGCGCATGGGCCAACGGGTTCAGGCTCTCACGACCGGCATTGCCTGGCCGCAGACCCCTTGCAAATTTTTTTGGAGTCACCTGGGGCATGCAGCCGGAGCCGTGGCCATGGCTGCGGCCACCCAAGCGCTGCTGGCCGG
This sequence comes from Rubrivivax sp., assembly GCA_031375065.1. GTDB lineage: Bacteria > Pseudomonadota > Gammaproteobacteria > Burkholderiales > Burkholderiaceae_C > Rubrivivax. Next base: position 33,469 of record JANMHH010000097.1, on the reverse strand, counting down.
GCAGGTCGACACCGCCATCGTCTTGGCAGCGGACTCCATGCTGGACGATGACACGCTGTGTTGGCTGGCCGTTTGCGGCCGCCTGAAGTGCGACGACGCGCCCGCCGGGCTGATGCCAGGCGAGGCCGCGGTGGCGCTGGCGCTGCGGCGCGGCGGCGAGGCAGCCCAGCCCTTGGCTCGCCTGCACGGCTTGGCATTGGCCGAAGAGCCCCTGGCTCAGGGCGAAGGTCGAGTCAGCTCGGGCGAAGTGCTGGCGGCTGCGCTGGCTCAGACCTGGAGCGCGGCACCGTCGCCACACGTTTGGATGCTGGGTGATCACAACGGCGAGATCTACCGCGCCAACGAATGGGGGTCGATGCTTGCCCGCCTGCGCGCGGTGGACGCCAGCTTCGCCGATCCCGCCATCTGGTTCCCTGCACTTTCATTTGGCGACACCGGTGCCGCCAGCATGCCGTTGGCGGTGGCCATGGCCAGCCAAGCCTGGCAGCGCAGGTACGCGCCCGGCCCAGCCGCGTTGGTGGCCGCCTGCGCCGACGGCGGTGAGCGCGCCACCCTGATGCTCTGTGCCAGTTGAAACGCCATGACTGACAAATGCAAGGTCGAGTCGACCACCAAGAAGTTCTGCTCGATTCGCGCCAACCCGAAGTGCGGCGACTGCAAGCAGCCCAAGACCTATGTCGATGTGTGCAAGCCCGGTTGGTCGGCCTTCACTTACCTTCAACTCGTGGAAGGCAAGCCGACTGACAAAAAGTACGAGGCTCACCACATCTTGTGTGTGTCGCCCGTCACCGACGAGTTGGCCGGCAACACCACGATCAAGAAGGCCATTGAAGAAACCGATTGGTGCATCAACAACGGCGGCAACATGATCGCTCTGCCTTTGTGGGGGCACACGGTCATGTGGTACTGCAAGATCACCAAGTCACGCCAGTTTTTGCCCATGAACGTGCCGCCGCCTCCGTTTCAAAACCTGCCTCAGCACAACATCGATCACAACGGCAGCGAGAGCTACACCTACGAAATTCGCCAGGTCTGCCGGCAGTTGGCCAAGGACGCAAAAGACGCGGGTCACGACCTTGAAGCTGATGGGCTCAAGGGCGCCCTGGAGGGACTCTCGGTTGAATGGAAAGCCACCATCAACGCCCGCGGTTCGGCGCGCAAGGGTGGAACCGACGCCGCTTGGAAACTGGCCCAGGCGAAGCCACCCGATCCCAGTTGGGTCGAGCCCTTTTCAATGGCCAAGACCGGCAAGGTCTGCAAGATGGGTTTCCCCGTGCACATATTCGACGAGAAAGTCGCCAAGTGGATCGACCGACTTGCCAACGCCATGCTTTGAGCGAAGGACCCCAGATGAGCAGTGATTTCCTGATTTGGCGCTATCTCAGCGTGCCTGGCGCAGCGGTGCTGCATGACCTTCGAGGCTTCGACGAGAACAACCGATTCGACCACGGGCGCACGCTGAAAGACGAGTTTCCTTCCGAGACGGCGTTTCACATGGACCCCGACTTCCCACGTGACCTGACCCTGCCAGACAACGTCTGCAATGCGGAGCAGGTCTTGCTGGTGTCCCAGCGGCTGCAACAAGCCCTGATCGACGCGAGGTTGACGCATGTGGAGTACCTGCCCATGACCGTGGTCGACCACAAAGGGCGGGTGGCGAGCTCGTCTCATGTGATCGTGCATCCACTGGAGTTGGTAGATTGCATCGACATGCAGCAGTCCGTTTACCAACCCCACCGACTGGTCAAGGGCAAGATCGACAAGGTCACCAAGCTGGTGCTGGATGAGCAGCGTGTGCCTCCGGACCGACAACTCTTCAAGCTCAAAGGGTACCCAACGCCCGTGATCGTGCGGGGCGCTTTCGCCCGGACGTTGACCCAGGCCGGTTTCAGCGGCCTGGACTGGCTGGACGTGGTTGACTTCCCAGACTGACCGTCCCGACCCTGTCATGAGCCTCGCCCGATACCTGGAAGCCACGGCCTACGACGCCGCCTTTTGGCTCAGTGCCTTCACCAACCCCGACTATCCGGTGGATCAGTTGGGTCAAGTCTGCGTGGAAAGCTGCGCCAAGCTGCGCACCTTGGCCATCATCTCCCTGGTAGAGCAAGGCAGGCACCAAGCCTTCACGCACAACCTGGTGCGCAGTGGCCGTTGCCGCCAGAGTTTTTTGCAGCGCTTGCAGGCCAGTGGCCAGGCCGATCGCCACGACGCTTCGTCCCGCATCGAACCCTTCTTCGACGCGGTGGCTGCGGCCGACTTTGCGCTGGCGCGCCAGATCGTCGCACTGTCCCCGCGTGACTGGCGCAAGGGGCACGAGTACGAAGACGACTACTGCCACGCCCAGATCGCACACGCGGTGTTGGCGCCCGTGGCCGACGTGGCGCGCACGCAGTCGCTTTTTGAGCGCTGGGAAACCGTACTCGACGGTCAACCCGACGCCCGGCTGCCCGTGCTGCGGGCCTTGGTGCAACGTGACGTGGACGGCTTCGACGCCGCTTTCGAAGGCCTGGTGCAGGCCCATACCGACGCGCTGGATGCAGAGCGTGCGCGTGCACGCATTGAAGAGTACGACGTGATCGCTCTGCGCCAGCTCTACGTCGAAGGGCTGGCCCTGCTGCGCATGGCCACGCAGCTCAGGCTCAAGACGCAGGCTGAGTACCGCTACTGCCCGTCGCTGGCGCGTCAGACCAGCCCCGTGGCTTTGCCCGCGGAGTGGTGAGCGGGCATGCCGCACCCGACCCTGATCAACACCACCGGACTCGTCCTGGAGCCGCTGGCCCTGGCCGACGAAGAAGGTGTGCCGCAGGTGGTACCGCTGATTCAAGGCACCTGGCACATTGGGCCCAAGGGCAAGCTCAGCTGGCTTGAAAAGCAACCGCCGGTGCGGCTGGCAGGTGACTGGCGTGGCGACCCGGCCAACACCAGCATGCGCCTGGAACCGCAAATCGCCTTTTGCAAGCCTGCGGGCACCGACGTGGTTTTGCTGGGCCACGCGCATGCACCCGAGCGCGGCGCCACCCAGAGCCAGGTGGGCCTCAAACTGGGCAGCGCGCAGAAGGTCGCGCGCGTGCTGGGCGACCGCCACTTGCGGCGCGGCGTGGGCGGGCTGTCGATTTCCGCACCTGCGCCCTTCGATCGCATTCCCATCGTTTACGAGCGCGCCTTTGGCGGGTGGGATCGCCGCCATGAAGACGCGGCACAGCACCGCTGCGAATGGCGCAACCCGGTCGGCGTGGGCTTTCTGGACGAGCGACTGCGCCTGGACCACGAACAAGCGCTGCCCAACTTCGAAGACCCCGAGCACCCTTATGGCGGCCCCGGCGACACCCCGCCACCGGCCGGCTTTGGTTTCATCTCGCCCGACTGGCAACCGCGCCAGGCCCTGGCTGGCACCTATGACGAAACCTGGACGCAAACGCGCAAGCCATTGCTGGCGCGCGACTTCAAACGCAGTTTTTTCAACGCCGCGTCTCCCGGCCTGGTCACCCAGGGTCACCTGCAAGGGCAAGAGGAAGCGGTGGTGCTGGGTGCCAGTCCCGAAGGGCGGCTGGCGTTTTTTTTGCCCGCCCGTGGCGCGCCACGCTGCCGGATCGAAACCCGCTCGCGCAAGCGGGTGGCGCTGGAGCCGCTGCTGGACACCGTGATCATCGATCTGGATCTGCGCGCCTTGACACTCATCTGGCGCAGCCCTTGGTCCAGCGCCAACGGCCTGCACGACGTGCGTTCCATCGAACTGCAGATCGCACGCCCAGGGCAAAGTTCATGACCACCTCTTTGCTCGCTTTCAAGGTGGGCCTCTTTGAGGAGCACCTCGACGAGATCGGCTTCCTGGCTTCACAAGCGCAGGCCATGCGCACCGCCAGGCACCACAGCTGGACCGATGCCGGCCCCTTTGAACAACGCCTGGAGGCCCATCTGGACGCCCTGCTGGTGGGCGGCTCGCTGGCCCTTCAAGTGGGCAAGGCGCGTGCTGCACAGGCCGATGCCGATGAGCTGTTTGGCATCGCCGCCTTGGCCTGCCGGGCTGCCGATCTGCCGCTGTTGCAGCACATCGCCCATGGCTCGGATCTGGATGACCAGGCCAAGCTGGCCTCGATCTCGCACGCGCTGGTGGCCGAGTGGCCCGCGACCTGGCGCGAGCAGTGCCTGCGTGGTCTGGGCCAGGGCGACTCGCGGCTTGCACCCACCCTGGCGGCTGTGGCGGCCTGTCGCGGCTGGCCAACGCAGGGCCAGTTGTCGGCCGCGCTTCAGCGCGCCCCAGCAGCACAGCGTGTGGCGCTGCTGGGCGAAGTGGGCCGCTGCCAGGAGGACCAGGCGCTGGATCTGGCGCGAGCGCACTACGGTGACACCGACCCCAGCGTGCGAGAGGCGGCGCTGCGGGCCGGCCTGCGTTTGCACGATCCACAAGCCCGCTCGCTGGTGCTGACCGGGCCGCAACGTCCACTTCTGGCGGCCTTGACCGCCTCACGCACAGCGATGCCGCAGCTGCTGACCCAATTGATCGGCGCCGACACACCACTTCCGGTGATTCAGGCCCTGGGCTTGATGGGCGACTTGGCAGCGGTGCGGGCACTGGTGGCCTTGCTGGCATTCGAAGCGGTGGCGGCGCCAGCGGCGCAGGCTTTGCATCTGATCACGGGTGCGCCCTTGCACGAGCAGGTTTTGGTGCCCGAGCTGGCCGACGAAGACACGCTGTCCGAAGCCGAAGCCGAGCGATTTCGCCAGTCCGGTGCGTGGCCGACGCGGCTGGACGGTCAACCCTTTGGCGAGCGCGTCGACAGGCTGAGCCAGGACCCCGCCGTTTGGGGCCAGTGGCTGGCCGACCACGGATCTGAATTCACGGCAGGCTGCCGCTACCGCCTGGGCCAACCCTGCACCGTGGCCTGGATGCTTCACAGCTTGGCCGAACCCCATTTTCCGGCGCCATGGCGCGCCTTGCTGAATGAAGAGCTGCAATGCCGCCATGGCCTGAAGTTGTTGTTGCGCCCTGAACTGCCGGTACAGACTCAGCAAACCCTGCTGCAGCACCAACAGGCGCATGCCCTGGCTCTGGACAGTCACCACAAGCCCGGTCGCTGGCATGCGGCGGGAACGGAACTCTTTGACTGAAGGTCATCCTCCCCGTGGACCCACCCAGCCTCTTCCCCTGGCTTGCCGTGTTGTTTGTGGCGCTGGCCTTGCTGCAGGCAGCGCGCACCCGCCGCTGGCGCGGCGCGGCGGCCATCTGGGCCTGGATCGCACTGTGCTTCGGAGCCGTGTCATGGTGGCTGCAGCCCTGAGGCTGACACTTCATGATGACGGGCTTGGGGGTGACTTTGGTCGGTTGTCGATGAACCTGAGCCTGCCGACCATGGGTTCACTCCAGCGCGCCGCAAGGTACGCCCCGTCTCCACGATTCAGGCGTCTGCCTCCCTCATGATCCTCACCCTGCTGGCGGTTTCCCTCAACGATCAAGCGCTGAGCCGCCCTATCAGCGCTCGCTTTGACGCCAGCGGCGGCAGCATTGGCCGTGCTGACCACTGCACGCTGGCGTTGCCCGACCCCGAGCGCTTCATATCGCGCAAGCAGGCCGAAGTGGTGTGCACCGGTGAAGGCTTTCTGATTCGCAACGTCGGCGTCGCCAACCCCGTGGTGGTGGGCGGCCAGGCTTTGGCGGCCGGTGAGTCCGGCCCCTTGCGCCACGGCGATGAGGTGCGGCTCGGCGGCTATCTCTTGCGCGTCGACTTCCAGCCTGGGGTCGGTCAAAGTCCCCCTGCCCTTGCCAAGCCGACGCCGCCGCCCGCGCGTTCAACAACACCGACACGGCCACCGGTGGCCGCACCGCCGGCCTACCAACCAGCCCCAGCACCGGCGCTGTCGGCCGACAACCCGTTTGCCGACCTGCTGGGGCCCAGCGCGGCCAGCGCAGACCCTTTGGGCGACTTCATGCACGGCGCCCCTGCGGGCGTTGCCCTGACCCCTGCGGCCCCTGCCACAGCGGACCCGTTTGCCGGGCTCATGGCCGCACCCGCCGGTGTCAGCAGCGGCTCTCGCGCCGTGGCCGCACCCGCACCAGGACAGGCACCAGCGGCCCAGGTGTTGCCCGACGACTTCGACCCCTTCGCCAGCGCCGCGTTGTCGCCGCCCAAACCGCAAGCGGGCGCAGCCGCCCGTGGGGGGTGGGCCGCGCCAAGTCCGGTGGGCGCAGACGACCCTTTTGGTGGCTTGATCCCGGCCGCGGGCAGCGCGTCCATCGACGACACCTTTGGCCTGTCTGTCGGCCTGGGCTCAGACCCTTTGGCCAACTTCAGCGCCGATCTCGGGCGCCCTGTGCAGGCGCAGCCCGGGGGTTTGTCGACCGACCCGCTGGCCTTGTTTGGCGGCGCCAGTGCCGCGTCCAACGACTGGGCATTGCCCGCCTCGACGCCAGCCTTGGCTGATGCCTTCGAGCCCCCACGGCTGGCCACGCCCACCCCGGCGCTGGCGCGCCCACCCGCACCGCCGTTTGCATCTCCGTCGTCGCCACCATCCCGCGCCGAAGTGGGCGATGCCGAAGCCCAACTCTGGCAAGCCTTTTGTGAAGGCGCTGGTGTGCGCATTCCGTTGCCCGCCGGCACCGGTGCGGATCGGATGCAGCTGCTGGGCCGGGTGACGCGCAGCGCCATCGAAGGCACTTTGCAGCTGATGGCGGTGCGCGCCAGCACCAAACACGAAATGCGTGCGGCGGTCACTCAAATTCAAGCCCGCAGCAACAACCCGCTGAAGTTTGCACCCGACGCCAAGCTGGCGCTGGAGCAGCTGCTGCAGCCGCCAGCGCGTGGCTTCCTGGACGGCCCAGCAGCGATGGACGATGCCATGCAAGATCTGGTCGGCCATGCCATCGCCAGCGTGGCGGGCATGCGTTCGGCCATCGAGGGCATGCTCGACCGCTTTGACCCCCAAGCGCTGGAGGCGCAGCTGGCCAGCGGTTCCATGCTGGAGAACCTGCTCGCGCTGAACCGCCGCTCCCGTCTGTGGGAGCTTTACCTGCAGCACCACCGCGCCATTCGCGAAGAGGCGCAAGAAGATTTTCACAAGCTGTTTGGCAAGGCCTTTGTGGCCGCCTATGAACAACAGGTCGACCGGCTCAAGCACAAGGGCCCGTCATGATGCGGCTGCGGGTCGCTGCGTGCAGCGAAGTCGGCGCCCGCAGCGGCAACGAAGACGCCCTTCTCCAGGGCAGCAACGCGCTGGGCCACCATGCCGTGCTGGCCGATGGCGCCGGTGGTCATGCCCGTGGCGAAGTTGCTTCGGCGCTGGCCGTGCAGCATGTTCAGCGTGCGTTGAGCCATCCCGTCGCAGTGTTCACGCCCGAGGTGCTGACGAATGCCGTGCTCGGTGCCCACGCCACCTTGCAACAGGGGCACAGCGCGGCCAAAGGTGCCGAAGCGCGCATGCACACCACGCTGGTGGTGCTGTGGGTGGACGCCGCCGTGCAACGGGCCTTGTGGACGCATGTGGGCGACTCGCGCCTGTACCGGCTGCGCCATGGTCGCGTGGAGCAATTGACGGTGGACGACAGCGTGGTGCAGCAGATGGTGCTGGCTGGCCTGCTGACAGAAGCGCAGGCGCGCCAACACCCGGGCAAGAACCACCTGGTGGCGGCGATAGGCATGGAAGGTGATGTTCACCCGCACACGGTGGCCCGGCCGGTTGACCTGCTCGAAGGCGACGCCTACTTGCTGTGCACCGACGGCTGGTGGGATCACTTCGAGCCCGATCAGTTGGCCCAGGGACTGGCCCGTGCAGGCGGGCCCGAAGACTGGCTGCAGGACATGCGCGCCCAAGTCTTGGCCAACGCCCAAGCGCAGCAAGACAACTTCAGCGCCATTGCGGTCTGGGTCGGCGATCCGGGGCAGATGACCATCGCCATCACCGAAGAAACGGTGCCGGGCAGGCTGCAGAACCGCTGAAAAGCCCTGGATGGTCTGTCCAGTCCGCCGTTCAGCCGGGCGCGAACAGCGTCTGCGCAAATGCCTCTGCACCTGGAAGCCCGGGCATCAGATGACACGGTGACGCCGGCGCCTCGGCTCGCCAGGCGCACCACAGGCTGTGCCCAAGCAAGCGCCGTTGCAAAGTGTCTGCGGCCAGACTGTGTGCCAGCTCGTCCAGCGTCGTTCCGGCGGGCCAGGCCCACGGCGCCGACGCGCCCACTGGCGCTGTCAGCGAGGCCGCCGTCCGCACCGCTGGCCAGTCCGGCAGGTCAGCCAGCGCGGCCTCAAAGGTTTCGATGTCCGCAGCGTCGTCGAGCGTGCGCATCGCAACCTGTGCCAACCGCGTCCACCACAGGTCCAGGTGAGCCAAGCCAAAGCGGTCGGTGGGCGGCAGTGCGCGAGGCTGGGCGACGATGAGCGGAAAGTAGCGCCCAACACGGTCACAACTGGGCATCAAAACACCAAACCACCACTGGGTGTCGACCACGTTGGGCGCCCAGGCAAAACGCCACACCGGTGCGGCCAAATAGGAGGCGAGCCATTGATCGCCCAGCTGTTGCCGGCTGGTGCCGACACCCGCCGACAACCAGGTGTCACAAGCCTGCACCCACTCGGGCGTCAATCGCCGCGAAGCAAAGTCGCCCAGCGACGCCATCTTGCCAAACCAACCGGGAGGCGAAGCCGCCATGGCGTCAAACGACTACAGGCCGTTGGGGCACTGGAACGAGCGCAGCTCAGGCAGGCGCAAGGCGTTTTTGACGCTGCTGCTGGTGACGTCGAACACCGTCTTGCGGCCGTCGATGTCGAAACTGGCGCGGAATTTTTCCGGCACCGCGCCTGGCGTCACGCTGACCCGCTCGAACAAGCGGAACAGGGCCCACGGGCCGTCGTTCACCATGCCGCCACCAGCGGGCTGTACGCTGACGCGAACCACACCCGTGCCACGCGGTCCTGGCCACTTGACCTCGGTCGGGATTTGCGGGCCGTGGTCATAACGCACCACCTGGCCGTCCACGTCAAGCAAGAACTCGCGCAGCCGAACGTCCATCTCGATCGGCTTCATGATCAGGCGCACACCCGGCACAGCGCCGCCGCTGGCAAAAAAAGCCTCGCGTATGGCCTGCGCGCGCTGGAACTGCGGCAAGGTGCCCACATCGGCGCCCAGCGGCGTACCTTCCACGGGCCGGAAGCGCCAGGGCCGGGTGCTGGTGTCGATGTAGGGCGCCAGCTTGAGCTGCATCTGCTCGAACTTGCCACCGGGGCCGAAGAGGGTTGCAAAGTCGGCCGGCGTGACTTCACGCGACGACGACGGGTCAAAGGGATAACGCCCATTCACCGCTTGCTGGCAGAACTCACCGACTTGTGAGCGCACCTCGCGGCCCAGCGATTCCCGCAGCTGCACCAAGGCCACCCGTGAACTGGTCGAGCCCAAGGCGTCGAGCAGGCTGCGCACGGGCTCGGGTGAATTGGAGGCCTCCACCTTCAACTGGTTGGGCAACGGCGAAGGCGGCGGTGCGCCACCGCCCTTGAGCGCGGCATCCACGCTGGTCAGCAGCACCTGCAGCTCTTTCAGGCGTTCAATCAGTCCGTCGAGCGCCGGTTTGCCCCCTTCAGGCGCCGTGACCAGCATGCGCAGCGCGCGGAACTCGTCGTCGACGATGCTCTCGATGCGCTCCGTGGGTGCCCCGGTGGTGGCCGGCTTGGCACCGACGCTGCCGAGCAGCATTTCTTGGCCCTGGCGCACCACGTCGGTGACCCGTTGCGAGGCCTGGCCCACGGCACCCGGCTGAGGAGCCAGCAAGGTGGTTTCTTTTGCAAAGCGGCGCAGCATGGGTGCCAGAGGGGTGTCGGGGCCGGACAGGAAGCGGGTCTTTTCGATCGCCTGGGCCATGCTGGTCAGCGGCTGCAGGCGGATGTCGGCGATGTAGGCCTTCCAGGTTTCGCGGTAATCGTTGAGGTAGAGACGGCGCACATCGTCGCTCAGGCGGCCCGAGGACAGCAGGGCCGCTGCGCCTTGCGCTTGCGCCGCTTCGATGCCCAGCACCCAGGTCTGCTCTTCGGCCAGGGCACGTGCGGCGTCGCCCACCACACTTTGGAAACCCTTGTGGTAGCCGTCGTAGGTGAACAGACCCGGCACGCCGCGTGTCAGTGGTTGGCCACTGGCGCGCACAAAAACAAGCTGCGTGTTGGAGCCGCCTGCGCCCACCGCGGTGACTTCGGGGAAGTTGGCACCCAAGCCGCGTTGACGCAGCCGGTTGTAGACCCGTTGCGGCAGCGACACGGCCGCCAACCGGGTGCGCGTGCTGTCGATCAGCGCCTTGTCTTGCGGCAGCGGCGAAACGGCAGCGCCGGTGGCGAGCAAGGCGTCCAGGTGACGGCTCAGCGCATCGCGTTGTTCGGCTGAAATCTCGCGGCCCAGCCGACCCTCCCAGTCGGCCTCGATGTGCAGCTTGAGCGAAGCCGCTTCAAAGCGGTCCGGCTGGTACATCATCAGATAGGCCTTGAGTGCTTCGTAGAGCGACTCGGGCTGGTCGCTGGCGCGCAGCTGTTCTTCAACCCGCAGCGCCAGGCGCGGCAAAACGGCGTCGACCAGCATGCGCTCGTAAGCCACACGCGCAGCGCCGTCGAGCTTGCCACCTTGGTACAGGCCAAAACCCCATGACATCGGCACGCCTTGGCCCTGGCCACTGGCCACGGCCAGGGACCGGGTAGCCTCGAGCGCCGGCAAGACCGGCAGCAAGTCGGCCGTGGCCCGGTTGGGTGACTCCTGCACCTGGCGCCGCACGGCTTCAACCCGGGTCGACACGGTCTCGACATAGGCGCTGTTGTTGCGCCAGCTCACCGTCCACGCCGCCAGCGTGCCCAGTGTCACAGCGCCGATCAGTGCATACGTGGCGACGGCCAGCACGCCTCGCTGACGTTCCCAGCGACGGTCGGTGCCGGCCAGGCCACTCTCGGCAAACACCACTTCTTCGAGCAGGCGTTGCAAGAAGAAACTGCGGCCACTGCTCTTTTGCGCAGGCAGGATGGACTGCTCCACCCGGTAGCGACGCGCCACGGCACCCAGCACGCGGTCGATCGGCGTGCCCTCCTGGGTGCCGCTGACAAAGTACACGCCGCGCAGCATGGGGTTGGCTTCGAAGGGCGAAGGCGCAAAAACCTGGCGTGCAAATTCTTCCAGCGGCCCGTTCAGGTTGGCCATTTGGCTGGGGAAGCCGTAGATGCGGGCGCGGCGTTGCACGTCGGGTTCGGCCTGCAGGCGGTCGATCAGGCCTTGGTCCAGACGCTGCAGCAGGGCCTGCAGTTCAGGGCCCAGCTGTTCGCCCCAGGCTTGTGCCGGTTGCAAGGGGAAGGTGGTGCCCCAGGGCGTGGCCCGCTGGGCCTTGTCCAGCGCGCCAAAGGTGTCGGTAAAACCGGCCAGCAGGTCGCACTTGGTGACCAGCAAGTAGATGGGTATGCGAATGCGCAGCTGTTCATGCAGTTCCTGCACGCGTTGGCGCACGGCCTGGGCGTGCAGCGCACGCTCGGTGGCGCTGCGGCCCACCAGGTCGCCCACGGAAACGGTGATCAGCACGCCGTTGAGCGGCTGGCGCGCCCGCGACTTTTTCAGCAGCGCGAGGAAGCCGCTCCAGGTGGCCTTGTCGGCGGCGGCGTCGCTGTCCTGCGTGGTGAAGCGGCCAGCGGTGTCGATCAGCACCGCACGGTCGGTAAACCACCAGTCGCACAGGCGCGTGCCGCCCACACCGCGAACCGCGTGTTCGCCCAACTGCGCAGCCAATGGGAACGTCAGACCGGCGTTGCGCAGCGCCGTGGTCTTGCCTGAACCCGGGGCACCAATGATCAAGTACCAGGGCAGTTCATACAGGTAGCGCCCGCCGAGCTGATTTTTCAGCTTGGCCCAAAAACCGGTGCCGGCCGCAGTGCCAAACCGGGTGTTGCGCAGGGTGCCCAGCGCGTCGGAAAAGCGGCCACGCACGGCGCTCATGTCGGCGCTTTCGGCGGGGCCTGCGGGGGCAGCGACCAGTTGCTCGACCACCCGACTGTTGCCGCGTTTGGCGCTGAACAGTTTCCACGCCACCAGGCCCAGCACCAACGCCACCAGCGCTGCGCTGACCGCCCAGCGCGCGGCGCTGCTGTCCAACGGGCGCCAAGTGCCCACGGACACCAAGGGGCCGATGACCCACACCACCAGGACCAGGGCCCCCAGCAGCAACGCCATCAGTGTCCAGCGGTTGAAGATCAGACCCAGAATCTTGCGCATGGCGGGCTTGGGCGGTCAGCGCGACGCCGCGGGCGCCGCTGGGGTGGCCGTGGTCGACGGGCGGGCGGCCACGTCGGTTCGCACGGGGGTCAGCGTGATTTCCACCCGCCGATTGAGCGCCCGGTTGGCCGGTGTGTCATTGGGTGCCACCGGGTCGGCTTCGGCTCGGCCTTCGGCACGGATGCGGTCGCGTGGCAGGCCAGCCCCCAACAGGACATCACGCACCGCCTGCGCGCGGTCTTCAGACAGGTGCCAATTGGATGGAAAGCGCAGGGTGCGAATGGGTGTGTTGTCGGTGTAGCCCGTCACCAGCACGCCACCGCCGACACGAACCAGGGCCTCGCCGATGCGGCGCATCAGCGCTTCGCGCTCGGACACCAAGCTGGCGCTGGCAGGCGCAAACAGCCCGTCGCCGCGAATCGTGATGACGCTGCGGTCCACCTCGTCTCGCACGGCCACAAAACCGGCGCGGATGTCGGCCTCCAGAAACACCGCCAATCTCGGCTGGGCGGCCAGTTGCGCCACCGGCGCCACCGGTGGCGACAAGCGCAGCGACTGAATCTGGCCATAGACCGGGTCGGACTTGCTGGCCAGGCTGTAGGAAAACGCCGCATAGGCGCCACCCAGCAACAGCAAGGCCAGCACCGACGTCAGGGCCAGCGGCAACCAGGTCAGCGCCTTGCGTTCGGGCAACGGTTGCGCCGCCCAGCGTTGGGCCAACGGGGCGGGATAGGGACCGCGCACCTGGGCCAAGATCTGGGCCAGTTTGGCCCGCACCGCTTCAAGCTGCGCTTGACCGCCGTTGACCACGCGGTAGCGACCTTCAAAGCCCAGCGCAATGGCGGCGTAAATCAGCTCCAGCAGATCGCGATTGGCCTCGGGCTTCTCAGCCAGGCGCGCCATCAGCTGAAACACCTTTTCGCCGCCCGAGGCTTCGTTGTGGAACTCGGCCAGCAGGCTGTGCCGGCCCCAGGCGCCGGAGCCGCCCCAGGGGGTGTCCGAAGCTGCTTCATCCAGCATGGTGCACAACACGTAGCGGGCGGCCATCACCCGCTCGGGCGACACGCCGGCTTCTTGCGCCACCGCAACAAAGTCGCGCACGCCCTGGGCCAGCGAGACCCGCAAAGCCGCGGGGTCGCTCACGGCGCGCATCTGGCGTATCGAAGGCACCAGCATCAGCAGCCGGTTGGCCGCGGCCAGCAAGGGGCTCAGGCCGTGGTCAAGCGGGGCTTCAGTGGGCCCGGCGGCCGTGACACGGTCTTGCTGAACTGCCGATGGCCAGCCACCCGGGTTGGGCTTGACAAAGGTGCGCCCGTCCAGGGCCCCGAAGGGGTCGGATGGCGGTGGGCGGTCGGTGGCCACGGCGGCGACTCAGCGGATTGCGGTTCAGCTCTGGCGCAAGGCCCAGAGCTCGAGCTCCAGGCCCGGAAAATCGCCGGAGACGTGCAACGCGATGTTGCCCACCCGCTCGATCTGCTTCCACAAGTCGCCCTGACGCTCCAGCTCGAAGTAGTGGCTGCCGCTGTGAAACGGCAGCTGACGCGGCGCGACTGGCAGGCTGCGCATCACCACCCCGGGCAGTTGCAAGTTGACCAGGTCCTTGATGCGGTCCACCGGCCCCAACTTGCTTTGGGCCGGGAAGCGCTGGCGCACCTGATCGGCCGGCAACTGCGAGCGCACCGCCAGCACAAAGGCCGAGCTGCGCAGCAACTCGGCGTCGGCCACCACCGCGGTGCGCACGCCGTGGCTGCGATCGGTGAGTTCGATCTGCACCGCACGCCGCTGCAGCACCGCCGAGAGGTAGTCGCGCAGGTCTTGCACCAGCGGTGCAAAGCTGGCTTGCAGATCGTCGTGCTGATAAACCGGGTACTCGGGCGGGTGGCGCTCGGCCCGCGAGAAGGTGGCCAGTTCACCCGCCATCTGCGCCAGCGACAGGTGCAAGGCCCACGGCTGCACGCTGGGCGCCGCGGCAAACTGACGCAACAGGGGTTCGTTGCGGTTGAGCAGCTGCAGCATCATGAAGTCGGACACTTCGGACACGCCATGGCCCAGCTGCCCCATGCTGCCGGCTAGGCTGCGTGCGCGCTGCTGCACCAGGCCGTGCAGCAAGGCGGCCAGGCTGGACAACTGACCGCTGGCGTCGATGCGGGTCTGTGGCGCGATGAAGTTGCGATCGAGCACCACCTGGCTGTCGTTGCGGCGCTCCAGCACCCGCACCACGCCCAGGCTGGCAAAGGCGTCGGTGGCGTCGCGCTGACGCATCAGGCGCAGGCGCAGCGCGCCCAACTGCACCGGCTCGGGGTCGTCGGTGGCGTGGCTCTGGTCGCGCAGTTCGTGCTCGACCGCGGCGAAGCGGGCCATCGGGTCACTGGCGCCGTCACCGAAGTCGACCTCGGTGGAGCCAAAGCGCTCGCGTGGCGCGGCCAGCACGATGAGTTCGCCTTGCACGTCGCTGCCGATGTCCAGCGCCGCCGGCACGGCGTCGGCGTCGGGCATGGAAAACGGCGTGCCGTCGGGCAGCACGCCCTGGCAGCGAACCAGCGCCAGACGCCCGGTGGACAACTGCGCTTCGTCCAGCACCAGTTGCGAAAAGCCCCAGGCATAAGGGTCGGCGGCGCGGGCCCGGGCATCGAGCAGGTGCTCAAAGAAGCGCGCCTGCTGCTGGAAGTGGTGGGGTTGCAGGAACAAGCCCTGCGACCAGATCACGCGGTGGCGTGCTGACATGGGCGCGGTTGAATCAGGCTGGGTTGACGAAGGACAGCGCCAAGGCGTCGGCGCGCAGCTCCAGGCGGTTGGTCTGCCCGGGTTTGATCTCGACCTGGACCCGCCAGAGCGAGCGCTCCAGATCGCGGTAGGCCGCAAAAAAGCCCAGGTGCCGCGTCTCCGCGGCCAGCACCCGGCGGATCACCTGCCGCTCACCGGGCAGCAGGGTGTACTGCTCGCGCAGCACGAGGTCACCCGCCAGCAGGCTCTGATCGGCTTGGTACAGGGCCATGAAGTCGCCCTTGACGAAAGAAGCCACCGAGCGCAGTTCGTACATGCGCAGCAGCAAAGGCGACGGCCGCTGCGACGCGCTGGGGTTGAGCGAAGGTGCGGCCACCACGGTCAATTCCAGCAGCGTGGGCAGCACGGGGGTGGGCGTTGGCACGGCCGCCGGCCGCGCAGGCAAGGCGCCAGGCGCCGCGGCACCCGCGGGCGGCGGCGGTTTTTTCCCAAAGGCACAAGCCCCCAGCATCCAGGGCAGGGTGGCCGCCGCGGCCAGCATCAGGGCCTGCCGCCTGGCGCCAGATCCACCGGCCATGGGTCGGCACGTCGGGTGCAGGCGAGGTGGAGCTTTGGTCTTGACCATGGTGTTCAAGAATAGCCAGCGCCAGCCCTGAGCCCGCGTGACTTAGGTAACCCGCGCCCAGCACTTGTCCTTCAGATTGCCGACAACACGGGGCGGTTTTGGACCGCCTCAGCGGGCCAACAAAAAGGCCCGCACGCGGCGGGCCTTCGGGTAAACGGTGGTTGCGGGGGCAAGATTTGAACTTGCGACCTTTGGGTTATGAGCCCAACGAGCTACCAGGCTGCTCCACCCCGCGACTGGGCCTTGCATTGTAGCCCATCGCGCTGGCTGCCTGCAGTCGATGGCCTGATGTGGCCTACTGGGGCGCCGCAGCAGCGGAGCGGGCTGTTGCTTCTTGCGGCAGGAAGGTCACCACCAAAGCCGTCAGCGCAGCACAACTGGCCAAGCCCAGAAACAGCGGGCCGAACCCCATGGCCTTGACCGCCGGGCCCAGGGCCCACACCGCGAGTGAACTGATGCCCACCGAGACGGTCAGCCGCATGCCGGCCACGCGGGACCGCATGCGGTCGTCCACGTAGCGCACGATCACCGCGTCGGTGAAAGGGATGGCCGCAAAGACCATCACCATCACCCCCAGCAGTGCGGCATACAGCCACCAGCCCTGGGCCTGTGACGCCAGCAAAAGAAGTGGCACCTGGCACAACAGGATCGTGAGCTGCAGGCGCTTGAGCGGCACGCGGTCGATGAGCCGCCCCACCACCACCTGGGCAAAGGACGAAACGGTGTACACCGCAGCCAACAGCAGGCCCAGCGTGGCCGGGTCTTGCACCAGGTGGTGCAGCCGCTCGGCCAGCAATTGGCCGTTGCCGTTGGTGGTCATGTTGAAGACGATGCCACCGGTGGCGGAGGCCACCGTCATGACGAGAAACACGCGCGCCAGCTGCGCCTTGCTCAGCGTCGAGCTGCCCTTGGACTTGCGCT
The DNA here is from genome assembly GCA_031375065.1 of Rubrivivax sp. Classification (GTDB taxonomy): domain Bacteria; phylum Pseudomonadota; class Gammaproteobacteria; order Burkholderiales; family Burkholderiaceae_C; genus Rubrivivax. Next base: position 16,986 of record JANMHH010000097.1, on the reverse strand, counting down.
GTGACGGCGATTCACTCTCTTTCGGCACGATGCGCGCGAAGGCCACCGCCATGCCCAGACACACCAGGCCGGGCAACATGAAGGCGGCCCGCCAGCCCAGGACCTTCACCAACAAGCCCGTGACCAACGCAGCGGCGGCGATGCCCAGGTTGCCCGCCAACCCGTTGACGCCGATCACGGCGCCGGGGCGGCTCGCACCTTGCACCAGCATGGGAATGCCCACCGGGTGGTAGATGGCGGAAAACGTTCCCAACAAGGCCAGCGCGGCGGCCAGTTGCCAGGCGGACGTGGTGAACGCCGCCAGCATGGCCGACAAGCCCATGCCCACGAAGAAGACCAACATCATCTGCCTTCGGCCCCAGAGGTCACCCAGCCGGCCCGCGGGCAGCGACCCCAACCCGAACATCAGAAAAGCGCCAGCGCCATAGGGCATCAGGTCTTCCCACCGTGCAAAGCCGAACTCCAACGCGATGGTGGACACCGCCGTGGCAAAGATCAACAAAAACAGATGGTCAATGGCATGCGCCAGGTTGAGCATCAGGACGACTGCGGGGGCGTGGGACTTCATGGCCAGAGCTTAGCGGACGTAACCCCGAGGCCGGACGCGGGCGGGTGGCCTTGCTATGCGGGCTGGGACACCGGGTGGTGGCGTCAAACGGGGCGGATGCAAGCAGCCGATTTCTTGAAGCGCCTGGGTGCTGCCGAATTGATCTCACGCGGCGAACTCTGGGCGCCGGGCTAGCCGCTGGGCAAAGAGCGTTGGGCCGGCGTGGTGGATTCGGTGGGCAGCCACACGCTGGCCTTTGCATGCGCCAGCACTCGCTACGAATGGCGCCGGGGCGGCCTGCGGCTTGGCGCGCGAACTGGACCTGAGCAAGCTGGACGCCATCACCCGGGAGATCGGTCTGGGGCAAGCGCTGCAGGCGGGTAGCGACATCCTGGCCGGACGCGTCCGCGGGCGACTGGTGGTCAACGTCAACGCTTCAGTGCATGCCGACCGGACGCTGCCGGCACACCACGCCAACACAAGGCCACAGCTGCCGCGGAGCGCGACTGCCGCGATCACCAAAAAACCAAAGCCCGCGTACAGCGGGCTTTGTCTTAAGCCGTTTCAACAACGGCCATGTGGTTGCGGGGGCAAGATTTGAACTTGCGACCTTTGGGTTATGAGCCCAACGAGCTACCAGGCTGCTCCACCCCGCGACTGTCTTTTCACTCGGCCTTGTCTGCCGGTGCGGCCTCGGTCTCAACCTCAGGGCGATCCACGAGTTCAACAAACGCCATTGGCGCGTTGTCGCCCACACGGAAACCCATCTTCAGGATGCGGGTGTAGCCGCCGGGACGGGTCTGATAACGCGGGCCCAGCACGTTGAACAGCTTGGCCACCACATCGCGGTCACGTGTGCGGTTGAAGGCCAGGCGGCGATTGGCCAGCGTGGGGGTCTTGCCCAGGGTGATCAAGGGCTCGACCACCGCACGCAGCTCTTTGGCTTTGGGCAGCGTCGTCTTGATCGCCTCGTGCATGATCATCGAGTTGCACATGTTCCTCAACATCGCCAGGCGGTGTGAGGTGGTGCGGTTCAGTTTGCGGGGGCCGTTACGGTGGCGCATGGTGCGTTCCTGTCTTTATTGAACCCTGGCCGGATCAGGTACCAGGGGTTGCACGTGTGCTTTTCTTACCAGATGAAGACCGACAACTCGGCTTCACCGAGCCGCAGGCTTTGCCCCAACCGGGGCGCAGCCGTTGGCCACAGGCGTGGTTCGATCAGCGCTTGTCCAGGCCCTGCGGGGGCCAGTTTTCCAGCCGCGCGCCGAGCGTGAGCCCGCGCGAAGCCAGCACTTCCTTGATCTCGTTCAAGCTCTTGCGACCCAGGTTGGGGGTCTTGAGCAGTTCGGTTTCGGTGCGCTGAATCAGGTCGCCGATGTAGTAGATGTTCTCGGCTTTCAGGCAGTTGGCCGAGCGCACGGTCAGCTCCAACTCGTCCACCGGACGCAGCAGGATCGGGTCGAAAGGCGTCGGACGTGAGGTCTGCGTGTTGGCGATGTCGTAGGCCGGCGTCGGGTCGATCTGGGCAAAGAAGGCCAGTTGTTCAACCAGGATGCGGGCGCTTTGGCGGATGGCTTCTTCGGGGGGAATCGAACCGTTGGTTTCGATCTCCATGACCAGCTTGTCGAGGTCGGTGCGCTGCTCGACACGGGCGTTTTCCACCGCGTAGCTGACCCGGCGAACGGGCGAGAACGAAGCGTCCAGCACGATGCGGCCGATGCTCTTGGTGGGCTCGTCGGCAAAGCGGCGCAGGCTGCCCGGCACGTAGCCGCGGCCCTTTTCAACCTTGATCTGCATGTCGAGCTTGCCGCCTTGCGACAAGTGCGCAATGACGTGCTCGGGGTTGATGATTTCGACGTCGTGCGGGGTCTGGATGTCGCCAGCCGTGACCGCGCCTTCGCCCTCTTTGCGCAGAACCAGCGTCACTTCATCGCGGTTGTGCAGGCGGAACACCACGCCCTTGAGGTTGAGCATGATGTGGACGACGTCTTCTTGAACACCGTCAATGGCCGAGTACTCGTGCAGCACGCCAGCAATCGTCACTTCGGTGGGCGCGTAGCCGACCATGGACGACAACAGCACACGGCGAAGGGCATTGCCCAGCGTGTGGCCGTAGCCGCGCTCGAAGGGCTCGAGGGTGGCTTTGGCACGGTGGCCGCCAAGCGGCTCGATCTGGATGGCCTTGGGCTTCAGAAGGGTGGTTTGCATGAATGTCTTTTGTTCCTGTCAATACCCTCGGCTCGTTACACCGATAAGGCTGTAGGACCGCGCCGGGTATGAATGTGGCTGCTTCGCACCCGGCACGCGAAGCACAACGGAAAAGCGCGTGACAGCCGCAAAGGCCGCGCGCGCTCTCCTTCCTGTTTACCGCGAGTACAACTCGACGATGAGGGCCTCTTTGATCTCGGCACCGTACTGGTCGCGATCGGGAACCTTCTTGAAGACGCCTTCCATCTTGGTGGCGTCAACCGAAACCCAATCGGCAAGACCGATGGATTGGGCCAGCTTGAGCGCATCCACAACCCGCAACTGGGCCTTGGACTTGTCGCGCATGGCCACCGTGTCGCCGGCCTTGACCTGGTACGACGGGATGTTGACGACCTGGCCGTTGACCAGCAGCGCCTTGTGCGACACCAACTGGCGCGCTTCGGCGCGGGTCGAGCCGAAGCCCATGCGGTAGACCACGTTGTCCAGGCGCGTTTCCAGCAGTGCCAACAGGTTGGCACCGGTGTTGCCCTTGCGGCGCTCGGCTTCGGCGAAGTAACGGCGGAACTGACGCTCCAGAATGCCGTACATGCGCTTGACCTTTTGCTTCTCGCGCAGTTGCAAGCCGAAGTCGGAGGTGCGCGAGCCGCTGGTGCGGCCGTGCTGGCCAGGCTTGCTGTCGAACTTGACCTTGTCGCTGATCGAACGGCGGGCGCTCTTCAGGAACAGGTCGGTGCCTTCACGGCGTGAAAGTTTGCCCTTGGGGCCAAGAAGTCGTGCCACTTGTTGTGTCCTTGTGATTCGTTCTGACGCGGCAGGCGACACCCGTTTGTTTGGAGGTCGCCCCGCGCGAGTCTGTCGGCAGCCGAGGCTTGCGCGCAGACGGTGGGCTTGCGAAAGGGCTTTGAACCCTCAAGAAAACGGCCGGTTGGCGCCCAGAGGCACTGACCAGCGCGGAAAACTCTCGATTCTAGCTGGCTTGGCAACATCCTGTTGCCGAGCCAGCTGCAAGGGCATCAGATGCGGCGGCGCTTCTGCGGGCGGCAGCCGTTGTGCGGCACCGGCGTCACATCACTGATGCTGTTGATGCGGATGCCCAGCGAGGCCAGCGCGCGAACGCTGCTCTCACGGCCAGGACCAGGGCCCTTGATCCGCACGTCCAGGTTCTTGATGCCCTGCTCTTGGGCGGCGCGGCCCGCCACTTCGGCGGCCACCTGGGCCGCAAAAGGCGTGCTCTTGCGCGAGCCCTTGAAGCCCTGACCACCACTGGAAGCCCAGGCCAGAGCACCACCTTGACGGTCGGTGATGGTGATGATGGTGTTGTTGAACGACGCGTGCACGTGAGCGACGCCGTCCGCAATGTTCTTGCGGACTTTTTTGCTCACGCGGCGCGCGGCGGTATTGACGGGTGCCTTGGCCATGTCTTGTTTCTTTCAGTGTTGCTGCGGCAGCTTACTTCTTCAGCGCAGCGGCGCCCTTGCGCGGGCCCTTGCGGGTGCGGGCATTGGTGCGGGTGCGCTGACCACGCACGGGCAAACCGCGGCGGTGACGGAAACCACGGTAGCAGCCCAAGTCCATCAGACGCTTGATGCTGATCGAGAGTTCGCGACGCAGGTCGCCCTCGATCGTCATGCGGCCGATTTCCTCGCGGATCTTTTCCAGGTCCGTGTCGGTCAGGTCCTTGATCTTCTTCGAGTAGGCAATGCCAACCACTTCGCAGATCTTCTGCGCGGTCGAGCGGCCAATGCCGTAGATCGAAGTCAGGCCGATTTCGGCGTGCTTGTGGGGCGGGATGTTGATACCGGCAATGCGTGCCATGGTGTTCCTCTAAATCAGCCTTGACGCTGCTTGTGGCGCGGGTCGGTGCAGATCACACGGACCACACCCTTGCGGCGAATGACCTTGCAGTTGCGGCACATCTTCTTGACGGAAGCGGCGACTTTCATGCTATCTCCTTGACCCCAAAACTTGAATCTTCACTTGGCGCGGAACACGATGCGTGCCCGCGTCAAGTCGTACGGCGTGAGTTCCACGGTGACCTTGTCACCGGGCAGGATGCGGATGTAGTGCATGCGCATCTTGCCGCTGATGTGGCCCAGAACCACGTGGCCATTTTCCAGCTTGACACGGAAGGTGGCGTTGGGGAGGTTCTCAAGAATCTCCCCCTGCATCTGGATGACGTCGTCTTTGCTCATGTCAGCTCGCCTTGAAGTTGGCCTTCTTGAGGAGCGACTCGTACTGCTGACTCATCACGTAGCTCTGAACCTGGGCCCAGAAGTCCATGGTCACCACCACGATGATCAGCAATGACGTTCCACCAAAGTAGAACGGCACGTTGTACTTGAGAACCAGAAACTCGGGCAACAAGCAAACCGCGGTGATGTACACGGCCCCGGCCAGCGTCAGGCGGCCCAGGATCCGGTCGATGTGCTTGGCGGTCTGGTCACCCGGGCGAATGCCTGGAATGAACGCGCCGCTCTTTTTCAGGTTGTCTGCGGTCTCACGGCTGTTGAACACCAGCGCGGTGTAGAAGAAGCAGAAGAACACGATCATGGCCGCGTACAGCATCACGTAGATCGGCTGACCAGGCGACAGTGCGCCCGACAAATCTTTCAGCCAACGCATGCCTTCGCCAGTGGCAAACCAACCCACCACGGTGGCCGGCAGCAGGATGATGCTGCTGGCAAAGATCGGCGGAATGACGCCACTCATGTTGAGCTTGAGGGGCAGGTGCGAGCTCTGGCCACCGTAGACCTTGTTGCCAACCTGACGCTTGGCGTAGTTGACCAGGATCTTGCGTTGGCCTCGCTCGACAAAGACCACCGCAAAGGTCACGAACACCACCACCGTCAGAATGAACAGGCAGGCCACGATGCTCATGGCACCGGTTCTGACCAACTCGAACAGACCCGCCATCGCCGATGGCAACCCGGCCACGATGCCGGCAAAAATCAGAATCGAAATGCCATTGCCCAGGCCGCGCTCGGTGATCTGTTCACCCAGCCACATCAGAAACATCGTGCCGGCCACCAGGCTGACCACGGTGGCCATCCGGAAACCGAATCCAGGGGCAATCACCAAGCCTGCAGAGCCTTCCAGGGCCAGCGCAATACCCAGACTCTGGAAGATGGCCAGACCCAGCGTGCCGTAGCGCGTGTACTGGGTGATCTTGCGACGACCGGCCTCGCCTTCCTTCTTGATGGCCTCGAGCGAGGGCACCACGTAGGTCATCAGCTGCATGATGATCGACGCGCTGATGTAGGGCATGATGCCCAGCGCAAACACCGAGAAACGTGACAGGGCACCGCCGCTGAACATGTTGAACATGCTCAGAATGCCGCCGCTCTGGCCCTTGAACAGCTGCTGCAGCTGCACCGGGTCAATGCCGGGCACCGGAATGTGCCCGCCAATGCGGTAAACCACCAGCGCCAGGATCAGGAAGATGATGCGGCGACGAAGGTCACCGAACTTCCCGCTCTTGGCCAGTTGGTTTGCAGAAGTAACCACGAAGTCTGTTTTCCTTGACTCAGAAATCAGCTGACCGAGCCGCCAGCGGCTTCGATGGCCACTTTGGCGGCCGCCGTTGCGCCGATGCCCTTGAGCACCACCTTGCGGGTCAGCTCGCCGGTCTTGATGACCTTGACATGCTTGATCAGTTGGCGCACCAGGCCAGCGGCCTTCAGCGTCAGCAGGTCCACTTCGTCAGCGGCCAGAACGTTGAGGTCGTTCAAGGTGATTTCGCCGTTGTACTTCAGCGTGGTCGACTTGAAACCACGCTTGGGCAGGCGACGCTGCAGCGGCATCTGGCCGCCTTCAAAACCAACCTTGTGGTAACCACCGGCACGGCTCTTCTGGCCCTTGTGGCCACGGCCTGCGGTCTTGCCCAGGCCAGAGCCGATGCCGCGACCGACACGGCGCTTGGCATGCTTGGAGCCCGCACTGGGCTTGATCTTGTTCAGTTCCATCAGAGCACCTGCACCAGGTAGTCGACTTTGTTGATCATGCCGCGCACCGCCGGCGTGTCTTCCAGCACCTTGGTGCTGTTGAGCTTGCGCAGGCCCAAGCCACGCACGGTGTCGCGGTGCGACTGGCGCGTGCCGTTGATGCTGCGCACCAACTTGACCGTCAGGGTCTTTTTATCAGCCATGAATGTTCTCCGCTTGGGTCCGCAGCTCAGTTGAGGATGTCTTCAACCGACTTGCCGCGCTTGGCTGCCACTTCGGCAGGCGTGGTCGAGCGCTTCAAAGCATCGAGCGTGGCGCGAACCATGTTGTAGGGGTTGGACGAACCCAGGCTCTTGGCGACGATGTCGGTGACACCCATCACTTCGAACACTGCGCGCATCGGGCCGCCGGCGATGATGCCGGTACCAGCCGCAGCCGGTGCCATCAGCACCTTGGCCGCGCCGTGCTCGCCGCGCACGTTGTGGTGGATCGAGCCGTTCTTCAGGCTGACCTTGACCATGTTGCGGCGCGCCGATTCCATGGCCTTTTGTACGGCCACCGGAACTTCCTTGGCCTTGCCTTTGCCCATGCCAATGCGGCCGTCGCCGTCACCCACCACGGTCAGCGCTGCAAAGCTGAGCGTGCGGCCGCCTTTGACGACCTTGGTGACGCGGTTGACCGCGATCATCTTTTCTTTGAGCCCGTCGTCGTTGGCCTCAGCCTGCGCACGGGGAGTGAACTTTGCCATGTGTGTTTTCCTTCGCTGCGCGGCTTAGAACTGCAGGCCCGCTTCGCGTGCGGCTTCTGCCAGGGCCTTGACGCGGCCGTGGAATGCAAAACCCGAACGGTCGAACGCGACCTTGTCGATGCCGGCGGCCTTGGCCTTTTCGGCGATGCGCTTGCCCACCAGGGTGGCAGCAGAGACGTTGCCGCCCTTGCCGTCGCCACCCAACTGGTCGCGCACTTCCTTTTCGGCGGTGGAGGCACTGGCCAGAATCTGGCTGCCGTCGTCCGAAACGATGCTGGCGTAAATGTGCAGGTTGGAGCGGTGCACCGCCAGGCGGGCCACACGCTGCAGCGCAATGCGCGTACGCGTCTGACGCGAACGGCGCAGGCGTTGTTCTTTCTTGGTCATGCTCATGGCGCTTTTCCTTTCGGACGTCCTTACTTCTTCTTCGTCTCTTTGAGCACAACGCGCTCGCCGACGTACCGGATGCCCTTGCCCTTGTAGGGCTCGGGGGGACGGAAGGCCCGCACTTCAGCGGCCAGTTGCCCAACCACCTGACGGTCAGGACCCGAAATCACGATTTCGGTGGGGGTGGGCGTGGCCACCTTGATGCCAGCAGGCATGTCCTTGACAACCGGGTGTGAATAACCGACCTGCAGGTTCAGTTTCTGGCCAACCGCCTGAGCCTTGAAGCCCACGCCGACCAGCGACAGCTTCTTCTCAAAGCCTTTGCCGACACCGCCCACCATGTTGTTGACCAGTGCGCGCATCGTGCCGCTCATGGCGTCGGCTGCCGTCGAGTCGTTGGCTGGCGCAAAGCTCAGCGTGCCGGCCTCGTTCGTGATCGTCACCAAGGGGTTCATGGCGCGCACCAGCGTGCCATTGCTGCCCTTGACGGTGATGTTCTCTGCCGAAATCGACACGTCAACCCCCTTGGGGACGGTGATGGGCATCTTTCCTACGCGGGACATGTTCTGACTCCCCTTATGCGACGTAGCAAAGCACTTCGCCACCGACACCGGTTTGGCGAGCCTTGCGGTCGGTCATCACGCCCTTGGGCGTGGTCACGATGGCCACACCCAGGCCGTTCATGACCTGCGGAATGGCGTCCCGACCCTTGTAAACACGAAGGCCTGGCCGGCTGACGCGCTCGATGCGCTCGATGACCGGGCGACCTGCGTAGTACTTCAGCGCGACTTCAAGCTCGGGCTTGCCTTCGTTGGCGCGGATGGCGAAGTCATCGATGTAGCCCTCGTCCTTGAGGACTTGCGCGATGGCGACTTTCAACTTGGACGACGGCATGGTGACGGCCACTTTCGCGACGCTTTGGGCGTTGCGAATGCGGGTCAGCATGTCGGCGATAGGATCACTCATGCTCATGAAATTTCTCCTGATCTTCTCGCCGAATTACCAGCTGGCCTTGACCATGCCGGGAATGTCGCCCTTGAAGGCGAGTTCGCGGATCTTGTTGCGGCCCAGGCCGAACATGCGGAAGGTGCCACGGCCGCGGCCGGTCAGCACGCAACGGTTGCGCAGGCGGGTAGGGTTGGCGTTGCGCGGCAGCTTTTGCAGCTGCAGGCGGGCGGCGTAGCGCTCTTCGTCGCTGAGCTTGGCGTCATTGCTGACGGTCTTGAGCTCAGCGTACTTCTTGGCGTACTTGGCAACCAGCTTTTCACGCTTTTCTTGCCGCTGAAGGATGGACAGTTTGGCCATGTCTTGGATTCCTTGTGCCGTCAGTTCTTGAACGGGAACTTGAATGCGGCGAGCAAGGCCTTGCACTCGTCGTCGTTCTTTGCGCTGGTGGTGATGCTGATGTTCATGCCCCGAATCGCGTCGATTTTTTCGTACTCGATTTCCGGGAAGATCACCTGCTCCTTGACACCGATGTTGTAGTTGCCCCGACCGTCGAAGCTGCGCCCGCTGATACCGCGGAAGTCACGCACACGCGGCAGGGCCACGGTGACAAAGCGGTCCAGGAATTCGTACATGCGCACACCACGCAGCGTCACCATCGTGCCGATGGGCACGTTGTCGCGGATCTTGAACGCCGCAATGGCCTTCTTGCTCTTCGTGACAACGGGCTTTTGGCCTGAAATCTTGGTCAGGTCGCTGACGGCGTTGTCCATCACCTTCTTGTCCGACACCGCTTCGCTCACACCCATGTTCAGGGTGATCTTCTGCAGGCGCGGCACTTGCATCACCGAGGTGAAGCCAAACTTGGCCATCAACTCGGGCACGATCTTCTCGCGGTAGATGGTTTGCAGGCGGGCGCTGGTCACCGCATCAACCTTGCCGGCCGGAACTTCTGCTTTGTTCTTTGCCATGATGCGTTAAGCCTTGATCTCTGCGCCGCTGGACTTGTAGACGCGCACTTTTTTGCCGTCGTCCAGAAGCTTGATGCCCACGCGGTCACCCTTGCCCGTGGCGGCATTGAAGATCGCCACGTTGGACTGGTGGATGGGCATGGTCTTGTCGACGACACCGCCCGTGGTGCCTTTCAGCGGGTTGGGCTTGACGTGCTTCTTGACCATGTTCACGCCATCGACAACGAGGTGGTCGTCGTCGACGCGCAGTGACACGGTGCCACGCTTGCCTTTGTCGCGGCCGGTGGTCACGATGACCTGGTCGCCTTTGCGAATCTTGTTCATGGTCGGGGTCCTAATGAGACGGCGCTTGGCAGCACGTCCTTCAAAGCACTTCGGGCGCCAGCGAGACGATCTTCATGAAGCGCTCGGTGCGCAGTTCACGCGTCACCGGTCCGAAGATGCGCGTGCCGATGGGCTCGAGCTTGGCGTTCAGCAAAACGGCGGCGTTGCCATCAAACTTGATCAGGGAACCGTCTTGCCGACGCACACCCTTGGCGGTACGCACCACCACGGCACTGTAGACCTCGCCTTTTTTGACGCGGCCACGTGGCGCAGCTTCTTTGATGCTGACCTTGATGACGTCACCAATGCCGGCGTAGCGGCGCTTGGAGCCGCCCAGCACCTTGATGCACTGAACAGACTTGGCGCCCGTGTTGTCGGCCACGTCAAGCCGCGTTTGCATTTGGATCATGTTGTCTCCCCAACTTGGCCACATCAAACGCTTGATGCAGTCAGTCTTGGGCCCGTGTATGGGATGAAGCCAGTTGACTTCAAACGGCGGTTGCCGCTTAAGCGTCGAAGGCGAAGCCGCAGAGTATGGCAGATAACGGCGGGCCCAGTCAAGAGCCCGCCGCTTCTTTCTTTCAGGCCAGGACTTCCTGGGCTTGTTTCAGCAGGGTGCCCGCGTCGCTGACCTCGAACTTGCCAGGCGCCTCAACGTTGAGCGACTTGACCACGCCGTCCACCACCAACATCGAGTAGCGGTTGGATCGCAAACCCATGCCACGGCTCGTGAGGTCCAGCGTCAGGCCCGTGGCCTGGGCAAACGCGGCGCTGCCGTCGGCCATCATGCGCACCTTGCCGCCCGTTTTCTGGTCACGACCCCAGGCGCCCATGACAAAGGCGTCGTTGACCGAAACACACCAGATTTCGTCCACGCCAGCAGCTTGCAATGCGGCAGCCTGCTCAACGTAGCCAGGCACATGCTTGGCCGAGCAGGTGGGCGTATAAGCGCCCGGCAAGGCAAAGATGGCGATCTTCTTGCCGGCGGTGGCCTTCTCGACGTCAAAGGCGTTGGGGCCCAGGCTGCAGCCGTTGCCTTCGACCTCGATGAACTCTTGCAGGCTGCCCGCGGGCAGCTTGTCTCCAACTTTCAGCATCTCGACTCCTGGGTAGTTGAGGCCTCGCCTGCGGCAGGCCCGGGTGGTGGCTGGATTTGCAAAGCAATCACCTGCCAAAACTGAAAACGACCGGTGCTGAAGTTTCCAGCAACCGGTCGTCAAGGGCTTTTAAAGGGTCTTTGCCCTGCGGCCTGTGATCAGATCAGCTTGGCTTTTTCGACCAGACGGGTGACCGTCCAGGACTTGGTCTTGCTGATCGGGCGGCCTTCGGCGATTTCTACCAGGTCACCCATCTTGTATTCGCCCTTTTCGTCGTGCGCGTGGTACTTGCTCGACTTGGCGACGATCTTGCCGTAAAGCTCGTGCGCGGTACGCCGCTCGACCAGGACGGTCACGGTCTTGGAACGCTTGTCGCTGACTACGCGGCCCACCAGGGTGCGTGTGTTCTTGACGGCGACGGTTTGTGCTTCGCTCATTTGGCAGCCCCTTGCTTAGCCTGCTGACGCTTCTTCTCGGCGATGATGGTTTTCACCCGCGCCACGTCGCGCCGGGTGTTGCCCAGCTGCGTGTGGTTGGTGAGCTGTTGGGTCGCCTTTTGCATGCGCAGGCCGAAATGGGCCTTGAGCAGATCGGAGACTTCCTTCTCCAACGCGGCGATGTCCTTGGTGCGCAGTTCTGCGGTGTTCATGTCGATGTCCTCAGGCCGCTGTCATCAAGTGCCAACCTGACGTGCAACAAACGTGCAGCGCAGGGGCAGCTTGGCTGAGGCCAGCAAGAAGGCTTCCCGAGCCAGTTGCTCGGGTACGCCGTTGATTTCGTAGAGCACCTTGCCGGGCTGGATCTCGGCCACGTAGTACTCGGGGTTGCCCTTGCCGTTACCCATCCGAACTTCGGCCGGCTTTTGCGAAATCGGCTTGTCCGGGAAGATGCGGATGAAGATGCGACCACCGCGCTTGATGTGGCGGCTGATGGCACGGCGAGCAGCTTCAATCTGACGCGCCGTGATGCGGCCGCGCTCAGTGGCCTTCAGGCCAAAGTCACCAAACGACACGGCGGCGCCACGGGTGGCGATGCCGGTGTTACGGCCTTTGTGTTCCTTGCGGAACTTGCGACGTGCGGGTTGCAGCATCGTTATTCTCCTTTGGTCTCGCCAGCGGCCGGGGCCGCAGGCGTGGCGCGACGAACGCGCTTGACGGCTGGACCCTTGGGTCCGTCGCCAGCTGGTGCGGCTGGTGCAGCAGTGACTGCTGGTGCAGCGTCGCTACGCGGGCCACGGTCGCCGCCGGGACGGCCACGGCCACCCGGTGCGCCCGGACGGCCATCGGGGCCACCGGGACGGGGACCACGGCGCTCGCGGCGGTCGTTGTCGCCTTCGGTCTTGGGCAGCTGGGGGGCGTCGCCATTGGCCAGGCGGTCACCGCGATAGACCCAGACCTTGACACCGATGATGCCGTAGGTGGTCTTGGCTTCGCTGAAACCGTAGTCGATGTCGGCACGCAGGGTGTGAAGCGGCACGCGGCCTTCGCGATACCACTCGCAACGGGCAATTTCGATGCCGTTCAGGCGGCCCGACGACATGATCTTGATGCCCTGGGCACCCAGACGCATGGCGTTTTGCATCGCACGCTTCATGGCGCGGCGGAACATGATCCGCTTTTCCAGCTGCTGCGTGATGCTGTCGGCGATCAGCTGCGCATCGACTTCCGGCTTGCGGATTTCTTCGATGTTGACAGCCACCGGCACGCCCAGGCGGCGACCCAGTTCGGCCTTCAGGTTTTCGATGTCCTCGCCCTTCTTGCCGATCACCACACCCGGACGGGCCGAGAAGATGGTGATGCGGGCGTTCTTGGCGGGGCGCTCGATCAGGATGCGCGAAACGGCCGCACTCTTGAGCTTGGTCTTGAGGTAGTCGCGAACCTTCAGGTCTTCAGCCAGCATCGTGGCGAAGTTGGCCTTGGTCGCGAACCAGCGGCTTTGCCAGGCGCGGGTGACCGCGAGGCGGAAGCCAGTCGGGTGGATTTTTTGTCCCATGCTTGTGCTCTCAGTTCCCGACCGTCACGTAGATGTGGCAAGTGCCCTTGCTGATGCGCGCGCCGCGGCCTTTGGCCCGTGCGGAAAAGCGCTTCAGCACGGTGCCCTGTTCGACGTAGATCGACATGATCTTCAGTTCGTCGATGTCGGCGCCGTCGTTGTGCTCGGCATTGGCCACAGCAGATTCGACGACCTTCTTGATGATGCCGGCGGCCTTCTTCTGCGTGAAGTTCAGGATGTTGATGGCCTGATCCACTTTCTTGCCGCGGATCATGTCAGCCACCAGGCGGCCCTTGTCCGAAGACAGGCGCACACCACGGGCGATTGCTTTGGTTTCCATCGCTGTGGCTCCTTACTTCTTCGCCTTCTTGTCCGCGGGGTGACCCTTGAACAAGCGGGTGAGTGCAAATTCGCCGAGCTTGTGGCCAACCATCTGGTCGGTCACATAAACGGGCACGTGCTGCTTGCCGTTGTGCACGGCCACCGTCAAGCCAATGAACTCGGGCAGGATGGTGCTGCGGCGCGACCAGGTCTTGATCGGCTTCTTGTCCTTGATGGCAGCGGCTTTTTCGACCTTGACCATCAGGTGGTGGTCCACAAAGGGACCTTTCTTGAGTGAACGCGTCATGGTGGCTTCCCTCAGGCCTTACTTTTTGCGACGCGAGACGATCATCGTCTGCGTACGCTTGTTGCTGCGGGTGCGGTAGCCCTTGGTCAGGGTGTTCCACGGCGACACCTGAGGTTGGCCTTCGCCAGTGCGGCCTTCGCCGCCGCCGTGCGGGTGGTCCACAGGGTTCATGGCCACGCCGCGCACGGTCGGGCGGATGCCCTTCCAGCGGATGGCGCCGGCCTTGCCGTACTGACGCAGGCTGTGCTCTTCGTTGCTGACTTCGCCGATGGTGGCGCGGCAGTCGATGTGGATCTTGCGAACTTCACCCGACCGCAAGCGAACCTGCGCGTAGATGCCTTCGCGAGCCATCAAGGTCACGCTGGTTCCTGCCGAACGGCAGATCTGCGCACCCTTGCCAGGCATCATTTCCACACAGTGGATGATCGAACCGACGGGGATGTTGCGGATCGGCAGCGTGTTGCCGGCCTTGATCGGCGCCTCGGCGCCCGACAGCAGCGTAGCGCCCGCATCCACGCCACGCGGGGCGATGATGTAGCGACGCTCGCCGTCGGCGTAGCAAAGCAGCGCAATGTGGGCGGTGCGGTTGGGGTCGTACTCGATGCGCTCGACCTTTGCCGGAATGCCGTCCTTGTTGCGCAGGAAGTCCACCACACGGTAGTGGTGCTTGTGACCACCGCCCTTGTGGCGCATGGTGATGTGGCCGTTGTTGTTGCGGCCGGACTTCTGCTTCTGCGGCTCCAGCAAAGAGGCTTCTGGGGCGCCCTTGTGCAGATGCTTGTGCACGATCTTGACGACGCCACGGCGGCCGGGCGATGTCGGTTTGACTTTGACGACTGCCATTACGCGGCCTCCCCGGAGAAGTTGAGCTCCTGGCCCGGCTTCAACGCGACCATGGCCTTCTTGACGTGATCACGGCGACCCACGGTGCGGCCAAAACGCTTGACCTTGCCCTTTTGGATGATGGTGTTCACGGAAGCAACTTCCACCTTGAACATCAGCTCCACGGCGGCCTTGATTTCAGGCTTGGTGGCATCGCGCAGCACCTTGAACAAAACCTGGTTCTGCTTCTCGCCGATGCGCGTGGCCTTTTCAGAAATGATCGGGGCGACGAGCACTTGGCTCAGCCGACCTTCGTCAAACTTCTGGTTGGCGGGATTGATGCGGCTCATGCGAACATCTCCTTGAGCTGTTCGATCGCGCCCTTGGTCACCAGCACCTTCTTGTAGAAGACCAGTGACAGCGGATCGGCGTAGCGTGGTTCGACCACCAGCACGTTGGCCAGGTTGCGCGAAGCCATCGCGAGGTTGTCGTCGATCTGGTCGGCTATGACCATGACCGAGCCCAGGCCCATGGCCTTGATCTTGGCTGCCAGCAGCTTGGTCTTAGGGGCGTCGACACTGATGGAGTCCACCACCGCCAGACGACCGTCACGAACCAGCTGCGACAGAATCGCAGCCATGCCGGCACGGTACATCTTCTTGTTGACCTTCTGCGAGAAGTTCTCGTCAGGGCGGTTCGGGAAAATGCGACCGCCTCCGCGCCACAGTGGCGAAGAGCTCATACCAGCGCGGGCGCGGCCCGTGCCTTTTTGGTTGAACGGCTTCTTGGTGGTGTGGCTGACTTCACCGCGGTCCATCTGGGCGCGGGTGCCTTGACGGGCGTTGGCCTGGAAGGCCACCACGATCTGGTGCACCAGCGCTTCGTTGTAGTCGCGCGCAAACACGGTGTCGGGTGCGTCCACCTTGGAAGTGGCCTGGCCTTGGTCGTTGAGGAGCTCGAGTTGCATGACTTAGGCTCCTTTCTTCGCTGGGGCGTCAGCCGATTTGGCGGGGCGGGTCTTGGCCGCCGGGCGCACGACCACGTGGCCGTTTTTGCTGCCCGGGACCGCACCGCGCACCAACAGCAGCGAGCGCACTTCGTCAACACGAATCACGTCCAGGTTCTGCGTGGTGACGGTTTCGTTGCCCATCTGGCCCGTCATCTTCTTGCCCGGGAATACGCGACCCGGGTCTTGCGCCATCGAGATCGAGCCCGGCACGTTGTGCGAACGGCTGTTGCCGTGCGACGCGCGCTGCGACTTGAAGTTGTGGCGCTTGATGGTGCCGGCGAAGCCCTTGCCCATGGAGGTGCCTTGCACGTCCACTTTCTGGCCCACGGCAAACACGCTGGTCACCGCCACTTGGGCACCGGCCGTGTACTGGCCAGCCACCTCAGCGGTGACGCGGAATTCTTTGAGCACCGTACCGGCTTCGACACCGGCCTTGGCCATGTGTCCTGCTTCGGGTTTGGTGACACGGCTTGCTTTGCGCGAGCCGAAGGCCACTTGGAGGGCGTTGTAGCCGTCGGTAGCCGAGGTTTTGACTTGCGTGACGCGGTTGTTGGACACGTCGAGCACCGTCACGGGAATGGCGTCGCCATCGTCCGTGAAGATGCGCATCATGCCCACCTTGCGGCCCAGCAAGCCGAGCTGTTCGCTCATGCTCATGGTCATTTCTCCAGCGCGGCGACCCTGCAATGGGCACTCACGCCTTGTTCACGATCCCGACAGCGATTGGCCGGGGCGGCAGCTTCAAGCACCTGTCAAAACCGAAGTCTTAACCGACGTTGTGAAACCATTTGCCCTTCACCCATGACGCAACACATTGCACCTTAGGCGAGGGAGGCCCACGAGTATAGCAGTTGCAGGACATCCTGCAACCGCCACGCTCGTCGGGCGCGGCTGAAAGCCGTTTATTGCAGCTTGATCTCGACGTCCACGCCGGCCGGCAGGTCGAGCTTCATCAGCGCGTCCACGGTCTTGTCGGTGGGGTCGACGATGTCCATCAAACGTTGGTGCGTGCGGATTTCAAACTGGTCGCGGCTGGTCTTGTTGACGTGCGGCGAACGCAGGATGTCAAAACGCTGCATGCGCGTCGGCAGGGGCACGGGGCCCTTGACGATGGCGCCCGTGCGCTTGGCGGTTTCGACGATTTCCTGGGCTGACTGGTCGATCAGCTTGTAGTCAAACGCCTTCAGGCGGATGCGGATCTTTTGCTTGGACATGTCCGCTCCTGCTTATTCGATGATCTTGGCCACGACGCCGGCGCCGACGGTGCGACCACCTTCACGGATGGCGAAGCGCAAGCCTTCTTCCATCGCGATCGGGTTGATCAGCTTGACCGTGATGCTCACGTTGTCGCCCGGCATGACCATTTC
>JANMHH010000095.1:0-6573 GCA_031375065.1 Rubrivivax sp. | reverse complement strand
CAAGATGCTCGGGTAGACGCGCTTTTCGGCCATGCGGCGGTCGAGGTGGATCTCGCAATTGCCGGTGCCCTTGAACTCTTCGTAGATCACCTCGTCCATGCGCGAACCGGTGTCGACCAGCGCGGTGCCGATGATGGTCAGCGAGCCGCCTTCCTCGATGTTGCGCGCGGCGCCAAAGAATCGCTTGGGGCGCTGCAACGCGTTGGCATCGACGCCGCCGGTCAGCACCTTGCCCGAACTCGGCAGCACGTTGTTGTAGGCCCGGGCCAGGCGCGTGATCGAATCAAGCAGGATCACCACGTCCTTCTTCAGTTCGACCAGGCGCTTGGCGCGCTCGATCACCATCTCGGCCACTTGCACGTGGCGCGCTGCGGGCTCATCGAAGGTCGAACTGATGACCTCGCCGCGCACGGTGCGCAGCATTTCGGTCACTTCTTCAGGGCGCTCGTCCACCAACAACACGATCAGGTGGATCTCGGGGTGGTTGGCCACCAGCGCGTGCGCGATGTGCTGCATCATGACCGTCTTGCCGGTCTTGGGCTGCGCCACCAGCAGTGCGCGCTGGCCTTTGCCGATCGGCGCGATCAGGTCGATGATGCGGCTGGTGATGTTCTCTTCGGCCTTGACGTCGCGTTCCAGCCTGAACTGCTGCGTGGGGAACAGCGCGGTCAGGTTCTCGAACATGATCTTGTGCTTGCTCTCCTCGGGCGTGAGGCCGTTGACGCGGTCCACCTTGACCAGCGCAAAGTAGCGCTCACCGTCTTTTGGAACCCGCACCTCGCCTTCGACCATGTCGCCGGTGTGCAGGTTGAAGCGGCGAATCTGGCTGGGCGACAGGTAGATGTCATCCGTGGAAGCCATGTAGCTGGCTTCGATGCTGCGCAAGAAGCCAAAGCCGTCCGGCAGCACTTCCAGCACGCCGTCGCCAAACACCTGCTCGCCGCCCTTGGCGCGCTTTTTCATGATCGCGAACATCAGTTCCTGCTTGCGCAGGCGCTGAACGTTTTCGATCTCCAGTGCTTCGCCCATCTGGATGAGCTCCATCACGGGCTGGGCTTTCAGTTCGGACAGATGCATGAGGCACCCTCAGGCAGATGCTTGGGTGGCACACACGCCTGAGAAGGCGCGGGCCAGGTAGCGGAAAGACAGTTGGATTGGCGCCTAACCCTCACATCTGGCCGTCAGTCAGCCGGCTTAGGGCCGGCGAGGGCAGTGCGGGGTGGCGGGTCAGACGCTGATCGGCACCCCGGGTCGGGGCTGAAACCAGCGTTGACGCAGATTATAGATGACCGTCGATGAAAGCGGTCAGTTGCGATTTGGACAAGGCGCCAACCTTGGTGGCGGCCAGCTCGCCGCCTTTGAACAACATCAGCGTCGGGATGCCGCGAATGCCGTACTTGCCCGGCACTTCACGGTTTTCGTCGACGTTCATCTTGGCTATCTGCAGACGGCCGTCGTAGTCCTTGGACACTTCGTCCAGGATCGGCGCGATCATCTTGCAGGGGCCGCACCATTCGGCCCAGTAGTCCACCAGCACGGGTTTGTCAGACTGCAGCACGTCGCTGCCGAAAGAGTCATCCGTGACATGCTTGATCAGTTCGCTGCTCATCGAGTTCTCCAGGGGCCCAGTGGTTGTTGGAAGCGACGGGCATGGCCCTCCAACGGCACAATGATACTGACACATCGTTCCATCACGGGCTGCGCGCCCGCACTGCCATCCTTCCAAGCCCGTGACTGAACAAATTGACGTCGATCCCGGGTGGAACGCCAGCCAGACCTGGGACCGCGTTGCGCGCGAAACCTTGGCCTGGCTGCAGCGCAACGACGCCGTGGTGCGTGATGCGGTGCTGCTGGTGCCCTTTGTTGCGTTGGCTGAACAGGCCCGGGCGGCCTTTGCGCGTTGTGGTGGCTGGCAGCCGCGGGTGGAAACGGTGCTCACGCTGGCGGCCAGCAGTCGGCCCCTGCTGGCGCCCCAGGCCGGCAGCTGCACCGGCCAAGTGGTGGAAGACCGGCTCACGGCCTGGGCCTTGCTCCGGCGCCAGACCTGGGCGCAGGCCTGGGCCCAGCGCGACCCGGGCGGCTTCGACGGCATCGTGGCGGCGGTGGTGGACGCTGCCCATGCTTTTCGTCAAGGCGCCGCAGAGCGGTCGCCCCAGGCCGCGGCCGCTTATTGGGACCAAGCCCGTGCCGCGTTGCGCAGTGCCGCCGGGCCAGCGCAGGTAGAGGCTTCTTTGCTGCAGTTGGCGCTGGAATGGGCGGCCAGCAGCGACCTGCCGCCCACGTCCTGCCTGTTTTCGCTGCGACCATCAGCCTGGATCTGCCTGCGCATGGGGGGGCAAGAGCTGTTGGCAGAGGCCCTTCTGGCCCAGGCCGATGTGCCCACCTTGCTGCTCAACCTCGACGCCAGCGACGAGCTGCCTTTTTCCGAGGTCAGCACGCGCGCTGATGTGAAGCGCTTTTTGTGCGAAGACTTCGAAGCCGAGGCCCATGCGGCCGCCACCGTGGTGCTGCAGACCCTGGGCCAGGGCGAGGGTCCGGTGGCGCTGGTGGCGCTGGACCGGGAATTGATTCGCCGCGTGCGCGCCTTGCTGCAGCGGCAAGCGGTGGAGGTCATCGACGAAACCGGCTGGAAGCTGGCCACCACCGCCGCAGCCACGCAGCTGCTCAGCCTGCTCAGCGCGGCACATCCGCAGGCCTCGCAGGACGCCAAGCTGGCCTGGCTCAAGGGCTGGCCGATGGCCGACGCGGTGGCCCTGGACTCGCTCGAGTCGCTCTGGCGCCAACGCCGCCGGGTCGCTGACCCCGTGGCGGCACAGGCCTTGTGGGCCCAGGCCCAGGCCCACCTGCAGCTGCTGGGCCGAAGCGAAACGCTCAGCCTGAGCCGGTGGCTGCAGCGGCTGCGCGACTGCCTGCGGGCAGACCGCAGCCTGCAGGTCATGGAAGCCGACGGTGCTGGCGTCCAGGTGCTGGCGGCGCTGCGCCTTCAGGCACACAACGACGCCGGCTGGCCCGAGGTCATCGACCAAGTGACGATGAGCCTGGCAGAGTTCACCCAATGGGTCCGCACGGTGCTGGAGGACGCGGTCTTCCTGCCGCTGCACCACCCCAGCGCAGCGGTGGTGATCACGCCCTTGGCGCGGGCCTTTGGCCGCCCTTTCACGCACATCGTGGTGCCCGGCGCTGACCACCGCCACCTGGGCGGCGCTGCGTCGCCACCTGCGCTGATTGCTGATGCACTGGCGCGCGAGTTGGGACTCGACCATGCCCAGGCCCGCCAACAACGCCAGCGCCTGGCGTTGGCGCAGGTCTTGCGCGCCCCGCAGGTCACGCTCTTGCGGCGCCATCGCGATGGCGATGAAACCCTGGCCGAGAGCGCGGCCGTGCAATGGCTGCTGCTGTCGCGGGCCCAGGCCGGCCACGCCGATTGGCCGCTGCAACCTTGGTTGGGCTTGCAGCAGCAGGTCGTCTGCGAGTTGCCCAAGCGGCCACAACCGCAGGCGCCCCTGGCCTTGCCTGCCGTCATCAGCGCCACGCAGCTCGAAGCCCTGCGTGCCTGTCCTTACCGCTTCTACGCCAGGGCCGTGTTGCGGCTGGACGAGCCCGAGGAGCTGGACCAGACGTTGGCCAAGCGCGACTACGGCACCTGGCTGCACGCAGTGCTGCACCACTTTCACAGCCAGCGCCGGATCGGCGCTGACGACCCCGCGCAATTGGCCCAGGCCGCCGATGCCGTCACCTTGGAGCTGGGTCTTGACGCCGGCGAGCTGCTGCCCTTCAGGGCCAGTTTTGACCGCCTGGTGCCGCTGTACCTGGACTGGCTGGCGCCGCGTGAAGCCCAAGGGTGGTTCTGGGCCGATGGCGAAAGCGAGCATCGGCTGGCCCCGCCGGCCCTGGGCGGGCTGCAGCTGCGCGGCCGCCTGGATCGGCTGGACCACGGGCCCGACGGGGCTCAGCAGCTGCTGGACTACAAGACCGGTCAGGCAGCGGGTCTGAGTCGCAAGCTCAAGACGCCGCTGGAAGACACGCAGCTGATGTTTTATGCCGCCCTGCTGGGCGGCGGCGAGCAGCTGTCGGCAGCTTACCTGCCGCTGGACGAAGGTGGCGAAGTGAAGGAAGTGGCCCACCCGCAGGTGCATCAATCGGTGGCGGTGATGTTGCCTTCGCTGGGCGACGAATGGCAGCGCCTGCGCGAAGGCGCAGCGCTGCCGGCCTTGGGCGAAGGCGAAGTTTGCGAAACCTGCGAAATGCGGGGTCTGTGTCGCCGCGACCACTGGGGCGCCCTTTGAAGGCGCCTGCCTACCGCGTCGATGGACAGGGGGTCACGGCCGAAGCCTTTTACGCCCGCGCCTGCGACCCCGCGCGCAGCGTCGCGGTGGAGGCCTGCGCCGGCGCGGGCAAGACCTGGATGCTGGTTTCACGGGTGCTGCGGGCCTTGTTGGACGGTGCCGAGCCGCAACAGATCCTGGCCATCACCTTCACGCGCAAGGCGGCGGGTGAAATGCGAGCGCGTTTGCAAGAGTGGCTGATGCTGTATTCGGGCGTGCACAGCACAACCGCGCAACGCCAGCAGGCGCTGGTCGAGCGCGGCTTGTCGGCCGCCCAGGCGGTACAGGCCGAGCCCCTGCTGGCCAACCTGCATGAGCGACTTCTGCGCGGCGGCCGCAGCGTCGAGGTTCACACCTTTCACGCCTGGTTTGCGCAGCTGCTCAGCCATGCACCCTTGGCCGTGCTGCAAAGCCTGGGACTGCCCGCCCGCTACGAGGTGGTCGAAGACACCCAGGTTCTGCAGGCTGCGCTGTTTCGCCGTTTTCACAGCCGGATCGAAAAACACGCCGCGCTGCGCGCGGTTTACGTCGCCCTGGTGCTCAAGCACCGCCGGGCCACGGTGCTGGACTGGCTGGGTGAGGCCTGGAAGCAAGGTGCCGAGCTGAGTCGTGCCGAAAGCCATGGCAGCGCCGAGTCTTCGGTGCCCAGCGCGGCCGAGCATTTCGAAGCCTGCGCGGGGCTGAGCGATCCCGCGCAGCTGATCCTGCGCGGGCCTTTGTCGCAGGACATCGCCGCACTGGCGCTTGAACTCGGGCGCGGCACATCCAAGACCGGACAAACCGCCGCCGCAGCGCTGGTGCAAGCTGCAGGCCTGGCCACGGCCGGACAGGTGCTGAACGCCGTGCGGGCTGCGCTGTTCACCGAAAAGGGCACGCCGCGCAAAAAGCTGGGGGATGGTGCGCTGCAGTTGCGGGTGCTCGAGCAGCTGCAGGCGCTGCGCGACATGCAGCTGCAGCAGTCGGCCCATGAAGACCATGTCAACCTGCTCAGCCTGAGTCGTGTGCTGCTGGCCGAGTTTGCCGCACTCAAGCGCCAGCGTGGCCTGGTGGACATGTCCGACCTGGAGCGTGCCGCCGAAGCCATGCTGGGCGACAGCAGCGTGGCCGGCTGGGTGCAGGAACGGCTGGACCAGCGCCTGCGCCATGTGCTGATCGACGAGTTCCAGGACACCAACCCACAGCAGTGGCAGGTTCTGCACGGCTGGCTGTCGTCCTATGTCGGGGCCGGCGGCGGTGCCAGCGGGCAACAGGGCCTGGCCTTGTTCATCGTCGGCGATCCCAAACAAAGCATCTACCGTTTTCGCGGCGCCGAGCCCAAGGTGTTTGAAGCGGCCTGCGAATTTGTGGTTCAAGGCCTGCAAGGCAGCCTGCTGGCCTGCGACCACACCCGGCGCAATGCGGCGCCGGTCATCGAGGCGCTGAATGCGGTTTTTGAAGATGCCGCGCGCGTCGATGGCTGGGGCCCTTACCGCCCTCACACCACCTCGTCTGCGCAAAGTGGCCAGGTGTTGCGCCTGCCCAGCGTGCAACGACCGGACAAAGACCCCCAAGCTGCCGAGCTGATGGTCTGGCGTGACTCCTTGACCGAGCCGCGCACCGAGCCCGACCAGGTTTTGCGGGCGCAGGAAGCGGCCCTGGTGGCCGCGGCGGTGGCGCAGCTGATCCGTGAGCATGCGCTGCTGCCGGGCGAGATCATGGTCTTGTCGCGCAAGCGCCGCATGCTGGGTTTGGTGGCCGACGCTCTGGCCCAGGCGGGCATACCGCATGTGGTGGCTGAAGCCATGGCCCTGGCCGACACGCCCGTGGCCCAGGACCTGACTGCCGTGCTGGACGTGCTGGCCTCACCCGGCCACGACCTGAGCCTGGCGCGTGCGCTGCGCAGCCCCATCTTTGCGGCCGACGACAGCGACCTGCTGTGGTTGTCGCAGCAGGCGGCTCAGCAGCACAGCCCCTGGCTGGCAGCCTTGTTGCGCGCTGCGCAGCTGCCTTCGACAGCGCTGGTGCGCGCTCAATCCTTGCTGGGCCAGTGGCAAGGCTTGCGCCTGCCGCCGCATGACCTGCTGGACCGCATCGTGCATCAAGCCAATGTGGTGGCGCGTGTTGCCGCGGCGGTGCCCGCACCGCGTCGCGCCGCATCGCTGCACGCGATCGGGGCCCTGTTGGCGGCGTCCTTGCAGCACGAAGGGGGGCGCTTTTCTTCGGTCTATGGCCTGGTCCGCGCGCTGCGCTCGGGCCACCTGCGCGCGCC
>JANMHH010000089.1:0-20193 GCA_031375065.1 Rubrivivax sp. | reverse complement strand
TTGAGTCAAGGCTTCCAGATTCTGGACAGCAGCGATCAGCTCAGCGCCGTCAAGCGTGTCATCAAGGGCATGCAGCTGGACGAAGAGCGCTTTGTGCCCAAGCAGGTCACCTGGTTCATTGCCGGGTCGAAGGAAGAGGGCAAACGCCCGCGCGACGTGGAAGTGCGTGACGAGCAAACGCGCAAGCTGGTCGAGATCTACCAGGCCTACGACGAACAGTGCCAGCGCGAAGGTGTGGTCGACTTTGCCGAACTGATGCTGCGCACCTACGAGCTGCTGCGCGACAACGACGCGCTGCGCGAACACTACCAGCGTCGCTTTGGCCACGTGCTGGTGGACGAGTTCCAGGACACCAACCGGCTGCAGTATGCGTGGCTGAAGATGTTTGCGCCCCCGCCCGGCCTGGCTGCGGCCGGTGCGGCACCCAGAGTCCAACAAGGCGTGTTTGCGGTGGGTGACGACGACCAGAGCATCTACGCATTTCGCGGCGCGCGGGTGGGCAACATGGCCGACTTCGAGCGCGAGTACCGCGTGCCGCGGGTGATCAAGCTGGAACAGAACTACCGCAGCAGCGGCCACATCCTGGACGCCGCCAACGACCTCATCAGCCACAACCAGCAGCGCCTGGGCAAGAACCTGCGCACCGACCTGGGCGCGGGCGAACCGGTGCGGGTTTTTGAGTCGACCAGCGACTACGCGGAAGCCCAGTGGCTGCTCGAAGAGCTGCAGCAGCTGCACCGCAGCGGCGTGCCACGCAGCGAGATCGCTTTGCTCTACCGCAGCAACGCACAAAGCCGGGTGCTGGAAAGCGCGCTGTTCAACGCCAGCGTGCCTTACCGTGTGTACGGTGGCTTGCGCTTTTTCGAACGCGCCGAGATCAAGCACGCACTGGCCTATCTGCGCCTGCTGGAAAACGCCAACGACGACACCAGTTTCCTGCGCGTGGTGAACTTCCCGACCCGGGGCATCGGTGCGCGCAGCATTGAACAGCTGCAGGACGCCGCCCGCACCAGTGGCCGCAGCCTGATGCAGAGCGTGGGCGCCGTGCCGGGCAAGGCAGGCGCCAACCTGCAGGGCTTTGTGGCGCTGGTGGACCGCATGCGCACCGCCACGCTGGGCCTGACGCTGCGCGAGATCATCGACCACCTGTTGCAGCACAGCGGTCTGCTGGACTTTTATCGCACCGACAAAGAGGGCCAGGACCGCATCGAAAACCTCGAAGAACTGGTCAACGCGGCTGAGAGTTTTGTCACCCAGGAGGGCTTTGGCAAAGACGCGGTGGCGCTGCCGGTGGACGAACAGTCCGTCAGCACCGACCTGGGTGCGGCGCCCGACGCCGAAACCGGCGAAATCATGTCGCCGTTGGCCGCTTTTCTGACCCACGCCTCGCTCGAGGCCGGCGACAACCAAGCCCAGGCCGGGCAAGACGCCATCCAGCTGATGACGGTGCACAGCGCCAAAGGCTTGGAGTTCGACGCGGTGTTCATCACCGGCATCGAAGAGGGCTTGTTCCCGCACGAGCAAAGCCTGAGCGATGCCGACGGCGTGGAAGAAGAGCGGCGCCTGATGTACGTGGCCATCACGCGGGCCCGCAAGCGCCTGTACCTGAGCTTCAGCCAGACGCGCATGCTGCACGGCCAGACGCGCTACAACGTCAAGAGCCGCTTTTTCGACGAGTTGCCTGAAACGTCGCTGAAGTGGATCACCCCACGCAACCAGGGCTTCGGCTCCGGGTTCTCGCGCGAATACCAGCAGGCCTGGCAGCGTGGCAGCGGCCTGAGCGGCATCGTCGGCGCTGGCCGGGTCGAGCCAGCGCCTCCACCGATGTTGCCCACGGCGGCTTCATTGGCCGGCTCGCACGGCCTGCGTGTGGGCCAGACGGTGTTTCACACCAAGTTTGGTGAGGGCGTGGTGTCGGTGCTGGAAGGACGCGGCACCGAGGCGCGGGCCCAGGTTCACTTTGGCCGCCATGGCGTCAAATGGCTGGCCTTGGCGGTGGCCAGACTCACCCCGGTGGACTGACGCTCGCTGGCCCATGCGCCGGCCAATGGGCCGGCCCGCGCGCTCGCCCGCCCTTGGGCTTGTAGGGGTGCGCCTCAGCCCGGGTCGGGCCGGGTGAACGAGTCGTCTTCGACCTGCACCGGTGTGCCGCCAAAGCTGTCGTTGAACGTGAACAGCAGCGAGATGTAGAAGACCGACGACAGCATCAGCCCCGCCGGCAGACCAATCAGCCCGGCCAACTGGGGCAGGCCCAACAGCCCCAATACCAAGGCGGTGACCAGGCCAAAGGCGAACACCACGGCCACCCAGCCCATCAGGTAGACAAAAAAGGCACCCTTGCAGCGCCAGACGGCGACGGTGCTGGAAAACAGCGCCTGCCCGACCCGGTGGCCGCCCCAATGCACCAGCGCAGGCGCATGCCAGAAGGGCACCGTCAAGGCGCTGCCCAAGACCACCAGCAACAGCATGCCGGTGGAAACCCCGGGTTCGGCCAGCAGCGCGTCGATCTGGGCCTTGGCGGCATCGCCTTTGGTCATCAGCACCTGCAAGCGCGCCAAGGCGCTGTTGGACACCGCGTCGACCAGCAACAAAATGGCCAGCGCGGCAATGCCGTAGCCCACACACAGGATGATCAACGAGCGGCGCCGTTCGGGGTCGACGCGCAGCGGCTCGAAGAACTGCTTGGGGTGCACCGGGCCGTCGAGCAGCGCCGACTGGCTGGCCACCATGAAGCCCAGGCTCAGGAGGGGCAGGGCCATCATCTGCACCAGCCCGCCCAGCAGGGGCACCAGGCTGATCAGCAGGGCGCCAAACAGGAACACCGAAAACAGCGCCGAAAAGGCCAGGGGCCGGCGGGCGAACAAACGCCAGGCGTCGCCGATCCAGCGAGCCCCGTGGGAAGCGTTGACGGTCTTGAGAGAAAGGGCCATGGGCTGAAGCTTAAACCGGCGGATGCCAGGGACGGAGGATGCGCGCGCGCAAAACACGCTCAAAGTGGGTGGGGTCTTTGGGCTGCAACATGGCCGCGCTGCGCGGCAGGTGCCAGTCCCAAAGACGTGAAATCCAGAATCGCAGCGCGGCAGCGCGCAGCAGCGCCGGCAAACAGCGCACCTCGCCATGCAGCAGCGGGCGCACCTGCTGGTAGGCCTGCATGAAAGCCGTTGCACGCGGTTCATCCAGCTCGCCTGTGTCGAGGTCGGCGCACCAGTCGTTGAGGCAGACCGCGACGTCGAACAGCAGCACATCGGTGCCCGCAAAGTAAAAGTCGAAAAAACCGCACAGGCGATCAGGCCCGGCGGTGTCGTCAAACATCACGTTGTCGCGAAACAAGTCGGCGTGGATCGGCCCGCGCGGCAGCGCCTGGCCCAAGGCAGAAGCCGCCAGCGCCTGCTGGAATTGCAGTTCGGTGTCCAGCAGTTCGCGCTGTGCCGGCTGCAGGTGGGGGCCCACCACCAGCGCCGTCTGGGCCCACCAGCTCAGGCCGCGCAGATGGGCTTGTTGGCCGGCAAAACTGGCCGCGGCCAGGTGCATGCGCGCCAGCATCTGCCCGACTTGGGCGGCGTGGTCTGCCGTGGGTGACAGCCGGTGGCTGCCGGGCAGCCGAGTGACCACGGCGGCTGGTTTTCCGGCCACGGCATGCACCAGGCCACCCTTGGCGTCGGCTTGTGGTGCAGGGACCGCGATGCCCTGGTTGGCCAGGTGCTGCATCAGCTGCAGGTAGTAAGGCAGCTGTTCGGGCCGCAGGCGCTCGAACAGGGTCAGAACCCACTGCCCGCGGGCCGTGGTGGCGAAGTAGTTGGTGTTTTCGATGCCCGAGCGGATACCTTGCAGGTCGGTCAGCGGACCCAAGCCCAGGCGCTGCAGGAGCTGGTCGGCTTCCTGGAAGCTGACTTCGGTGTAGACCGCCATGCTGCGGTCTAGAAACTGAACAGCGACCAGGTTCGCTGGCCGGCGTTGCCCCGCTCTTGCGAAGGGTCTCGACCTGGCGGCGCCACCTGGATGTCGTAAGCCTTCACGTTGGCCAGCTTGCTTTGCACGTGGATGCTCTGCACGCGGCCGCGTGAGCGCACCTCTTCGATGCGAACCTGGTCGTCTTCGATCACCACCACAGTGCCTGACTTGGCGGTGGCGGCTGGGGCCGCAAGGGTGGGCGAAATGGGCGCACTGACGGGCGTACCGGCGGGCGCACTGGCAGCCGCCGTGATGGCCGAACTGACGGCCACACCAACGGCCGCAGGTGACACCACAGGGGCCGTGGGCGGTGCCTGGGTTGGCAGGGCTGGGGCGGCGCCCACCGTCAGCGGGGCCAGCAACAGCAAGTGGCGCAGACGGGCGGGTGCAAGCAAGGACAAAAGCATCCGCGGGATTCTACGCAGCCGGGCTGACCGGGACCGAGCGCGCCACAATCGCAGCATGACCGACAAGACCATGCTGCTGGTGGACGGCTCCAGCTACCTGTACCGCGCCTTCCACGCCATGCCCGACCTGCGCAGCCCCGACGGGTTTCCCACGGGGGCCATCCACGGCATGGTGGCGATGATGAAGTGGCTGCGCGAGCGTTACCCGGCCGAACATGCGGTCTGCGTCTTTGACGCCAGCGGTCCGACCTTTCGGGACGAGTGGTACGGCCAATACAAGGCCAACCGGGCCCCCATGCCCGACGCCTTGCGCCAGCAGATCGAACCCATTCACGAGGTGGTGCGCCTGCTGGGTTGGCCGGTCTTGCAGGTGCCCGGCATTGAAGCCGACGACGCCATCGGCACCCTGGCCCGGGTGGCGGCGGCCAGTGGCCACCAGGTGCTGATTTCCACCGGCGACAAGGACTTGGCGCAGTTGGTGACGTCGCAGGTGACGCTGATCAACACCATGGCCAAGCCACCGGAGAAGCTGGACATTGCGGGTGTCATCGCCAAGTTTGGTGTGCCACCCAACCGCATCATCGACTACCTGACGCTGATTGGCGACAGCGTGGACAACGTGCCCGGAGTCGACAAGGTCGGCCCCAAGACGGCCGCCAAGTGGATCGCCGACTTTGGCTCCTTGGACGGCGTGGTGGCCGCAGCCGACCAGATCAAGGGCGTGGCGGGCGACAACCTGCGCAAGGCGCTCGACTGGCTGCCCCAAGGGCGGCGGCTGATCACGGTGGTGACCGACTGCGACCTCCAGGGGCACGTGCCCGACTGGCCGGCGCTGGAAGGCCTGGCGTTGCGCGAGGTCGACCAGGGCGGCCTGCAGGCGTTTTACCAGCGCTTTGGGTTCAAGACCTGGCTGCGCGACATGGCGCCGGGCAACACCCCGGCGAGTGGTTCAGCGGATGGCTCTGAGACGGGTCAAGCGGCCACCCCGGCGCTGGCCCTGGCCACCCCCACAGCCACGCTGGCGCGCCAGTACGAGACGCTCTTCACCTGGGACCAGCTAGAGCGCTGGCTGGCCCAGCTGCTGGCCGCGCCCCTGGTGGCGCTGGACACCGAAACCGACTCGCTGGACGGCATGCGCGCCCGCATCGTCGGCATCAGCTTTGCCACCGAGCCCGGCCGCGCGGCCTACATCCCGCTGGCCCACAGCTATGGCGACGCACCCGAGCAGTTGCCGTTGGACGCCGTCCTGGAGCGCCTGCGCCCTTGGCTGGAAGACCCCGCCCACTCCAAGCTGGGCCAGAACATCAAGTACGACCTGCATGTCTTCGCCAACCATGGCATCACGGTGCAGGGTTATGTGCACGACACCATGCTGCAGAGTTACGTCATCGAGGCGCACAAGCCGCATGGCCTGGAGTCGCTGGCCGACCCCCCCCAGGGCCGGCGCGGCCTGAGCTTTGAAGACGTTTGCGGCAAGGGCGCCAACCAGATTTCGTTTGCGCAGGTCGACGTGGCCAAGGCCACCGAGTACTCGGGCGAAGACAGCGAGATGACGCTGCACGTGCACCAGCAGCTGTGGCCGCAGATCGAGGCCGACGCCAAACTGCGCGAGGTTTACGAACGCATCGAAATGCCGGTCAGTGTGGTGCTGGAGCGGGTGGAGATCACTGGCGTGCTGATCGACAGCGCGGTGCTGGCCCGCCAGAGCCGCGAACTGGCCGAACGCATGGTGGCGCTGGAAGCCGAAGCCTACAGCCTGGCCGGGCAGCCCTTCAACATGGGCTCGCCCAAGCAGATTGGCGAGATCCTGTTTGGCAAACTCGGCCTGCCGATCAAGAAGAAGACCGCCACCGGCGCGCCCAGCACCGACGAAGAGGTGCTGCAGGAGCTGGCCGCTGACTTTCCCCTGCCGGCCCGCATCCTGGACCACCGCAGCCTGGCCAAGTTGAAAGGCACCTACACCGACAAGCTGCCCTTGATGGTGAACCCGGCCACCGGCCGCGTGCACACCAATTACGCGCAGGCGGTGGCCATCACCGGGCGATTGAGCAGCAACGACCCCAACCTGCAGAACATCCCGATCCGCACACCCGAAGGCCGGCGTGTGCGCGAAGCTTTCATCGCCCCGCCCGGGCACGTGTTGATGAGCGCCGACTACTCGCAGATCGAGCTGCGCATCATGGCCCACATCAGCGAAGACCCAGCCCTGCTGCGCGCCTTCGAGCGCGGCCTGGACGTGCACAAGGCGACCGCTAGCGAAGTCTTCGGTACGCCGGT
Organism: Rubrivivax sp.; assembly: GCA_031375065.1. Lineage (GTDB taxonomy): Bacteria > Pseudomonadota > Gammaproteobacteria > Burkholderiales > Burkholderiaceae_C > Rubrivivax. The sequence continues at coordinate 13,558 of JANMHH010000089.1, read as the reverse complement.
GCTTGAGGTCAGCAGCGAGCAGCGCCGCTACGCCAAGGTCATCAACTTCGGTCTGATCTATGGCATGGGGGCGTTTGGCCTGGCCAGCAACTTAGGCATCGAGCAAAAAGCGGCCAAGGACTTCATCGACAAGTACTTCATGCGTTTTGCCGGGGTCAAGCGCTACATGGACGAGACCCGGCTGTCGGCCAAGGAAAAGGGCTATGTGGAAACCGTCTTTGGCCGGCGTTTGTGGCTGCCCGAGATCAACTCCGGCAACGGCCCGCGCAAGGCTGGCGCCGAACGTCAGGCCATCAATGCGCCGATGCAGGGCACGGCGGCCGACCTCATCAAGCTGGCCATGATCGCGGTGCAAAAGGCCCTGGACGACGAGCGCCGAGGCACCCGCATGGTGATGCAGGTGCACGACGAACTGGTGCTGGAAGTGCCGCTGGCCGAAGAGGCCTGGGCGCGCGAGGCCATTCCGCGCCTGATGGCCGGTGTGGCGCAGCTCAAGGTGCCCCTGCTGGCCGAGGTGGGCGTGGGCGCCAACTGGGACCAGGCGCATTGAGTTTGCACCCGCAGCCGCCACGCGGTGGCTGGTGCAGCCCGTGGCCTTGCCCGGTCACGCCTTGCTGCCCAGGCCGGGCAGTGGACAATGCGGGTCTTTTCACCGAGAGGGCCCGCTTGTGGACCTGAAAGTACCGATCACCATCACCGACGAGCTGAGCGAAGAGGTGATCAACGCCACTGCGCTGCTCAACCTGGCCAGTGGCGAGATCCACCGTGTCGAGTACGTGGATTACGACGCCGACACCCTGGGCGCGCCCTGGGAGAGCGAAGACTACGAATTCACCAGTGGCGTGTTGTCCAACGCCGGCAAAGACGTGGAATTCAAGGTCGACGTCAACCGCACCACCGGACAATATTCGGTGAGCGCCAGTGAGCTGTTGGAAATCAAGGTCCGTGCGGCGGCGCTTTTTGCGGGCGTCAGCGGCAAAGACCTGGCCATTGGCGGCGGCCGCGCCGGACCGGTGCACTGAATTTCAATCCACGCCGCCCGGGGCCTTGGACCCTGCGCCTTGCGCCCCGAGCCAAGTGCCCGACGGGAGAGGCGGTTTGTCCGGGCTGGCCCCCGGGGCCGCCTGACGCGCTTTCAACTGGGTGTGTAGGCCAGCCGCACGTAGATCGGCGCAAAGGCTTCGGCCTGGGTCACCTCGAGCAGCCGCTCGCGTGACAGCTCCAGCATGGCGATGAAGGTCACCACCAGCACGGGCGTGCCGCGGCTGGTGTCGAAGAGGTCGTGAAACTCGACAAAACGGCGGCCGGCCAGGCGCCGCAGCACGATGCTCATGTGCTCGCGCACCGAGAGTTGTTCGCGCGTGATGGTGTGGTGCGTGGTCAGCTTGGCACGCTGCAGGATCTCCAGCCAGGCCTGGCGCAGGTCGTCTGCGTTGACTTCGGGCCAGCGCGGCTGCAGGCTTTGTTCGATGTGCACCTGTGCGCGCAGGAAGTCGCGCCCCACCATTGGCAGCTGGTCGAGCTTGGCTGCGCCCAGCTTGATCTGTTCGTACTCCACCAGACGCCGCACCAGTTCGGCACGCGGGTCCTCGGGTTCACCGCCATCCGGGCCCTTCTTGGGCGGTAACAGCATGCGGCTCTTGATCTCGATCAGCATGGCGGCCATCAACAGGTATTCGCTGGCCAACTCCAGGTTGTGGTGGCGAATCTGGTCGACGTAGTCCAGGTACTGGCGGGTCACGCTGGCCAGCGGGATGTCCAGGATGTTGAAGTTCTGCTTGCGGATCAGGTACAGCAGCAGGTCGAGCGGGCCTTCAAAGGCCTCCAGGAAGATTTCCAACGCATCCGGGGGGATGTACAGGTCCTGCGGCATGCGAAACAGCGGTTCGCCATAGAGGCGTGCCACCGCCACCTGGTCCACCACCTGGGGGCTGGTGTCGTCGCGCTGCGTGGCCAGTTCGCTGACCAGGGTGTCGGTGTTCATGCCCAGGGCCGACCTGGCGTCAGGTTGGGGTCTTGGTCTGGTAGACGTAGGCTTGCTGTGGCACCTTGGCGTCTTGCCAGTCGGCCTGGGCCGTGCGGTCCAGCGACTTGTCCCACAGCAGAGCGCGGCCGGCGCGCTGCTCGGCTTCCAGCGTGGGTTTCAGGGCCCTGAGCTCGTCAATGAAGCTGGTGACGTCGGACTTGTAGGGCTTCCAGAACAAAGGCATAGGTCGAACCGGTTGGGTGCGGGGGCAGAATCCAAAAGCTCATTTTAGCGGGGGAGTGTGATGCGCAGGACTGACCGACTTTGGGCCGTGGCGGCGGCTTGTGCAGCCCTGGTCGCTTGCGACCCGCAACGCATTGAAAAACTCGAAGAAGGCGTGGCCACCGAAGTCGACGTGCGCAAGCAGTTTGGCGACCCGGTGACCGTGACCGTCGAGGCCGATGGCAGCCGCACCCTGGACTACCCGCGCCAACCCGAGGGCTGGACCAATTACGTCATCCAGATCGGCCCCGACGGCAAGATGAGTTCCCTGCGCCAGCTGCTCAACCCGGACAACTTTGCCAAGGTCTTGCCGGAGCTCAGCCAACAGCAGGTGCGCAAGCTGCTGGGCCGGCCCGCCAAGACAACGCCCTTTGCGTTGAAAAAGGAAGAGGTCTGGGACTGGCGCTTCAAGCAGCATGGCCAGGAGTCCAGGATGTTCAGCGTGACCTTCGACGCTGCCGGCAAGGTGGTGGGCACGGCCATCGGGGACGACCCGCGGGAAACGATGTCGGGAACCCGCTGAGCGCTTAGACTGAACCTGGCACGCGATGAGCCAGACGGCCTGAGCGCCCTTCTGATCTTCTGCCACTCGAACCATCTGTACGGTCGAAGCGTTGCGGTGCTCAATCCGCAAGCTACAGGCTTTCCTCGCGTCAGGCATCTCATCTTGTTTGAAACCGAACTCAAGTTCCAGGTACCGCCAGCCCAGCGCGCAGCGTTGCTGAAGGCCATGGCCACCACCACCGCCGTGACCATCCGGCTGCAGGCGGTGTACGCCGACACCGCCGACGGTCGACTGGCGGCTGCCGGGCTTGCCCTGCGCTTGCGCAAAGAGGGTCGGCAATGGGTGCAGACGATCAAGGGGCGCGGCGATGGCCCGATGCAGCGGCTCGAGCACGAAGTGCCGCTGCCAGCCTGCGTTGGCACGCCAGCCTTGGACGCGTTTCGTCACGCCGGCACACCGGCTGGCGAGCGCCTGCTGGCCTTGCTGGCCGACGGCGCAGACCTGATTCCCCTTTACGGCACGGACATACGGCGCTTGCGGCGGCAGGTCCGATACCAGGGTGCCGTGGTGGAACTGGCTTACGACCGCGGGCACATCTTTGCGGGCCCACGGCGCCATCCGGTGGATGAACTGGAGCTGGAGCTGGTGCGCGGACCCGGCAGCGCACTGGTCGCGCTGGCCCGGCGCTGGGCGCATCGCCATGAGCTGTGGTGGGATGTGCGGTCCAAAGCCGAACGCGGCCATCGGCTGGCGCTGGGTGTGAACCAGGTCCCGGCAGTGAAGGCGCCTGCGCTGGTCTTGCCGGCTGGCACCACGCCTGGGCAGGCGCTGACCCTGTGGATGCAGCAGGCCCTGATGCAGGCCTTGCCCAACGCATCTGAGATCGCCGACGGCGCCAGCGGCCCGGAACACCTGCACCAACTGCGCGTGGCGTTGCGCCGCCTGCGTGCCACGTTGCGCGTGTTTGCGTCCTGGGCCAACGATCCGGAAGAAGCCGCGGCGCTCGAACTCGCTTGGCGTCAGCCCTTTGCTTTGCTGGGCGTGGCGCGCGACCAAGACGTCATGGCCCAGTCCCTGTTGCCGGCATTGGCTGCGGCCGGTGCGCCAGCGCTGGCGCTGGCGCCAACGTCTGCCTCCGATAGCGTGGCTCCAGCACACGTCGTGAGCGCGCCGGACTTTGCCGATTTGATGTTGCGAACCCTGAACTTGAGCCTCACGCCGCGAGGGCCGGACGCACCGATTTCGCCACCGCCCCTGCAGGATCTGAAGGCTGCCGTACAAGAGCAGCTGGACCCGTTGTGGCGCCAGGTGCGCAAAGGTGCTGCGCGTTTTGCGCAAGCCAGCCCGAGCGAGCAACACCGCTTGAGAAAGCGCATCAAGCGACTGCGCTACGTGCTGGAGGGAGCCCAGTCTCTGTTCAAACAACGTGCCACGCAGTCTTGCTTGCGCGGCTCGCGCCGGGCGCTGCAGGCCTTGGGTGACCTGCACGATCTGCAGGTGGCGCAAGCGCTGTACCGCGACCTCGCAGCGCAGGACCCACGGGCATGGTTTGCGGTTGGCTACCTGGCGGGGCGCGAAAAGGGGCTGCATGTTGATGCAGTGCAAGCGCTCGCGAAGTTGAGGGACAGCCCGCCGCCCTGGCGAAAGGCCAGGTGAACGGGTTGAGCCGGGTCGAACAGGTCGAACGGCTTGATCGGGTCGAACGGGCCACCACGACACGTTTCAGGGTTCTGACTTCAAAGGCCTGACTTCAAAGTCCTGACTTCAAAGTCCGGATGGGCCGGACCGGCCTTCTTGAAGCGCCTGTGCCACGCTGGGCACGATGTGCTCCGCACCCAAGGCGGCTTCAAAGCCCGACCGACGCATCAGCGACAGCGGTTGTTCGTTGACGTTGGCCAACACCAACGCGGTGCCTTGGCGTCCCATCGTGCGGTGCAACTGTTGCAGCGCGTCCAGACCCGAGGTGTCCAGGGACACCAGGCGTTGCATGTCCAGCACCACCGCTCGGGTATCCGGCGCAATCAGTTCTGGCAGCGATTCGACCTTTCCCACCGCCCCGAAAAAGAGCGAGCCATACAGTTCGAAGACCTGCACGCCAGCGGGCAGGCTCTGCCCCGGCAACGGCACATGCGCGCGCACGCTGAACAAGGTGCCCATGCGCCAGATGAAAAACACGCAGGCCAGCACCAGCCCCACTTCGACCGCCACCGTCAGGTCAAAGACGATGGTCAGCACAAAGGTGCCCACCATCAAGGTGCGGTACTGCGCCGAGAACTGGCGCAGGCGGGTGAATTGGTGGCCTTCGAACATGTTCCAGGCCACGAAGAGCAAGATGCCCGCCAACACGGCCAAGGGCACATGACTCGCCCACGGTGCGGCCACCAACAGGATCAGCAGCAGCACCACGGCGTGCACGATGCCGGCTACCGGGCTGACGGCGCCAGCGCGCACGTTGGTGACGGTGCGCGCGATGGTGCCGGTGGCGGGCATGCCGCCAAAAAACGGCGTCACGATGTTGGCCACACCTTGGGCCATCAACTCCTGGTTGGGGTCGTGGCGCGGGTGGTGGCTCATGTTGTCGGCCACGCGTGCGCACAGCAGCGACTCGATCGCACCCAGCAGGGCGAGGGTGACGATGGGGATGGTCAACTGCCGCAGGCTGTCCCAGCTGACGGGCGGCAGGTCCAGGGTCGGCAGTCCGCGCGGTAACTCGCCAAAGCGCGAGCCGATCGTTTCGACTGGAAGCTGCAGCAGGTAAGCGGCCAGGGTCAGGCTGACCAGGGCGACGATGGGTGCGGGCAGGCGCGACGCCATGCGCACCGGCCGGTTCTCCAACACCTGGCTGGGCAGCATTTTTCCCGGCGAGAAGATGCGTGGCCACAGGGCGAGGCCGGCCGCGCACACAACACCCAGGGCCAGGGCATGGGCGTTGATCTCCCCCAGGTGCTGGGCCAGGGTCGTGACCTGGCCAAAAAAGTCGCCCGGCATCTTGGCGATCTTCAGCCCCATCAGATCGCGCAACTGCGACAGCGCGATCAGCACTGCAATGCCGTTGGTGAACCCGATGACGATGCTGACCGGGATGTAGCGAATGATCGCCCCCAGCTTGAACAGACCCAGCAGAAACATCAACACACCGGCCGCGGCGGTGGCGATCAACAGGTTGGTGAAGCCGTGGCGTTCGACGATGCCGTAGACGATGACGATGAAGGCGCCTGCGGGCCCGCCAATCTGCACCTGCGAGCCGCCCAGCGCGCTGATCAGGAAACCAGCCACGATGGCCGTGATCAGCCCCTGTTCCGGTTTCAGCCCTGAAGCGATGGCAAAGGCCAAAGCCAAGGGCAGCGCCACGATGCCCACCGTGAAGCCCGCACCCAGGTCCGCGCCCAGGCGTTGGCGGTTGTAGCCCTTCAGGGCGTCGAGCAGGCGGGGACGAAAGCGGTGAAGCCGTGACGGCAGCATGGCCCCGATTGTGTTCCCGTCGGTCCGGCCAGCCGCTGAAAGGCGCGGTCAGCGCACCCGCAGGCCCGGCACCGCTCCTTCAAAAGGCTCCAGCACATAGACACCCGGGTGAGCCTTTTCGTCGGCGTGGCTGGCCGCCAGCACCATGCCTTCGCTGACGCCGAACTTCATCTTGCGCGGCGCCAGGTTGGCCACCACCACGGTGAGCTTGCCGATCAGTTGCTCGGGCCGGTAATGGGCGGCGATGCCACTGAACACGTTGCGCGGTCGGCCTTCGCCCACGTCCAACGTCAAGCGCAGCAACTTGGTGCTGCCTTCCACCGCTTCGGCGTGCAGGATCTTGGCAATGCGCAAGTCGACCTTGGCAAAGTCGGCGATGCCGATTTCTACAGCCAGGGCCTCGCCACCGGGTGGTGGCGCCTGGGCTGGGGCGGGGGCTTCAAACAGCGCCTCCAGCTTGGTTGGGTCCACCCGTTGCATCAGGTGCTTGTATTCGCCGATGGGGTGGTGGCCCAGTGAGCGCTGGGCGTCGGCCCACATCAAGGGCTTGACCTGCAGGAAGGATTCGACCTGCGCGGCCAGCGCAGGCAGCACGGGTTTGAGGTAGATGGTCAGCACCCGGAAGGCCTCGATGCAGACGCTGCACACATCGTGCAAGGCTGCGTCCATGCCTTCTTTCTTGGCCAATTCCCAAGGCTTGTGCTGGTCCACGTATTCGTTGACGCGGTCGGCCAGCAGCATCACTTCGCGCAGCGCCTTGCCAAAGTCGCGCTCGTCGAAATGGGTGCGCACGGTGTTGCTGTGGGCGCGCAGGCCGTCGAGCAATACGCGGCCTTCCACGCCCAAGTCAGCGCTGAGCAGGCCGCCAAAACGCTTGCTCAAGAAGCCGGCAGCGCGGCTGGCGATGTTGATGTACTTGCCCACCAGGTCGCTGTTGACGCGGGCCACGAAGTCGTCAGGGTTGAATTCGATGTCTTCGACTCGGGCGCTGAGCTTGGCCGCGATGTAGTAGCGCAACCACTCGGCATTGAAGCCCAGTTCCAGGTACTTCAGCGGGCTGATGCCGGTGCCCCGGCTCTTGCTCATCTTCTCGCCGTTGTTGACGGTGAGAAAGCCGTGTACGTAGACCTTGTCGGGCACCTTGCGGCCGCTGAACTTCAGCATCGCCGGCCAGAACAGCGTGTGAAAGGTGACGATGTCTTTGCCGATGAAGTGGATCTGCTCCAGGTCCGGCTGCGCCAGATAGGCATCCAGGTCGACACCGATGTTCTGCAAGCGGCGCTGCAGCGAAGCCAGGTAGCCCACCGGCGCGTCGAGCCAGACGTAGAAATACTTGCCCGGCGCACCGGGAATCTCGATGCCGAAGTAGGGCGCGTCGCGGCTGATGTCCCAGTCACCCAGGCCTGCCTTGCCGGTGTCATCGCGCTTGAACCACTCCTTGACCTTGTTGGCCACTTCGGGTTGCAGGCGTCCATCCTGCGTCCAGGTCTCCAGGAAGTCGACACAACGCTGGTCGCTGAGCTTGAAAAAGAAATGCTCGCTGCTTTTGAGCACGGGCGTTGCGCCTGTGAGTTCCGAAACCGGGTTCTTCAGGTCGGTGGGCGCGTAAACCGCACCGCAGACTTCGCAGTTGTCGCCGTACTGGTCCTTGGCGCCGCAGTTGGGGCATTCGCCCTTGATGAAACGGTCGGGCAGGAACATGCCCTTTTGCGGGTCGTAGAACTGCTCGACCACGCGCGTTTCGATCAGGTCGTTTTGCTTCAGCGCCAGGTAGATGCTTTGCGACAGGCGGTGGTTTTCGGGCGCATCGGTGCTGCCCCAATGGTCAAACGCGATGTGAAAGCCGTCCAGGTAGCGTTGCCGGCCAGCGGCGATGTCGGCCACAAACTGCTGCGGCGTCTGGCCGGCCTTTTCGGCCGCAATCATGATCGGCGCGCCGTGCGCGTCGTCGGCGCAGACAAAGTGCACCTCGTGTCCCAGCATGCGCTGCAGCCGCACCCAGGTGTCGGCCTGGATGTATTCCATCATGTGGCCGATGTGGAACGCGGCGTTGGCGTAGGGCAGGGCGGTGGTGACAAACAGCTTTCGGCTCATGGGCGGGATTCTAGGATCGGGCAGCGCGGGTCTGTGCATGGCCTTCTGGGCATGGCCGTTGTGCATATTCAAGGCGCTGCGGGCGGTCTGGTCCAATGGCGCCATGAACAAACATGCCTTGATGTGGATCTTGTTGGCGGCCAGCCCCATGCTGGGGGCCACTGAAGCCGGTTTGCGCGGTTGCCGTGCCTTGCCTGAGGCTGCCGCTCGGCTGGCTTGTTACGACGCCTTGCCATTGCCAACCGTGGCGCCTGCAGCCCCTGCGGGTCTGGCAAGCGCCGCGGCCCGGGAGCCAGCCAGGCCCGCCATGGCAACAGCCACCACGGCGCCGGTGACCGCACCCGCCACCGCGCAGGCGGTGGCCGGCTTCGGGCTGGAAACTGCTGGCGAGAAGCTGCAGGAAGTCCGCTCGCACATCCCCGGCCTCTTTGACGGCTGGCGCGCTGGCGACCGCATCCGCCTGGCCAACGGACAGGTTTGGCGCGTGGTCGACGACAGCCGCGCAGACTACGACTTGCGCGACCCCCAGGTCACCGTGCGCCGCGGGGCATTGGGCAGTTACCTGCTGGACATCGAAGGCGCCAAGCAGCTGCCGCGGGTGCGCCGCGTCGAGTGAACAACCCGACCCTGATCACAGCCGGGCCGCGGACAAGCCGCTAGACTGCGGCGCTTTGCCCCTTCCCCCGGTTCGCCCGTGTGGGTGACTGAACTGCTCCCGGAGCCCTCATTCCATGTCCCAAGCCATCGCTGAAAGCGCGCTGCTCGACGCGCTCAAGACCGTCACCGACCCGAACACGGGCAAGGATTTCGTGTCCACCAAGGCGCTGAAGAACCTGCGCATCGACGCTGGCGACGTGGCCTTTCAGGTCGAGATGGGCTACCCGGCCAAGAGCCAGCATGCGGCGCTGCGCAAGGCGCTGATCGCTGCTTCACGCAGCGTGGCGGGCGTGGGCAATGTCAGCGTCGAGATCACCACCAAGGTGGTCAGCCACGCCGTGCAGCGTGGTGTGCAGCTGCTGCCCAAGGTGAAAAACGTGATCGCGGTGGCCAGTGGCAAGGGTGGTGTGGGCAAGAGCACCACCACCGTCAACCTGGCCTTGGCGCTGGCCGCCGAAGGGGCCAGCGTGGGCATCCTCGACGCCGACATTTACGGCCCCAGCCAGCCCATGATGATGGGCTTGAGCGGCCGCCCCGAAAGCGAAGACGGCAAGACCATCCAGCCGATGGAAAACTACGGCGTGCAGGTCATGAGCATCGGCTTCATGATCGAGCCCGACCAGGCCATGATCTGGCGCGGCCCGATGGCCACGCAGGCGCTCGACCAGCTGCTGCACCAGACCGCCTGGCGTGAACTCGACTACCTGCTGATCGACATGCCGCCCGGCACCGGCGACATCGCGCTGACCCTGAGCCAGCGCGTGCCGCTGACCGGCGCCATCATCGTCACCACGCCGCAAGACATCGCCCTGCTCGACGCCAAGAAGGGTTTGAAGATGTTTGAGAAAGTTGGCGTGCCGATCCTGGGCATCGTCGAAAACATGGCGGTGTACTGCTGCCCCAATTGCGGCCACGTCGAACACATCTTTGGCGCCGACGGCGGCAAGAAGATGGCCGCCGAGTACCAGGTGGACTACCTGGGCGCACTGCCGCTGAACCTGAGCATCCGCGAGCAGGCCGACAGCGGCCGGCCCACGGTGGTGTCCGACCCCGATGGCGAGATTGCCGCCACCTACAAGGCCGTGGCGCGCCAGGTGGCGGTCAAGATCGCGCTCAAGGCCAAGGACTTTTCGTCCAAGTTCCCCACCATCAGCGTGTCCAAGGGCACCTGAACGGCGCAGCCCCGCAGGCCCGCTTCCGCTGATGACGGTGGCGGCAGCGGGTGCAACGTTGCGGCTGTCTCAGCTGGCGCCGCTCGGGCGCAGCACCACGGTGAAAAGCGCACCCGGCCCGTCGGGGCGGTTGGCCGCGCGGATGTCGCCGCCATATCGTTCGACCAGGCCGCGGCTGATCCACAAGCCCAACCCGGTGCCGTCGGGCCGGCGCGTCACAAAGGGCTGGAACAGCTTGGCCAGCAGTTCTTCAGACAGGCCCGTGCCGGTGTCGGCGACCTCGATTTCCACGGCGTCGGCACCGCAGTCGCGTGTGCGCAGCAGCAGTGTGCCGCCCTGCGGCATGGCATGCACCGCGTTGACCATCAGATTGACCAGCACCTGATGCAGTTCGTGCCGGTTCAGCGCGGGCTGGCCGGTCGCGCGGTAGTCGCGTTGCACCTGGATTCCGGTGCGGGCGATCTGGTGGCCGGCCAGCACCAGGCAGTCTTCCAGCGCCTTGGCGGTGTCGACGGCGTCGATGTAGCCGGCGTACTCGGTGGGCCGCGCAAACTGCAGCAGCTGGGTCACGATGAGACGCATGCGCTCGATCTGTTCGTCCACCAGCTTGAGCTCGGGCGCCACCTGGGCGCACGCCGCCGGCCCCAGCAGTTCGCGCAGCAGGTCCAGGTTGCCTTGAATCACCGCAATCGGGTTGTTGACCTCGTGCGCGATGCTGGCGGTGAGTTGGCCCACGGTGGCCAGCTTTTCGCTGCGCACCAGTTGCTGTTGCGCGGCTTCCAGTGCCTGGGTGCGCTCGGCCACCTTGGCGTCGAGTTCACGCGTGTTCTGGGCGATCACACCCAAGAGCTGGTCCAGGTGGCCGGCCAGACGGCCGATCTCGTCGGTGCTGGCCACCGCGCCGACGCGCGCGTCCAGCGCACCCGCTTCGACGCGGCGCATGGTGTGCTCCATTTGCTCGAGTGGCCTGAAGATGCTGCGGGCCCAGCGCAATGACACTGTGGCGGCCACGATCATGACGCCGAAGAACAGCACCCCGATGCTGAGCAGCGCCATGTACTTCAGGCGCGTGAAGGGCTGCTCCAGGATGCCCACATAGAGCATGCCCACCCGCTGCCCGCTGCTGTCGGCCAGCGGTTGATAGGCCGAAACATACCAATCGTTGACGACAAAGGCGCGGTCCAGCCAGGTGACGCCGCGGCCCAGCACGGTGTCGCGCACGGTTTGCGACACCCGCGTGCCAATGGCGCGCTGGTCTTGCTCGGCACCAAACAGCCGCACATTGGTGCTGATGCGCACGTCGTCCAGGAACAGCGTGGCGGTGCCACGGCTGCCAAACGGCACCGAGCCTTCCGGGTAGACGATTCCATTGATGTGGTCGATCAGTGGCAAGTTGCGGTTGAGCAGCAAACCGGCCTGCACATGGCCCAGCAGCTGACCCTGCGGGTTGCGCACGGCGCGGGTGGCCAGCAGCACCATGGCCCGGTCTTCCACCGTGCGCTCGGTGGCGCTGGCGTTGCGTGTGGTCACCAACGGCACGGCCACGCGCGCGCGCAGTTCGCTGCTGAGCCAGCTTTGCTGCGCGCTTTGCAACACCTCCACCCCCGTGCGGTCGGGCAACGCGGGGTCGGCGGGCAAGAAGCGAATGAAGTCCAGGCGCTCGCGCTCGGCCAGTGGGTCCAGCAGAGCGGCCATCGCCGCCATGTCGGTGGCCGCTGCCAGGGCTTGCTGCAGCCGGGCCGATTCGGCCACACCGGTGGCACTGGCGCCCACTTCGCCCAGCACCCGTTCAAAGTAGCCTTGGGCCACCGCCAGGTCCGAGCGCACCTTGGTCAGCAGCAGGCGGTCGATAGCCTCGCTGCCCCACCACAACAAAAATGCGCCCAGCAATGGCAGCACGCCCACCAAGGGCAGCAGCACCATCGCCAACAGTTTGTTGCGGATGGACAGCCGTGCAAAGCGGCCGACCGGGACGGGCGCGGGCGTCTTCTGGGTCAAGCCGGAGCCCAATCGGCACACCGGCGTTCCAGGGTTCGCCGTGAGATGCCCAGCAGCTGAGCCGCCCGCGTCTTGTCGCCGTCAACCGACTCCAGCACGCTCAGGATGTGGCGTTTTTCCAGCGTGTGCAGGTCGGTGGTGGCGTCGGCCAGCACCGCGCTGGGCGACGGTGTGGCCACCACGTTGACGGCGCGCGAAAGCCCTTGGTACAGCGCCGAAACATTCAAGGCGCCGACGATCAGCGAGCGTTCGATGAGGTTGCGCAACTCGCGCACGTTGCCAGGCCAGTGGTACTGCTGCAGGAACCCCATTTCTTCGGCCGAGACCTCGATCGTGTCCACCCCCAGCTGCGGCGCCAGCGTGGCGATGAAGTGGTCCACCAGGTCGGGGATGTCCTCTTTGTGCTTGGCCAGCGGCGGCAGGTTGATTTCAACCACCTGCAGCCGGTAGAACAGGTCGGCGCGAAAACGCCCGCTGTCCACTTCAGGCCGCAGCGGCCGGTTGCTGGCCGCGACGATGCGCACATTGATCGCCATCTCTTGTTCACTGCCCACCGGCCGCATGCGCCGGGTTTCCAGCACGCGCAGCAAGGTGGCCTGCAGGGGCAGCGGCATTTCAGCCACTTCGTCCAGGAACAGGGTGCCGCCTTGCGCATAGACAAACAGGCCGTCGCGCCCGGCTTGCCCAAAGAGCTCGGCTTCCATCGAGGCCTGCGACACCGTGGCGCAGTTCACCGGCACAAACGGCGCCGCCGAGCGCGGGCTCAAGCGGTGCAGCGCCAGCGCCGCCAACTCCTTGCCGGTGCCGGACTCGCCGGTCAGCAGCACCGTGCTGTCAACCGCGGCCACCCGGTGCAACGCGGCGTGCAGGCCCATGATGACGATGGAACGCCCGACCAGCCCGTCGGCCTGTGCCGTGCGCTGGTGCAGGGTGCGTTTGAGGACCCAGTTTTCGCGCTTCAGCCGCGCCCGCTCCAGCCCGTGTTTGCAGGCCCCCAGGACCTGGGCCACCCGAAACGGCTTGAGCAGGAAGTCGCCCGCACCGGCGCGCAGCGCCTCGATGGCGGTGTCCAGGTCGGCAAACGCGGTGATCAGCACCACCTCGCAGCCGTTGCCCTGCGCGCGCATGTCGCGCAACAGCGCGATGCCACTCTTGCCCGGCAAGGTGATGTCCAGGATCACCAGGTCAAAGCGGTGCCGCTGCAGCAGTTCTTCAGCTTCTTCGGCGGTGCCGGCGGCCAAGACCTGGCCCGCTCGCGGCGCCAGGGTCTTGACCAGGAAATTGCGCATGCCGGGCTCGTCGTCCACCACCAGGATGGATGCGTGGGGCCAGTGTTCGGCGCGGGTGGAATCGGTCATCGGCATGGTGGGCGTGATGGTAGCGGGCAAGCCCTGGTTTTCGCCGGCGTGGGCGCCGATGCCT
>JANMHH010000079.1:0-2864 GCA_031375065.1 Rubrivivax sp. | reverse complement strand
GTGCTGGCCACGGCGCTGGGCGAAAAGCTCGGCGGACTGAACTTCCACCACCCGCTGGCGCACGTGGACCCGGGTTACGACCGCCTGTCGCCGGTTTACCTGGCCGACTACGCCACGGCCGACGACGGCACCGGCCTGGTTCACAGTTCGCCAGCCTACGGCCTGGAAGACTTCCAGTCCTGCCTGGCCCATGGCGTGAAGGTCGACGACATCCTGAACCCGGTGCAGGGCTCGGGCGTGTACGAAGCCGCGCTGCCGCTCTTTGGCGGTCTGCACATCTGGAAAGCCAACCCGGTGATCGTGCAGGCGCTGCAAGACGCCGACCGCCTGTTGGCCACCTCCGAGTTCCAGCACAGCTACCCGCACTGCTGGCGCCACAAGACGCCGGTGATCTACCGCGCCGCCGCGCAGTGGTTCGTGCGCATGGACGAAGGCGCAGGCGTCTGCACCGTGGACAAGGCCCCCGACACGCTGCGCCAGACCGCGCTGGCCGCCATCGAGGCCACCCAGTTCTACCCCGAGAACGGCCGTGCCCGCCTGCGCGACATGATCGCCGGCCGGCCCGACTGGTGCATCAGCCGCCAGCGCAGCTGGGGTGTGCCTTTGCCCTTCTTCCTGCACAAGGTCACGGGCGAATTGCACCCCGACACCTTGACGCTGATGGACCGCGCGGCGGCACTGGTGCAAGCCGGTGGCATCGAAGCCTGGAGCCAGCTCGACCCCACCACCTGGCTGGGTGAACAAGCGGCCGACTACGCCAAGAGCCAGGACATCCTGGACGTCTGGTTCGACAGCGGCAGCACCTTCAGCCACGTGTTGCGCGGCTCGCACCCCGGCGGCAGCCACGCCACGGGGCCCGAGGCCGACCTGTACCTGGAAGGCCACGACCAGCACCGTGGCTGGTTCCACAGCGCTTTGCTGATTGGCTGCGCGATGGAAGGTCGTGCGCCTTACCGCGGTCTGCTCACCCACGGCTTCACCGTCGACGGCCAGGGCCGCAAGATGAGCAAGAGCCTGGGCAACTTCATCGAGATGCGCAAGATCACCGGCAGCCTGGGCGCCGAGATCATCCGCTTGTGGGCCGCCGCCACCGACTACTCCGGCGACCTGTCCATCGACGACACCATCCTGGCCCGCGTGGTCGACGGTTACCGCCGCATCCGCAACACGCTGCGCTTCTTGCTGGCCAACACCAGCGACTTCGACGCCCAGACGCAAAGCGTGCCGGTGGCGCAGATGCTGGAGATCGACCGCTGGGCCATCAGCCGCACGGCCGAGCTGCAGGCGGAGGTGCTCAAACACTTCGCGGTCTACGAATTCCACCCGGTGGTGTCCAAGCTGCAGGTGTTTTGCTCGGAAGACCTGGGCGCGTTTTACCTGGACGTGCTGAAAGACCGCCTCTACACCACCGCGCCGGGCTCGCATGCTCGGCGCAGTGCGCAAACCGCGCTGTGGCAGATCACCCATGCCATGCTGCGCTGGATGGCGCCGTTTCTCAGTTTCACCGCCGAAGAAGCCTGGCAGGTCTTCGACGGGGGCCACCCAGGCGACAGCATCTTCACGCAGACCTTCAGCAGCTTCGACGCGCCCGACGCGGCGCTGTTGGCCAAGTGGGCTCGCGTGCGTGAGCTGCGCGACGCGGTCAACAAGGAGATCGAAGCACTGCGCACCGCAGGCGGCGTGGGTTCGTCGCTGCAGGCCAACGTGGTCTTGACGGTGACGGCGCCCGACCACGCTTTGCTGTCGACCCTGGGCGACGACCTGAAGTTTGTCTTCATCACCTCGGTGGCCACGCTGGCCGAAGGCCCCGCGCTGCAGGTGACCGTCAGCACCAGCAGCGCCACCAAATGCGAGCGCTGCTGGCACTGGCGCGACGACGTGGGCAGCGACGCCGCCCACCCCACGTTGTGCGGCCGCTGCACCAGCAACCTTTACGGCGCGGGCGAAACCCGGCAGGTGGCTTGACCATGGCGTCGCGCAATTCAAGCTCAGGCCCCAGCTTGTGGTTTTGGCTGGGCCTGGCTGCGGTGGTCATCCTGGCCGACCAGGTCACCAAGACCTTGATCCTGGGCGAATTCAAGTACGGTGATTCGCGCCCGGTCACCGAATGGTTCAACCTGGTTCGGGCGCACAACAAGGGCGCCGCCTTCTCCTTCCTGGCCGACGCCGGCGGCTGGCAACGCTGGTTCTTTGTGGGTCTGGGCGCGGTGGCGTCTGTGTTCATCGTGTGGATGCTGCGCAGCCACCCCACGCAAAAGCTGTTTTGTTTTGCCGTCAGCATGATCATGGGCGGCGCCGTCGGCAACGTCATCGACCGCCTGCTGCACGGCTACGTGGTCGACTTCCTGCAGTTCCGGTTTGCGCTACTGGAACCGCTGTTCCCGGGCGGCTACTTCCCCAGTTTCAATGTCGCCGACAGTGCCATCACGCTGGGCGCGATCTGCCTGATCCTGGACGAGATCCTGCGCGTGCGCCGCGGCAAGGCTTGATCCGCATCAAGGCGGCCCGCGCCCTGTCCACGCACGCTGCGGGCCATGACCCCACCCACCGCCAACGCCGCTTCCTCGCCCATCACGCTGCGTGACCTGGGCTGGCTGGCGCCTTTCAGGTGGCTGAAGCTGGGGTGGCGGGACTTTGTGCGCTCGCCCGTCATTGGCCTGTTCTACGGCACCTGTTTCATGGTCATGGGCTGGGCCTTGCTCAAGGTCTATGAAAACGCCCCGGCCTACACGCTGGCGCTCTCGGCAGGTTTTCTGCTGATGGGCCCGTTCCTCTGCCTGGGGCTGTACCGCGTGAGTCAACGACTGGAACAAGGCGAAAAGCCTGACTTCGGCGACTCCCTGCTGGCCTGGGACACCCGCACC
>JANMHH010000069.1:0-1797 GCA_031375065.1 Rubrivivax sp. | reverse complement strand
CTTGGCGTCGTAGAACACACCGGTGAAAGGTGCGTGGCCCCACGCCACCGGCGGCCCGTTGCGCGCGTCCTGGTACATCGCGTCCAGCTTCAGGTCGCCGCGGTAGTAGCGCGCCCAGAACTCCAGGAAGCGAGGCTTGTTTTTCTTGAATTGGGTGTCGCCCTGGTCGTAGGTGACTTCCAGCACCAAGTCGCCTTCATAGACGTCCAGCGTACGGGCCGTGTAGCGAATGGCCTTGGTGTTCAGGCCGTAGCCCGCACCGGTGGAAGCCCAGGTGTCGCCACCACCAAAGTCGCCGGCAAACGGGTAGTCGGCAAAGCCCCAGGCCCGCGTGGGGAAAGCGCCGATGCGGATGCTGCCGTAGTCCTCATGCGTCAAAGCAATGTTCTTCTCGTACCAGATGCCGGGGATGTCGATCTTGCCGTCGCGCCAGCGCTGGCTGAGCAGCCCCTGCAGCTTGAAGCCCATCGGCAGGTCGAACTTGGCGCCCAGGTAGGGCTGCGCCAGCGTGATGTCGCCATTGCGGGTGGCGTACTCGCGCCCAATGACCAAGGCGTCTGCCCACGGCCGCTCGCGGTTCTCCCCCGGGAACAGCTGGCAGGCCGAAGAAGACGGATCGCCCACCGTGCTGAGGTTGTTGACCGGCCCGCCGCCACACACCTTGCTGGCACGGCTGACTTCCAGCTTGGCAAATCCGGTCAGACTGAACGGGCCGAAGTCGATCGCCGAACCGATGGTGGGCATCGACAGCGCGGCACCCACCAGTGCCAGGCGCAAGACCGCTTGGGGAAAGCGCCGGGGCTGGGGTCTTTGCAGCGGTCTGAAGGGTTGGTTTTCGATGTTCATGGGGGTCGACGCCGGGTGTTCGTGAAATCGCTTTCATAAGGGTAAAGGATGGAGGCTCTGCCAGTCAATTGGGCTCACCCCCGTGTTTTCCCCCGCCCTTTGCCTTCAACCCAACGCCGAGGCTGTGTTCTGGCTGGAAAACGTGGGCGGCTGCGGTCATCCGAGACCCGAAGTTCCGATCCCGCTCGGCCGCGAGTGGGCGAGAGCGGGCAAGAGTGGCGTTAACCTTCGGGTAAACCTAAGGTGCGTTGTGAAAGCGGTTTCATTATCATTTTGGCTTTGCACGTTTGCACTCGCCCTGGGGTGAGCTGACATGAGGAAGCCGACATGAACTTCTTTCACCAGATGGGCTGGGCCCTCGTTCTGACCTTGGCTGCCGCTGCCAGCGCCGTGGGCCAGCCCGTGAAGGTGGGCGCGGGCGGCTACTTCACGGCGCCCAAAGGCAGCGACAAGGCGCCCCCGCGCGCGCCCGGCCGGACCGCGGCCATGTTGGCGCAGGCGGCGCCCACCAACCAGTGGTATTCGTCGCTGATCTTCTTTCCCAACAAGCCTGAAGCGCTGTTCCCCCACCCGTTGACCGTGAAGGCCGGCGCTGCAGGCTTCGAGATGGCGCTGGCCAGCAAAGAAATCGTGCCCACCGAACGCCGCGACGTCGAGGTTCATTACCCGCACCGCGACGCCATCGCGTTCACACCGGTGGCCTTCGAGCCCGAGCCCGCCAAGCTGGCCAAGGTCAGTGACTGGGCGATCGACATCTCGATGGCGCGCGGCGCCGACGAACTGTTGGCCACCGTGTCGCACGCCAGCCCCTTCACCTACTTTCGGCTGTCGCGCGGCGATGTGCGCATCAAGCTGCCAGCGCCCGCCGAACGCCTGAACGCCGCTGCCGACCCGCGCGCGCTGAGCTTCGGCATCAAGGGCAAGACCTATGCCGTTTTTGGGCCGACCGGC
>JANMHH010000022.1:0-2860 GCA_031375065.1 Rubrivivax sp. | reverse complement strand
CCCCGCTTTGCCCACGCCCCCCGCGCTGGGCCGCCACGAGACCCAAGCCACCTGGGTGGTGGTGGGCGCCGGCATCATCGGCAGCAGCATTGCGCTGCGCCTGCGCCAACAAGGCCACGCCGTGCTGCTGCTGGACCGCGTTGGCGCAGCGGCCCAGGCCAGCCGTGGCAACGCGGGCGCCTGCGCCTACTCGGACATCCTGCCGCTGGCTTCACCCGGCATCATCCGGCAGGCCCCGCGTTGGTTGTTAGACCCGCTGGGCCCGCTGTCCATTCCGCCCCGCTACCTGCCCCGCATCACCCCTTGGTTGTGGCGCTTCTGGCGCGCCAGCCAGGCGCCGCAGGTGCTGGCCAGCACACAAGCGCAAGCGGCCCTGATGAACCTGGCGGCCCAGGCCATGCCCCGGCTGGTGCAAGACGTTAGGGCGCCTGAGCAACTGCACACCGACGGCAACCTGCAGCTTTATGAAAGCCTGGCCGAACTGCAAGCCGCCCAGCCCAGCTGGGACCTGCGGGCCCAGCACGGCATTCAGTACCAACACCTGAACAGCCCGCAGGCCATTGCAGCCCTGCAACCTGGTTTGTCGGCCAACCTGGTGGCCGCCACCTGGGTGCCGGCCTGGCAGCGCATCGACAACCCGCAGCGCTTGTGTGAACAGGTGGTGGCCGCGTTCGTTTCGGCAGGCGGCTTGTTCAGGCATGCCGACGTGCAAACCTTGGCCGCCACACCCACCGGCCTGGCGTTGAACCTGGCCGGCGGCCTGGTGCTGCAGGCGCAGCGCGTGGTGGTGGCGGCGGGCGCGTGGTCGCACCTCCTGGCGCAAACCCTGGGCGACCGCATTCCGCTGGAAACCGAACGCGGCTACAACACCACCTTGCCGGCCGGCGCCTTTGACCTGCGCCGCCAGCTCACCTTTGGCGGCCACGGCTTTGTGGTGACGCCCATTGCGGGCGGCGTGCGGGTGGGCGGCGCGGTGGAACTGGGTGGTCTGAAAGCCGCACCCAACTACCGACGTTCACAAGCGCTGCTGGACAAGGCCAAACGCTTCTTGCCCGCGCTTAAAACGGAAGGCGGCACCCAATGGATGGGCTTTCGGCCTTCGCTGCCCGACAGCCTGCCGGTGATAGGCCCCGCAACGGCCGACGACCGGGTGCTGTACGCCTTTGGGCATGGCCACCTGGGGTTGACCCAGTCAGCCGCCACCGCCGAACTGGTGGCCCAGCTGGCGGCGGCGCAACGCCCGAAGGTGGACCTGAAACCGTTCAGGGCAGGGCGGTTCTAGGCGCCCCGCCTTGGGGCACCCATCGCAAGCCGGGCCGCAGCGCTGCACCCGATAGACGCCACCTAACGTCTGCGCTAGGCTCACGGCGACGCAGCGGCAACAGGGCAGGGCGCTGTTTGTACGAAGGGAGAGCCTGACCACCGTGGAAATGGTGGTGGACGAAGCCCCCACGCTGAACAGCGTGCGCGTGGGTGTGCGCGCGGCCTGGGGCGAAAAGGAGCTGGGCCGCACGGTGCGTACCGCCGGCGGCACCTGGGACCCTGCTGCCAGGGTTTGGATGATGACGCTGGGTCAGGCCAAAAGCCTGGGCCTGACCGACAGGATCGTTTTGGGGCCAGCGCCTTGATATGGAGCTGTCCAGATTTGGATACATGGAGATATGGAGATCGCCAGCTCATGCCGTTTGCTGACTGGATAGGTCTGTGCTGTTGATATCACGTTAGGCCTTCTAAGGACCACCATGGAACTCGCAGATCTAGATCCTGTTTCTCGCCATCTCATTGAGCGACGCAGGCGAATACGCACTGTGATGACGGTGGTCCCTGCATTGGTAGCAATCCTGCTTCCTGACTAGCAACGAACCTCAGCAGCCCGAATGAGCCGCCGATTTTTGGGTGACGAGCCACAAGCAACGCAAGCGAGGCGTGCAAAGATGGCTCGCATGTCGAAGCGGCGGTTGAAGCGGTACTGGAATTCGGCGAGGTAGCGGTGGGCGTACTTGGCGAACTTGATGGAGTGATAGGCACCAGACATCGCGGTCTTCAAGTTGCTCTGGGCGGTGCTGACCGCATTGAAGTGCGCATAGGCTGCGCAGGCATTTCCGGCACTGATCACGATGCGGTCGTGGACGCCGACCTTGGCCGTGACGGTGAAGCAGGTCAGTCCGTCGGAGACGACGGTCAGTGGCCGCACCAGGCACTTGTCGACGAAGGCCGTCAGGGCCTCCTTGGTGAACGGCACCTGTGCCAGGCAGACGAGTTGGGCCTCACCGGATTCGGTGGTCTGCACGGCCGTGACGAAAGGGATCTTGTTCTCCGAGCCCCGGCCGGCCTTGCCGCCAGAGCGTTGACCACCGAGGTAGCCATCGTCCAGTTCCACCCTGCCAGTCAACTGGCGGGAGTCCTCGCGCAGCCGCATGACCTCCAAGAGCTTGTGCTTCATCAGCCAGGCCGAGGGGTAAGACACGCCTAGATGCCGCGACAGCTCCAGCATCGACATGTTCGTCTTAGCCTGGGTCAGCAGATGCATGGCCAAGAACCACACCGTCAGCGGCAGCTTGGTGGCCTCGAAGATGGTGCCGGCGATCACGCTGCACTGGAAGTGACAACCGCTGCACTGCCGGTACAGCAGATTGCCACGGCGGAACGACGAGAAGCTGTCGTCAGCCTGCCCGCACGATGGGCAGACGTAACCCTTGGGCCAGCGCCAGTTGATGACGGCGGCCTCGCACCTCTCCGAGGTGCCATACAGCTCCATGAACTTGTGCATCGACAGGCCGGGTTGAAACTGAACTCGGTTCATCGCCATAGGACACCTCCTGCTGTGGATCGCCCATCTTCAACCCCCGGTAGCTCATAG
>JANMHH010000243.1:0-5911 GCA_031375065.1 Rubrivivax sp. | reverse complement strand
CTGGAACCCGCCGCCACGCTGCCGCCCGAAGAATTTGCCCGCCGGGTCATCGCCGAGATCAGAAAAGGCGGCATGCAGACCCGCACCATGATCCAGTCGTTCGACTGGCGCACCTTGCAGTTGGTGCAGAAAGAAGCGCCGGAAATCCGCACCATGTACCTGTCGACGCCGCGCACGCTGGCCCGGCCGGCCAACGGCGGCCCTTCACCCTGGCTGGCCGGCTTTGACCTGGACCGCTTTGGCGGCAGCCTGCCCCAGGCCGTGCACGCCGCGGGCGGGCGCATCTGGGCGCCCAACCAGACCTACCTGACGCCAGCGCTGCGCGCCGAAGCCAAGGCCCTGGGCATCAGCGTCATCCCCTGGACCGTGAACGAGCCGGCCATGATGAACAAGCTGCTGGACATGGGTGTCGACGGCATCATTTCTGACCGGCCCGACCTGGTGCAGCTGGAACTGCGCAAGCGCAGGCCATGACGGGCTTCGATGGGCATTGACGGGCTTTGGCGGGGGCCGATCAGCTGACGGCCGTGACGACAGCAGACGCCACAGCAAACGTCCCATCAGACGCCAAATCAGACGCACAGCGCCTTGATGTCTTCAGGAACCGGGATGGCCTTGATGCGATCCGGGTTGCCGGGGTCGCGGATGCAGAAGGCCCGCACTTCGGTGCCCTCGCACAGCACCAGGTCGCCGCGCTTGACCACATGGCGGTGGCGAAAGGTCTTGGCCGCCCAGTCTTCAACCGTGGTGTGCACGTGAATGGTTTCGCCATAGGTGGCGGGCCGTAAAAACCGGGTGTGGATCTCGAGCAGCGGCGTGCCGATGATGCCGCGCGTTTTGACCAGTTCGCGCCAGGGCGGTACGCCTTGCGCCATGAAGAAGGCCAGCGAAGCCTCGTCCATCCAGCGGCTGAAGTTGGGGAAGAAGACGATGCCCGCAGGGTCGCAATCGCCAAACTGAACGTTCACGGCGTGGATGTGGGTTTTGCTCATGTCGGGCTCATGCTTTGCTCCAACACCGGTCAGGCTTTTTGCACCTTGGCCGCTCGTTTTTCAAGGAAAGCGCGAATGCGGTCTTTTGCAGCCTCGTCGCCTTGCGCCATGCTGGAGATCAGCGACTCCATGAACAGGCCGTCGCTGGCCGACAGGTCGGCAATGCGTGGCAGCGCCTGCGTGATGGCGTAGTTGGACAGCGGCGCATTGCCGGCGATCTTGCTGGCCAGTTCCAGCGCCTTGGCCAGGCCTGCGCCGTCGGCCACGCGGTAGTTGCTGACGTTGTAGAGCTGGCCTTCGTCGGCGTCGAAGACCCGGCCGGTCAGCATCATGTCGGTCATGCGGCTCACACCGATCAGGCGGCTGATGCGCACCGACCCACCGCCGCCCACAAAGATGCCGCGTGTGCCCTCGGGCAAGCCGTAAAAGGCGCTGTCTTCGGCCACCCGCAGGTGCGTGGCCGACGCCAGTTCCAGGCCGCCGCCCACCACCGCGCCGTGCAGCACCGCCACCACCGGCACCGGCCCGAATTGAATGGCATCAAAACAGGCGTGCCAGGCCCGCGAGTGGCTCATGCCTTCGCTGACCGTTCGCTCGGCAACCTCGGACAGGTCCAGACCCGCACAGAAGTGCCCGCCTTCGCCGCTGAGCACGGCGGCGCGGAAGTGGCTGGGGATGTTGACAAAAACCGTGTGCAGCTGGGCCAGCAAATCGTCGCTGATGGAATTGCGTTTGGCCGGCCGGTTCAGGCGCACGTGCAGTACGGCACCGCTGCTTTGCAGCTGCAGCAAGGGCAGGCTGGACAGGGGGCCGGCTGGCGGAGAGAAGGTTTCGAACGAAGCATTCATAGGTGGATGACGCGCGGGTCGGGTGAGCCTTTTGGGGCGTTGGCATAGAGGGTCTGAACATCGGCCGCCCGGCGCGCCAGCACCCGGCCTTGGTTGATGTAGCCCTTGTCGGTGATCTCGCCAGCGCCCATTTGGGGTGGTTCGGTCAGCACCAGCAGGCGGGTGGGTGTTTGCGACGAGCCGGCGCCTTCGTCCTTCAGGGCCCGCAAGGCCGTGCGGGCCTTGGCGCCGAAGTCCGCAGCCGAAAGCTGGCGACCGGCTTCCGACAGGAAGACCAGCGCGCCGACCTCGTTTTGCTCGTGTCCGGTGATCACCACATCTTGAGCGTCAGGTGACAACGCGGCGACCACCTTCAAGCGCAGCGTGCCCACGCTGACCCAGGTGCCGCTGGTGAGCTTGAAGTCCTCGGCCACCCGCCCGTTGAAGACCACGCCATGCAGCGGGTCGGTTTCGTCCAGCAGGTAGCCAGCGTCGCCAATGCGGTAGTAGCCCTGCTCGTCAAACGCCGCCGCCGTGGCTTGCGGGTTGTTGCGATAGCCCGGAAAGATGTGGTCGCCGGCGACCCGCATTTCCAGCTTGTCGCCGCTGGGCACGAACTTCAGCTTCACACCCGGCAGCGGCAGGCCGATGACGCCGGGGCGGTCAAGCTGCCAGCTGGCAAAAGTGACGGCCGGCGCGGTTTCGGTGCTGCCCCAACTGGTGGTCATCCACAGCGGCTGCTCACGCACCTGGGCTGACACGGCCTGCAGCCGATCCCAGGTGGAACGGGGCATGCCGGCGCCGGCGTAGAACAGCATCTTCAGGTTGCCGAAAAACAGGCGTGCCAAGGCAGGGTCGGACTCCAGCGCGGGCAGCATCATGTCGTAGCCACGCGGCACGTTGAAGTAGACGGTGGGCTGAACCTCGCGCAGGTGGGCCAGCGTCTTGTCCACCAGGCCGGGCATGGGGCGGCCGTCGTCGATGTACATCGTGCCGCCGGTGCGCAACACCAGGTGGGTGTTGTGGTTGCCACCAAAGGTGTGGCTCCAAGGCAGCCAGTCCAGCAGCACCGGTTTTTCCACGTCCAGAAAGCGCAGGGTCTGGGCCAGCATTTGCTGGTTGGCACACAACATCTTGTGGGTGTTGATCACCACCTTGGGGTGGCCGGTGCTGCCGCTGGTGAGCAGGTACTTGGCGTGGGTGTCGGGTGTGATGGCTCGGAACGCTTCCATCACCGCCGGGGTTTCGGCGGCCTGACCCAGTTGCGCAAAGCTCAGCGCACCCGGGTGATCGGCCGCGCCGTGGCTGAACACCACCACGGGATTGATCGGGGCCTGGGCCAGCGCCGGGCCGTAGGTCTTGGCGTCGCTGCCGTAGACCAGTGCGGGGTCCAGCGTTTGCAGGATGCCGTGGATGCGGCTGAAGTCTGCGCCCGCCAGCCGGCAATAGGCGCTGGAAACCGTGCACACCGCGCGACCGATGTGCATGCCCGCCAGCAGCAACACCAGGTGGTCGAGTGCGTTGTCGGACAGCACCACCAGCGGCTTGCCCTGCGGCAGGTTCAGGTTGAGCAGGCCTTGCGCCATGGTGCCCACGCGCTGGCGCAATTCGAGCCAGTTGAGCTTCACCCACCGGCCAGCACAGGGTTCCGCGAAAGCCAGCGCCCCGGGGGTCTCGCGCGCCCACTGTTCCAGCCATTCGCCAACGCAGCGGGCATACGGAGCCAGCGGCTCGGGCGATTGCAGCTCGAAGCATCCGGCGCCCAGGTCGACACGTTGCACGCGGCGTGGGGCCAGCATGCGGGGGTCGCTGAAAAATCCGCCGCCGTCCATCGGAACTCCATCGTTGCCATACAGGTGTGTATGTGCGAGGGGCCATTCTTGGACGACCCTGCCAAACGCAGAATCGGGGTTCACCCCAGTTTCCATACAGCTGTGTATGGCCATCATTCAGGGTATGTCCAGCCTGCCCGTCCGCCCTTTGGCCAGCCGCTCGGTGAGCAAGCGCGTGCCTCGCGCTGTGACCCCAGCAGCGGCGGCGCGCCCGTCGCTCACGCCCGAAGCCTGGGTGGAAGCGGCCACCGACGTGCTGGTGGACCAGGGCATCGACCATGTTCGCGTAGACGTGCTGGCCACGCAGCTGCAGGTCACACGGGGCAGCTTCTATTGGCATTTTCGCGACCGTGAAGACCTGCTTCGCCGGGTGCTGCAAGCCTGGAGCCACCGTACCACGGCCTTGCTCACGGCGCGGCTGGAGCGTGCGCGCGACGAGCCCTTGCTGCAACTGCGCGACGTGATCTCGCTGCCCTTTCGTGGCCGCGCTGCGCAAAAGGCGGCGCGCATCGAGTTGGCGATTCGCGCCTGGGCCCGCCGCGACCCGATGGCGCAAGCTGCGGTGGACGCGTCCGACGCGTCCCGCCTGGATTACCACGCGTCGATCTTCAGGGCGCTGGGTTTTGCAGCCGACGAAGCGCGCGCCCGGGCCTTCATGCTCTACAGCTACGAGGTGTCGGAGTCGCTGTTGACGCGCCAGGGCAGCGCGGCCGACAAGGCGGCCCGACGGGCTTTCATGGAACGCTTGGCGCTGCAGCCGTTGCAACCGCCCAGACCTGCTGTGGACTGATGGCGGCGCAGCATGCAATACCACGTCAACGGCTTCAGACCCGGCTCACCCGATGTTTTTGCGGCTGCGCCAGGCCACCGCCGCGTGGGCGATCCCTTGCCGCCAACGGTGGACGTGCTGATTGCCGGCAGCGGGCCTGCCGGCTTGTGCCTGGCCGCCCAGCTGGCGCGCTTTCCGCAGATCCGCACCCTGCTGGTCGAGCCCAAGCTCGGGCCGATGGAAAAGGGCCAGGCCGACGGGGTCAGCGTGCGCTCGATGGAGATGTTTCAGGCCTTCGGCTTTGCCCAGCAGGTCATGCGCGAATCGGTCTGGATCAACGAGACCACGTTCTGGGCGCCTGGCGTGGGTGCAGGCGCGGGTGAAGGCGCGGATGCACCGCTGAGCCGGGTGGCCCGGGTGCAGGACGTGCCCGAAGGCATCTCCGAGATGCCCCACGTGCTGATCAGCCAGGCGCGCGTGCACGACTTCTTCCTGGACATCATGCGCAACTCGCCCAGCCGCCTGCAGCCCGACTACGGCGTGAAGGTGGCTGGCCTGAGCATCGACCCCAGCGCCGCTGATCACCCCGTCACCGTCACGCTGGAGCACACCGCCCCGGGCCGCGAGGGCCAGACCACGCAGGTGCGCGCCAACTACGTGATCGGTTGCGACGGCGCCCGCTCCAGCGTGCGCAGCGCCATTGGCGGCGCGCTGCATGGTGACGCCGCGCACCAGGCTTGGGGCGTGATCGACCTGCTGGCCACCACCGACTTTCCCGACTGGCGCATGAAGTCCTTTGTGCGTTCGCAGAACGATGGCACGCTGATGGTTTTGCCGCGCGAGGGCGGGCATCTGGTGCGCTTGTACGTGGAACTCGACCAGCTGGGCGACCATGAACGCGCCGCCGACCGCGGTTTGGACGAGGCCCACATCATCGCCAAGGCGCAGCGCATCTTGCAGCCCTTTGTGCTGGACGTGAAAGAAGTGGTGTGGTGGTCGATCTACGAGATCGGCCACCGCCTGACCGACAAGTTCGACGACGTGCCCGCCGACCAGGTGGCCACGCGTGCGCCGCGCGTGATGCTGGCCGGCGACGCCTGCCACACCCACAGCCCCAAGGCCGGCCAGGGCATGAACGTGTCGATGGGCGACACCTTCAACCTGGGCTGGAAGCTGGTCTCGGTGTTGACCGGCCGCGCCGAGCCGGCCCTGTTGCACAGCTACTCGGGTGAACGGCGCGCGGCTGCACAGGGTTTGGTGGAATTCGACCACCGCTGGGCCCGTGTCGTGGGCGGCCGCCTGGAAGACGAGACCCGCGCGACCAGCGCGGCCGTCGACACCAGCGCAAGCCTGCCGCGCGTGGCGCGCGAGTTCGTCAACAACCTGCCCTTCACCTGCGGTCTGACCATCCAGTACCCGCCCAGCGCTTTGACGGGCTTGCCCACCCACCAACATCTGGCCACCGGCTTTGAGATCGGCAAGCGCCTGCAT
>JANMHH010000542.1:0-15073 GCA_031375065.1 Rubrivivax sp. | reverse complement strand
CACCCGATCAAGCCAACGCGGCCCTGGCTGCGGCCACGGTGCGCCTGGGCGACAAGGCCAAATTGTCGGTGCAGGGTGAAAGGGCCACCCTGACGCTCAATGGCCTGGGCTCGGCGGCGCTGCGCGACTGGCTGGCCGAGGTCAGGGCCGGTGCCCGTGCCCGCCCCATCGAAGCCAGCCTGACCCGTGCTGCCAGCGGCTTCAACGGCACGCTGGTGCTGGCCCTGGGGGCGGCCAATTGAAGCGCTGGTGGGCCAGCGGGCTGTTGCTGGGCGCCGTGGTGGCGTTGGCGCTCTTTGCACCTGCGGCCTGGCTGGCACAAGGCCTGGCCCAGGCCACGGGCGGCCGCCTTTTGCTGGCCGACGCCAGGGGCACGGTCTGGGCCGGCAGCGCCGTGATGGTGCTCACCGCAGGACAAGGCAGCCGCGACAGCAGCGCGTTGCCCGGACGAATGAACTGGACCCTGGGGCTGAGCGGCATGGCCCTGGCCTTGCGCGCCCAGCATGCCTGCTGCATCGAAGGCGAACTGAAGCTGCGCATCGTGCCGGGGCTGGCGCGCCTGCGTGTCGAATTGCTGGCGCCCCCGGCCGGTGGCAGCGCGGTGCTGGGCCAATGGCCGGCGTCGTGGCTGGTGGGGCTGGGCACGCCTTGGAACACCTTGCAGCCCACCGGCAACCTGCTGCTCAGCAGCCCTGGTTTTGCCGCCGAAGTCGTGCAGGGCCGGTGGGTGCTGACCGGGCGTGCTGAATTGCAGGTTCGCAGCCTGGCTTCCAGCCTGTCGACGCTGGATGAACTGGGGCACTACCAACTGACCTTGCAGGGCGACGAACGCGGTGACGCCGCGCAAATTCAGCTGGGCACCAGCAGCGGCGCCTTGCAGCTGACCGGCAGCGGCCAATGGGCCGCGTCGCGTTTGCGCTTCAACGGCCAAGCCAGCGCCGCGCCGGGGTCAGAAGCGGCCCTGAACAACCTGCTCAACCTCATCGGCCGCCGCCAAGGTGCGCTGTCTCTCATTTCGATCGGGTGAACATGAACAAGGCTTCGCTCAACGCGGGCATCGATGCGGGCATCCAGGCTGGCATTCGCGCGGGCAACCCTGCGCGCCGCCCCGCTTGGCTTTGCAGCTGGGCTCGCCAGGGCCTGGTGGCGCTGCTGGCCACCGCCATGGCACTGCCACCGGCCATGGCGCAGCAGCTGGGGCCCAAGAGTCGGGCGCCGGTGACGGTGAATTTTGTCAACGCCGACGTCGAAGCCGTGACCCGCGCTTTTGCCGCCATGATCGACCGCGCGATCGTGATCGACCCGCGGGTCAAGGGCACCATCACCGTCTACAGCGAGCAACCGCAGAGCATTCGCGACGCCTACGCCAGCTACCTGTCGGCCTTGCGCGGCCTGGGCTTTGCGGTGGTGGAAGCCGGCGGCTTGCTCAAGGTGGTGCCTGAGGCCGACGCCAAGCTGCAGGCCGGCACCGTCAGCGTGGGCGAGGTGTCGGTGCGCGGTGACCAGGTCATCACGCAGATCTTTCCGCTGCGCTACGAAAACCCCAACAACCTGGTGGCGGTGTTGCGGCCGCTGATCAGCGCCAACAACACCATCAACGCCAACCCGGGCAGCAATGCGCTGGTGATCACCGATTACGCCGAAAACCTGCAGCGCATCGCCAAGATCATTGCCGCGCTGGACGTGGCCTCGGGCACCGATGTCGAGGTGGTTCAGTTGCAGCATGCGGTGGCGGCCGACCTGGCTCCGTTGGTGCAGCGGCTCACCGACGGTGGCGGCGTGGCCGTTGCCCCGGGCGTGCCGGGCGGATCAGCCGGTGGCGTGACGGTGGTGGCCGACTCGCGCGCCAACGCGCTGGTCATCCGTGCGCCCAATGCGGCCCGGCTGGCCGCGCTGCGCGCCACCATCGCGCGTCTGGATCGGCCCAACAACCTGATCGGCCCTGGCGGTGGCATGTGGGTGGTGCATTTGAAGAATGCCGACGCGGCCCGCCTGGCCACCGTGGTGCGCGCTGCGTTTGGCGCAGCGGGCGGCAGCGGCGGCGGCAGCGCCAGCGCGGCCGCGCCGGCCGCCACGCCAGCGCCTGCACCGGGGGGCTTGCCGCAGCAGGCCACCAGCGCCGTCACGGGCGCGGCGCAGCCCAGCACGGGCGGCTTCATCCAGGCCGACCCGGCCACCAATTCGCTCATCATCACCGCGCCCGAGCCGCTGTACAAACAGGTGCGGGCCTTGATCGACCAACTCGACACGCGGCGGGCCCAGGTCTACATCGAAAGCATGATCGTCGAGGTGGCCCCCAGCGACGCGGCCGAATTCGGCTTTCAGTGGCAGGGCTTGCTGGGCAAGAGCGGCGACAAGTTCGGCGTCGTCACCGGCACCAACTTCAACGCCAGCGGCCGGCCCGGCATCATCGACATCAACACCTCGGCGGCGCAGGGCCAGATCAACCTGGGCCAGGGCCTGAACGTGGGCTTGCTCAGCGTGATCAACGGTGTCACGTCGCTGGCCGCGATTGCCCGCGCCCTGCAGACGCAGAGCGAAACCAACATCATCAGCACGCCCAACCTGATCACGCTGGACAACGAAGAAGCCAAGATCGTGGTCGGTGAAAACGTGCCCTTCATCACCGGCCAGTTCACCAACACCGGCGGTGGTGGCGCCACCACCAACCCGTTCCAGACCATTGAGCGCAAGGACGTCGGCATCACGCTGCGCATCCGGCCGCAGATCGGCGAGGGCGGCGCGGTGCGCATGACCATCTTCCAAGAGCAAAGCAGCGTCAAGGAAACCACCGCGGCAGGCACCACCAACGCCGGCCCGTCGACCACCAAACGCAGCATCGAAAACACCGTGGTGGTGGACGACGGCGCGATCCTGGTGCTGGGTGGCTTGATCGAGGACCGATTTGTCACCAACAAGAGCAAGGTGCCGTTGCTGGGCGACCTGCCGTTGATTGGCGGGCTGTTTCGCAGCGAGAGCCGCGAACGCCGGCGCACCAACCTGATGGTCTTCTTGCGGCCGGTGGTGCTGCGCGACGCCGACAGCGCCAACCGCCTGTCGATGGACCGCTACGACCAGATCCGCGGCGAACAAAAGTCCAGTCAACCCGCACCGAGCTTGGTGATGCCCATCAACGAGTCGCCGGTGTTGCCGCCGCTGCGCGCGCCGCTGGCGACACCAGCGCCGCTTGGGCCCCTGGCGCCTGCCAGCAACCCACCGGCCAAGGCGCCCTGAGCGCAGGCGCGCCACAGCATGGCCACCCGACATCCACTGCCCTACGCCTTTGCCAAGGCGCACACCCTGCTGCTCGAAGATGAGGGCGGCGAGCTGCGGTTGTGCGCGGCCGAAACCACATCGGCCGGCGCCCTGGCCGAAGTCACGCGCTACTTCGACGTGGCGCGCTTCGACCACGAAGACGCCAGCACGCTGGTGCAGCGCATCGCCGCGGCCTACGCCGGCGGCGAGAGCAGTGCCGCCGCGGTGATTGGCGAGGTTGAAAGCGGTGTCGACCTGAGCCGCATGATGCAAGAGCTGCCGGCGGTCGAAGACCTGCTCGAAGCAGCCGATGACGCACCCATCATCCGCATGCTCAACGCCTTGTTGACGCAGGCGGCCAAAGACGGCGCCAGCGACATCCACATCGAGCCCTACGAGCGCAGCAGCTCGGTGCGCTTTCGGGTGGACGGCACCCTGCGCGAGGTGGTGCAGCCCAACAAGGCCCTGCACGCGGCGATGATCAGCCGCCTGAAGATCATGGCCGAGCTCGACATCGCCGAAAAGCGCCTGCCCCAGGACGGCCGCATCTCACTGCGCATCGGCGGTCGGGCCATCGACGTGCGCGTCAGCACCCTGCCGTCTTCGCATGGCGAACGTGCGGTGCTGCGTTTGCTGGACAAGACCGAAAGCCGCTTCACGCTGGAAGGCCTGGGCATGGACGGCGAGGTGCTGGCCGCTTACGCCAAGCTGGTGCAGCAGCCGCACGGCATCGTGCTGGTGACAGGGCCGACGGGTTCGGGCAAGACCACTACCCTCTACGCTTCACTGACCCGGGTGGACACCGCCACGTCCAATGTGCTGACCGTGGAAGACCCGGTGGAATACGAGCTGCCAGGCATCGGCCAGACCCAGGTCAACCCGAAGATCGACCTGACCTTTGCCAAGGCCCTGCGCGCCATCCTGCGCCAGGACCCGGACGTCATCATGATCGGTGAGATCCGCGACTTCGAGACCGCGCAGATCGCCATCCAGGCCAGCCTGACCGGCCACCTGGTGTTGGCCACCGTGCACACCAACGACGCGCCGAGCAGCGTCACCCGGCTGATCGACATGGGCGTCGAGCCCTTCTTGCTGAGCAGCAGCCTGCTCGGTGTGCTGGCGCAGCGCCTGGTGCGCAAGCTGTGCACCAAGTGCAAGCGGCTGGGCGACGATGGCCATTGGCACCCGGTGGGCTGTGAACATTGCGCCCACACCGGCTACAAAGGGCGCACCGGTGTCTACGAGCTGATGAGCGTCAACCCGGCGGTGCAGGCCCTGATCCACATGCGCGCCGCTGAACAAGAACTGGTTGCGGCCGCCCGCGCCGCCGGGCTGCGATCGATGCGCGAAGACGGTGAGCGCCTGGTGCGGTCCGGCGTCACGTCGCTGGAAGAAGTCATCCGCGTGACCCGCGACTGAACGTTGGCTTCCAACACCCATGCCCGCTTATCGTTTTGAAGCACTCGACGTCAAAGGCAAAGCCAGCACGGGTTTGCTGGAGGCCGACAGCGCCAAAGCCGCGCGTGCGCAGCTGAGGCAACGCGACCTGGTGCCACTGGCGGTCACACCCGTTACCGCGGCCACCAGCGACGGCACGGCGCCCCGGTTCACGCGCCGGGTGTTTTCGGCCACCGGTCGGGCGGTGTGGACGCGCCAGTTGGCGGGTCTGGTGGGCAGTGGCTTGCCGCTGGAGCGCGCGCTCACAGCGCTGGCCGAAGAAAGCGAAAACGATCGCCAGCGCGAGCTGGTGGCGCATTTGAAGAGTGAAGTCAATGCGGGCAACAGTTTTGCCCGTGCGTTGGCCACCGCGCCGCGCGAGTTTGACGACGTTTACCGGGCGGTGGTGGCCGCTGGCGAACAAAGTGGTGCGCTCGGGCCCGTGCTGGAGCGCCTGGCCGAAGACCAGGAGCAGCAGCAGGCCTTGCGCACCAAGGTGCTGGGCGCGATGCTCTACCCGGCCATCGTGTCGTTCGTCGCCTTCATCATCGTCATCGTGCTGGTCACCTGGGTGGTGCCACAGATCGCCAACACCTTCAGCAGTGGCAAGCGCACGCTGCCATTCTTGACGGTGGCGATGCTGGCCATCAGTGGGTTTGTCCGCCAATGGGGCTGGGCGGTGGGCTTGTTGTTGGTGGCGGGTGCAAGCGGCTTTGCCTTGGCGCGGCGAGCCGAGGCCTTTCGCGAGCGCAGCGATGCGGCGCTGCTGCGGCTGCCCTTGCTGGGCCGCTTGGCGCGCGGCTACAACGCGGCGCGCTTCGGTGGCACCTTGGCGATGTTGGCTGGCGCCGGCGTGCCCATCTTGAAGGCCTTGCAGGCGGCGGCCGAGACCCTGGGGAACCGCGCCATGCGCGCCGACGCACTGGACGCTTTGGCGCAGGTGCGCGAAGGCGCCCCGCTGGGCTCGGCGCTGGCGGCCAAGAAGCGCTTTCCGGGCCTGCTGTCGATGTTTGCCCGGCTGGGTGAACAAACAGGCCAGCTGCCGCTGATGCTGCAGCGCGCGGCCAATCAGTTGTCGGCCGAAGTGCAGCGCCGAGCGATGGCCGCGGCGACCATCCTGGAACCCCTGCTGATCGTCGGCATGGGCATCGTGGTGGTGCTGATCATGCTGGCGGTGCTGCTGCCGATCATTCAGCTCAACACCTGGGTCAAGTAAGGGCCGCAGCGTTCAAGACGCTTGTTGGCCGGGCTCGCTGTCTTCCTTGGGCGCCTGGGTCTGCTTGATGAAAACCTGCGCTGCCAGGATGCCAATCTCGTACAGGATGCACATCGGCACCGCCAGCGCCAGCTGCGAGATCACGTCAGGCGGTGTGACCACGGCAGAGACCACAAAGGCGCTGACGACGAAGTAACCGCGCCACTTTCTCAGCTGCTCGATGGTGACAATGCCCATGCGGGCCAACACGATGACGGCAATCGGCACTTCAAAGGCAATGCCGAAGACCAGAAACAGCGTCAACACAAAACCAAAGTACTGCTCAATGTCAGGCGCGGCGGTGATGCTGGCTGGCGCAAAGGCCTGGATGAACTGGCTCATGCCCGGGATGACCAGAAAGTAGCAGAAGGCCACGCCGGCCACAAACAGCAGCGTGCTCGACACCACCAATGGCAGCACCAGTCGCTTTTCGTGTGAATAGAGCCCCGGCGCGACAAAGGCCCAGACCTGGAACAGCACCACCGGCAGGGCCAGCATGAAAGCCGCCATCAGCGTGATCTTCAGCGGCACCAGGATGGGCGAGATCACGTTGGTGGCAATCAGCGTGGCGCCTTTGGGCAAATGAGCCACCAGCGGCGCAGCGAGCAGGTCATACAGACCCGATGGCCCCGGCCAGATGGCCAGCGCTGCAAACGCGATGGCGATGGCGATGGTGGCGCGGATCAGGCGGTCGCGCAACTCGACCAGGTGCGACACGAAAGGCGCTTCGGTGCCCTCCAGCTCGTCCTTCTTGTCGGTTTCGCTCATCGGGGTGCCTTCAAGCCCTGCGGCCTGAACCGCGCCACCCGCGCCGCGCCCGACATTGCCTTGGTGCGGATGCCCTGGCGCTGCTTGTACCACTGCGGCGTGGCCCCCTTTTTCAGGCGCCAGTTTTTCTTGGGCCGGCTGTAGGTGGGCGGTGGTGGTGCCAGCGCTTCCATGCTGCTGCTGTCGCCCAGGCCCGC
This sequence comes from Rubrivivax sp., assembly GCA_031375065.1. Taxonomy (GTDB): domain Bacteria; phylum Pseudomonadota; class Gammaproteobacteria; order Burkholderiales; family Burkholderiaceae_C; genus Rubrivivax. The sequence continues at coordinate 8,161 of JANMHH010000542.1, read as the reverse complement.
GGTGGCGCTGTTCCAGTCGGTGTCGAAGGCCGACTTGGCTTCATTGACCTCGCTGCGCACGCTCTGTTCAACGTCCCGCGCCGCGTCTTCAAACTGCGTGCGCATTTTTTTCAACTCGTCGAGCTCGATGGAGCGGTTGACCTCGGCCTTGACGTCGGCCACGTAGCGCTGCGCCTTGCCGAACATGTGGCCCACGGTGCGGGCCAATTTGGGCAGCTTTTCGGGCCCGATGACGATCAGCGCCACGGCGCCGATGAGGGCAAGCTTGTCAAAACCGAAGTCGATCATGCGGCGGCACGGATGGCAGGGCGCCCGGCCTTCTCAGGCTGGCTGCGCCGCATCAGCTCTTGGTCTTGGCTTCGACGTCGACGGTGTTGCCGTCGGCGCGTTTGGCGGTGGTCACCTGCTGGGCCGGCGCGCCTGCGGCCGCGTCGGCCTCGGGCGTTTCACCGCCACTCTTCATGCCGTCCTTGAAACCCTTGACGGCGCCGCCCAGGTCCGAACCGATGTTGCGAAGCTTCTTGGTGCCGAAGATGACCACGACGACCAGCAACACGATCAGCCAATGCCAAATGCTGAACGAACCCATGATCTATCTCCTAGAGAGAAAAGCGAAAGACGCAGATTCTACGAGGCGCAAGTGACAAAGACCCTGCGCGCTGCCGGTTCTAGCCACCCGGTCACCCCGCCCGTTCACCCTTTGACCCACGGCCGTGGGCCGCCCATGACGTGCATGTGCAGGTGGTAAACCTCCTGGCGGCCGTCCGGGCCGGTGTTGATCAGCGTGCGAAAACCGTTGCTCACGCCCAGCTCGGCCATCAATTGAGGCGCCAAGCCCAGCATGCGGCCCAGCAGGGCCTGGTGCTGCGGACCCACGTCCGACAAAGTTGCAATGTGTTGCTTCGGGATGATCAGCACGTGCACCGGCGCCCACGGGTGGATGTCGTGGAAGGCCAGCAGCTGATCATCTTCGAAGACCTTTTTCGCCGGAATCTTGCCGGCGACGATCTTGCAAAAGATGCAGTCGGGGTCGGATGCCGGCGCTGCCGCAGCCGCCGGTGCAGCCACGGGCACCGGGGCGGGGCTTTGGGGTCCTGTCATGCGGGCATGCTCTTGCGGCTGTTGAGGTTCATCCAGCCCCGCACCACGCGGTACAAGAACCAGATCGAAACCCCGACCCAGGCGATCCAGCCCGGTGCGATGAGCAAGATCCACAGCGGCGCCGTCACCGCGTAAAGAATCGCCGCCCAGACCACGCTGCGGATGCGCCAGGAAAAGTGGCTCTCTTGCCAGGTGCCTTGCGCATCACCTTTTTTCACCAGGTCCAGCACAAAGGCCACCAGCAACAGCAGCACGCTGCCCTGCATGCCGGGCAGCACGGCACCCAGCGCCACCACGGTGTGCAGCAGGTAGCTGATGTGACCCACGGTCATCAACGAACTTTCCTGTTGCGGCGACAGCACCACTTCAGACACCGATGTGTTCACGGCTCACCCCTTTCACGCAGCACCGCCTAGCGCGCGGCAAATTCTTCCAAGCCTGACAGCCCTTCACGCCTTTCCAGTTCGGCCAGCACGTCGGCGGGCTTCAGGTCAAAGGCAGACAGCGCCACCAGGCAGTGGAACCACAGATCAGCGCTTTCAGCCACGATGCGCGCCTTGTCGCCGTCTTTGGCGGCCATGACGAGCTCGGTGGCTTCTTCGCCGATTTTTTTCAAGATGGCGTCGTTACCCTTGGAAAACAAGCGGGCGACGTAACTTTTCTCGGGGTCGCCACCGGCGTCTGGCTTGCGCGACTCGATGATGGCGGCCAGGCGGGCCAGGCTGTCGTTGCTGCTCATGGGTCAGGCCTATTTGTAGATGCGCTCAGGGTCCATCAACACCGGCTCCACGGCCTGCCAGGCCTGGCCCTGCAGCTGTTGGTAAAAGCAGCTGTGGCGCCCGGTGTGGCAGGCAATGCCGGGTTCATGGCCCAGCTGGGTGACCTTGAGCAACAGCACGTCGTTGTCGCAGTCCATGCGCATGTCGTGCACGGTTTGAAAGTGGCCCGACTCTTCGCCCTTGTGCCACAGCTTCTGCCGTGAGCGGCTCCAGTACACCGCCTGGCCGCGCTCGGCCGTGGCCTGGGCGGCTTCGCGGTTCATCCAGGCGAACATCAGCACGTCGCCGCTGCTGGCTTCCTGAGCGATGACGGGCACCAGGCCGTCGCTGTTCCATTGGATGTGGTCGAGCCAGTTCATGCGGTCGGTCTTGATGGTTGGACGTGGGGGTCACGCATGGGTGGGGCCCGCAAAGCCGCGCTCGGCGGCAAACCAGGCCAGTACCGGCAGCGTTCCCGGCAGCACCGGCGTCACCTGCACCGGCAGCGTCTGCCAGGCCATGTGCTGGCCTTCGCGCATTTCGAAGTCGCCATGCCAGGCAAAGACCTTGCAAAAGTGCAGGCGCACCCGGGCGTGCGGGTAGTCCATGATTTCGACCTGCCAGGGCGTGGCTGGGCCGATGGTGATGCCCAGTTCTTCCTGCAACTCACGGCGCAGAGCCTGTTCCACCGTCTCGCCGGCCTCGAGCTTGCCGCCTGGAAACTCCCAGTAGCCGGCGTAGACCTTGCCGACCGGTCGGCTGGTCAGCAGGAAGCGGCCCTGGCCGTCCACCAGCACGCCGACGGCCACATCAACCGGCGTGCGCTGCGCCATGGCGACGCTGGCCAGGGCAGCCGCTGAAGATTCAGCCACCGTGGCGCCCTGCATAGTCTTTGGCGAACTGCTGCGCCACGCGGCCCGAGCGCGAGCCGCGCTCGAGCGCCCAGACCAAGCTCTCTTGGCGGGCTGCCGTGATGGCGGTTTCCGACACGCCAAAGGCACGCAGCCACTGCGCCACGATGGTCAGGTATTCGGCCTGTGTGAAGGGGTAGAAGCTGAGCCACAGGCCAAAGCGTTCGCTGAGCGAGATTTTTTCTTCGACCACTTCACCGGGGTGCACTTCGCCATCTTCGGTGTGCTGGTAGGTCAGGTTCTCTTTCATGTACTCGGGCAGCAGGTGGCGCCGGTTGCTGGTGGCGTAGATCAGCAGGTTGTCACTGGCCTGGGACACACTGCCGTCGAGCACGCTCTTGAGTTCCTTGTAGCCCGCTTCGCCTTCGTCAAAGCTCAGGTCGTCGCAAAAGACGATGAACTTTTCGGGCCGTTCGGCCACCAGGTCGACGATGTCCTGCAGGTCCACCAGATCGCTCTTGTCGATTTCGATCAAGCGCAGCCCCTGGCCGCTGAATTCATTCAAGCAGCCCTTGACCAGGCTGCTCTTTCCGGTGCCGCGGGCGCCAGTCAGCAGCACGTTGTTGGCGCCGCGCCCGGCCACAAACTGCTCGGTGTTGCGCAACAGGCGTTCTTTTTGCGCCTCCACCTCTTTCAGGCTGGACAGCCGGATGGTGGCCACATGGCGCACCGGCTCCAGCACCCCCGCGCTGCCCCGGCGCCGGTAGCGCCAGGCCACCGAGGCCGACCAGTCGGGCGCGGTGGCGGCGTGCGGCAGGATCAGTTCCAGGCGGGCCAGCAGCGATTCGGCTCGCACCAGCAGGTGTTCAAAGGCGGCGTTCATGCGCGCAAGTGTAGAGGGCTGTTCGGTGCCTGCGCCGGACGCCAGCGTGGCATGCCCGTGCCAGCGCGACGACCGTTCTGCGCTGGGCGTGGCAAGCCCAAAAACCGGCTTGGCCAGGGCCGCTGCCGCCCCCTTCGATTCAGCTGGTCAGGCGGCGCAGTGCCATGTCGAGGTGTTCGGTGGGCATGCGCTTGAAGCCCGAACGCGCGTAACGCTGCAGGCGGCCGACGATCAGCGACGTGATGGCCGAGGCCAGCGCCTGGGCGTCCACCGTGGGCGTGCCCGAGCCCGCTGCTTCGGCCGCAGCGCGCAGGCTTTGGCGCAACTGCGACTCCACCCGGTCAAAAAACTGGTTCATGCGGGCATTCAGCCGCTCGTGTTCGAACACCAGCGCGTCGCCCACCATCACGCGGGTCATGCCGGGGTTTTTCTCGGCAAACTGCAGCAACACCGCAGCGATCTTTTGCGCCTGCACCGAAGCGGTGGTTTCACGCTCCACGATCTGGTTGATCAGCGTGAAGACGCTGGTTTCGATGAACTCGATCAGCCCTTCGAACATCTGCGCCTTGCTGGCGAAATGCCGGTACAAGGCCGCTTCGCTGACGTCGAGTTTGGCCGCCAAGGCGGCGGTGGTCACGCGTTCGGCGCCGGGTTGCTCCAGCATGCCGGCCAGTGTCTGCAGAATCTGGACCCGCCGTTCACCGGGTTTGGGGCGCTTGCGCGTCGGGGCGGCCGCGTTCAGGGCGCTGTCAGCGGCACCGTCCGGGGACAGATCTTCGGGCAGTGCGGACATGGGTTTGGGGGCGGTGGCGGCTGAAAGGCGGCGGGTCGAAGAAAGCGCGAAAAACCAGGGCAAGACGGGGAGGCGCGGCGATTCTGGCACACGGCCCCTGGTGCTTCTCTTGCAGGTAAACACTGACCCACCACGGGCAAAACCCTGGTTCGATGCGGTGCCGAGGGCTTGGGGGCCTCTGTCTTTTGGGCCATGCCCGGTGGTGGCCAACCAGGGCCCCGGGCCCATCCACAATGAGCGCCACGGTTGGGAGGGCAGGGCAGTTGGCAGCAGCAGACAGTTGGGCTGGCATCGCGGCGGGCGCCTTGTTGTCGCTCGGCTTGGTCCTGGCCTTCATGGGCTGGCGCCTGCGCCGGGCTGCCTTGCTGGCCGTCGGCATGGCGGTACAGCTGGCGGCCGGCCTGGCCTTGGCGGCGGGCGCTTTGGCGCCCTGGGCCGGCCTGCTGTGGCTGGGGTCGTTGGCTTTCACCCTGTGGTTGGTGCACCGCACCTTGCGGGCCCTGGCCGCTGCAAGAGAGCAGCAGAAACAGTTGAAAGACACCGTGCTCGCGCGCGACGCCCAGCTCAGCGAGGCCCAGGCCCAGCTGCAACGCGCCCAGGCCCAAGCCGAGGCGGCGGACCAGGCCAAAGCCCGCTTTCTGGCGGCCGCCAGCCACGATCTGCGACAGCCGGCGCACGCCTTGGGCCTGTACACGGCGGCTTTGCGGGCCGGCCCGCTGGCGCCGCCGCAGCTGGAGTTGGCCGAACGCATGCAAGGCTCGCTGGCCGCCCTGGACCTGCTGTTTGCCGCGTTGCTGGATGTGTCGCGCATGGACAGTGGTTCGGTGGTGCCGCAATGGGACACGGTGGCCCTGGCGCCGTTGCTCAGCCGCCTGGCCGATGAGTGGGCGCCGCAAGCCGAAGCGCGCGGCCTGCGCCTGGCCTTGCACATCAGCGACCCGCAGGCCCAGACCGTCACCGACCCGCTGTTGCTGGAGCGCGTGTTGCGCAACCTGCTGGCCAATGCGGTGAAGTACACGCCCAAGGGTGGTGTGCTGTTGGCCTGCCGTTTGCGAACCGGACCCGCAGGACAGCAGCAGCACCGCATCGAGGTCTGGGACAGCGGCGTGGGCATCTCGAGCACCGATCACGAACGCGTGTTCGAAGAGTTCTACCAGGCCGTCGGCGTGGCTGCGGTGGGCGACGCCGAGCAGCCGCGCGGCCTGGGCCTGGGCCTGGCCATCGTGCAGCGCCTGGCGCGCCTGTTGCAGCTGAACGTGCGACTGCATTCGCGGCCGGGCCGCGGCAGCGTGTTCTGGGTCGAAGGTTTGGCCAGCGCCGGGCGGGCACCGTTGGCGGCCGCGGCGGCGCGGCTGCAGATGCGCCGACTGGCCGGCCTGCTGGTGGTGGTGCTCGAAGCCGACGCCGAGTTGCGCGACGCCATGCGCCGCTTGCTGCAATTGTGGGACTGCCGCGTGGTCGACGGCCACAGCGCCAGCGACCTGCTGCAGCGCCTGACGGTCAAACCCGACGCGGTGATTGCCAGCCTGCGCCTGGGCGCGGCGCGCACCGGTGCGCAAGAGATGCAAGACCTGCAGCGGGCCTGGGGCGGCGAGGCGCCGGTGCTTTGGATCGAAAGCGAGCCAACGCCTTGGCTGGCGGCCGAACGCTTGGACCTGCCCAGCTCGGCGCGGGTGCTGAGCAAACCGGTCTCGCCGGCCCGCCTGCGCGCCTGGCTCGAAGCGTGTTTGCCGTCAGCCGACCTTGCGCCGTCACCGCACGTGACGGCGCTGCCATCAGGGCCGGCCACCTGAGAGCGCCTTGTCCGACCCACCGATTCCTTGCCCAGCGAGAACTGCCATGAACGTTTTGATTGCCGATGACCACCCGATGGTGCGCGACGCGCTCAAGCGCACCTTGTTGTTGGTGGAGCCCAGCGCACAGGTGCTGGAGGCCGCCGACTTTGCCGGTGCCCACCAACACCTGCTGAGCGGCGCGGTGGGCTGGGCGCTGCTGGACCTGCACATGCCGGGCATGGACCGCGTGGACGGCCTGCGCCGCTTGCGGCTGCAGTTCCCGGCGGTGACCATGGTGGTGGCTTCGGGCGAAGACGATCCCGCCGTCATCCGCGCCGTGCTGGCGGCGGGCGCGGTGGGTTTTCTGCCCAAGAGCGAGTCACCTGAAGTCCTGCAGCAGGCCTTGCGTCTGGTGCTGGGTGGCGGCACCTACATGCCGGCACAGGCGCTGGCCGACCTGCGCCACGGCGCCCCGCTGGCGCGGCCCGACGCCAGCGGTTTGACGCCGCGCCAGACCGACGTCTTGCGCTGCCTGATGCGCGGGCAACCCAACAAGCTGATTGCGCGTGAGCTGGGCCTGACCGAAGGCACCGTGAAGATCCACATCGCGGCCATCCTGCGGGTGCTGCAGGCGCGCAACCGGACCGAAGCGGTGGTGGTGGCGCGCAACCTGGGTTTGCAGGCCTGATCGTCAGGGCTGCAAAGCGGCAAAGCGGCAAAGCGGCAAAGCTGCCGAGTGGCTAAGCTGCGTGCCCCGCTTCAGATCAAGTCGGCCAAGCGGGTGACCCGCCGGTCCACATAGGCCGGCTTGCGCTGCGGCCGGTGCCGCCCGGCGGGCAGCCAGCGCCGCATCCACACCGTGCCCATGCCCACGCGCCGGGCGGCCTTCTGGTGCACCAGCGTGTCTTCCACCAGCACGCAGCGGCTGGGGTGCACGTTCAGCCGCGCGGCCACCCAACGCAGCATGCGGGCATCGGGCTTGGGGCGCAGGTCGCCGAACATGTGCATGTCCTCGATCGACAGCACGCCGTCGAACAGGTCCGTGATGCCCAGCACACCCAGCACCCGTTGGGCGTAGACCTGAGGTGCGTTGGTCAGGATGTATTTGCGGCCGCGCAAGCGCTGCAGCGCCGCGATGTCGGGGCCGTGCCCGCGGACCCGCGTTTCCAGGCCCGGCAGCAGGTGCGTGTGGTGCAGGAAGTGGGCTGGCTTGACGCCATGGTGCTTGACCAGGCCCAGCAACGTGGCGCCGTAGCGCAGCCAGTAGCGGCGGCGCAGCGCGTCGGATTCCGGCTTGCTCAGGCCCAGGTTGTCTTCGATGTAGCGGCCCATCGAGACGTGCAGTTCGCCCATCGACGCGCTGGATGCGTCGTGCAGCGTGTCGTCCAGGTCAAACAGCCAGACCGGCGCGGCCGCCCGCGTCGAACCCTGGCCCATCAGTAGGAACGGATCATGGTGCCGTAGGCCTGGTCGGTCAGGATTTCCAGCAGCATGGCGTGCGGCACCCGGCCGTCGACCACGTGCACCGCGTTGACACCGCTCTTGGCCGCGTCGATGGCACCGGCCAACTTGGGCAGCATGCCGCCGCTGATGGTGCCGTCGGCCACCAGCTCGTCGATCTGGCGCGGTGTGAGTTCGGTGATCAGCTCACCGGCCTTGTTCAGCACGCCCTTGATGTTGGTCAGGATGACCAGCTTTTCGGCCTTCAGCACCGTGGCCAGCTTGGCCGCCACCAGGTCGGCGTTGATGTTGTAGGACTCGTTCTTTTCGCCAAAGCCGATCGGGCTGATGACTGGGATGAACTGGTCGTCCTGCAGCGCCTTGACCACGCTGGGATCGATCGACGTGATCTCGCCCACCTGGCCCACGTCGTGTTCGTTGCCGTCCTTGTCCACCACCTTCATCTTGTGCGCGCGGATCAGGCCGCCGTCACGCCCGGTCAGGCCCACCGCCTTGCCGCCGGCGGCGTTGATCAGGCCGACGATGTCTTGCTGCACCTG
>JANMHH010000534.1:0-4222 GCA_031375065.1 Rubrivivax sp. | reverse complement strand
AGCATGCGCCAGGTGGTGCACACCGAAGAGGACACCACGGGCAGGCCCAGCCGGTCTTGCACCGCTTGCACCGACGCCAGCGAGGGCATCTGCACACAGGCCGAGATGACCACCGCATCGCAGTTGGCGACGTTGAGCCGTTTGCTGATCTCGATGGGCGCGCGCGGGTCTTGCGCGCCCACCTCCAGGTTGTCGCTGATTTCCAGTGAGATGGCGTCCAGCACCTCAATGCCTTCGTGCTCCAGGTAGTCCACCACCAGGGCCGTCAGCGGCTTCATGTAGGGCGTCAACATCGCAATCTTCTTGGCACCCAAGGCCTGCAGGCCTTGCACCAGGGCGCCCGCACTGGTGACCACCGGCGCGGGTGCCTGGTTCTGCCGGGTCAGGTCGCCCAGGCGCTGTTCGGACACGCGGTGGTAACCACGGCCCATGGCCATGATGGCCACCAGGCAGGCGTAGCCCAGCACGTCCACCCGCGCGTCAGACAACTCCAACGCGCAGCGGTCGCTGTCGGCGTCCATCCTGGCCAGTTCTTCCTGGGTCACGTGCTTCATGCGCATGCGGGAGGAATGGAAAGTGAACCGCTCTGGCAAAACGCCCTCACGTGCGCGCAGCATGGCCGGGATCTCGGTCTCCATCGTGGTGTTGGAGCTGGGCACGATCTGGCCGACGCGGTAATGGATGCGGGTCATGTAGGTGCGCTCAGTCTGCCTTGATGTTCTTGGTCTTGATCACCTGACCCCAATAGTCGGTTTCGCGCTGCACCAGCGCTGCCAGCGCCTCTGGCCCCAGGTAGCGGATCTCGATGCCGGTGCGCTCGGCCACCGCTTTGGCTTCTGGCGTGGCCAGTGCGAGCTTGACCTTGTCGCTCAGCTGCTGCACCACGGCGGCAGGCGTGCCCGCTGGCGCAAACAGGCCCACCCAGGCTTCCAGCTCGAAGCCCGCCAGGCCGGCCTCGGCGGTGGTGGGCACGTTGGGCAGGCCTGGATGGCGCGCTTTGCCCGTCACCGCAAAGGCCTTGAGCTTGCCCGCCTGCACGTGTTGCATCACCGATGGGGGTGTCGTCATGAACACCTGCACCTGGCCGCCCAACACGTCTTGAATGGCCGGGCCACTGCCTTTGTAGGGCACATGGGTCATCTCGATGCCGGTGGTCACCTCCAACAAGGCGGTGCCCACGTGCGACAAGGAGCCGTTGCCTTGCGACGCAAAGTTCAGCTTGCCGGGGTTGGCCTTGGCGTAGGCCAGGAACTCCTTCAGGTTGTTGCCCGGCACCGACGGGTGCACCGCAATCACGTTGGTGGCCGCGGTGAGCAGCGCCACCGGCACAAAGTCTTTCTGCGCCCAAGGCAGTTTGGAGAACATGGCCGGGTTGCCCACGTGGTAGGCCGAATACGAGATCAGCAGCGTGTGGCCGTCTTTGGGCGCCAGGGCGACCTGTTGGTAGGCGATGTTGCCGCTGGCGCCACCCTTGTTCTCGATGACCACGCTCTGGCCCAGCAGCTTGGCCAGCGGTTCGCTCAAGAGCCGCGCTGATGTGTCGACCACACCGCCTGGCGGGTTGGGCACCACCAACTGCACAGGCTTGCTGGGGTAGGGTTGGGCCTGCGCTTGCAAGGCCAGCACTGCGGTGGTCAGCAACAGGGCCAGCGTTCTGGCGGTGGTGAAGGTGCGGCGGAACGGGTGCATGGTTTGAAGGTCTCCTCAATGCAGGTGTCGGAATGGTCGGGATATGTCGATGATGCAGGGCGTCATGGGTCTGGCCTCTGGGCCAGTCACCTTCAGCTCCTACAGCCTCGATTTGACCACCCTGCGCGCGTTGGTGTCGGCGGCGGACAGGGTCAACTCAAATCGCCGTCCACATAAAGCCAGCGGCCGCCCTCTCGCACAAAGCGGCTGTTCTCGTGCAAACGATGGGCCCGCCCGTTCACCTTGCTGCGCGCAACAAACTCAACTTCAGCGTGGTCTGGCTGGCCCAGGGCGGTGCGCTTGATGTCCAGGCCCAACCACTTGAGCCCCGGCTCGAAGTCCATGGGTTGTGGGGGCCGCGTGCTGGCGTGCCAGGTGTCCTGCAGGTAGGCAGCCAAGCCGCGCACATAGGCGCTGTAGCGGCTGCGCATCAGCGCTTCGGCGGTGGGCGCCTGCAGGTGCAAAGGGCCAGCGTGCCAACGGCCGCAGCAGTTGTCGTACGCGGCGCCGCTGCCGCACGGGCAAGGGTCGGCCGTGTGGCCGCCGCCCTTCACGCCACGGGGCCCGTGGTGTCGCTGGCCCTGGGCAGCAGCGGCTTTTCCCAGACCTCGCCCACCAGCGGATGCCCAAAGCTGTGGTGCGGCTCGCTGGCCAAGAGTTGGTAGCCAGCGGCCTGGTAAATACCCCGTGCGGCCAGCAGCAGGCTGTTGGTCCACAAGCGCATGCGGGTGTAGCCGGCGGCCAGCGCAAACTGCTCGCAGGTGCGGGTCAGCAACTTGCCCAAGCCTTGGCCGCGGGCACTGGGTTCAACCAACAGCATGCGCAGTTGTGCCACCCCAGGCATGGCTTGGCCGGTGTGGTCGTCCCGGGCCTGGACCACAAACACACAGGCGGCGGACTGGCCGTTCACTTCGGCGATCCAGGCGTTTTCGCGCACCGGGTCCTTTTGCTCGATGTAGTCGGCCGCGATGCGTGCCACCAGCGCTTCAAAGCGCATGTCCCAGCCGTACTCCTGGGCGTAGATCGCGCCGTGGCGGCTGATCACCCAGCCGATGTCTCCCGCGCGCAGCGCGCGCAGGTGAATGGACGAAGGGCTGTGGTCTGGGGCGGACATGGCGCAAGCTTGCCATACTGCGCCTGGCATCACGCTTCCATCACCCAGAAGGCTCACCCATGCTCGATCCCCAAGCCGCCGCACTGATCCAACTGATGGCCGACCGCCAGGTGCCGCCCACGCACACGCTCAGCCCGGCCGACGCCCGCCGGATGTACCTGGAGCGCCGCTTCTACACCCAGCCCGAGCCGCCCCGGGTGGCCAGCGTGCAGACCCTGGTCACGGCCGATGGTGTGCCGCTGCGCCTGTACAAGCCTGAGCGGCCAAGCGCCGGCCCGCTGCCCGTGCTGGTCTACTTTCATGGCGGCGGCTGGACCATGGGTGACCTGGACACCCACGACGTGCTGTGCCGCCAGCTGTGCGTGGGTGCCGGCGTGGCGGTGGTGTCGGTGGACTACCGCATGGGCCCAGAGCACCGCTTTCCGGCTGCCGTGGACGACAGTGTGTCGGCCACACGCTGGGTGCAAGCCCAAGCCACAGCGCTGGGGCTTGACGCGCGCCGTGTGGCGGTGGGCGGAGACAGTGCGGGTGGCAACCTTGCAGCCGTGGTGGCCCTGACCCTGCGCGACGCTGCAGATGCGGCTGACCGTGCGCCTTTAGCCCATCAGCTCTTGATCTACCCCGCCACCGACATGCGCTGCCAGGCCGATTCGCACCGGCGCAATGGCCGGGGCTATGTGTTGACGGCCGACACGGTGGCCTACTTCCGTGGCCACTACATCAGCGACCCCGCGCTCTACAGCGACTGGCGCGCATCACCGCTGTTGGCCACCAGCCATCAAGGCCTGCCACCGGCGCTGGTGCTGACTGCCGGCTACGACCCGCTGGTGGATGAGGGGCGGCAATACGCCGACACCTTGTCGGCCGCCGGCAACCGCGTGCAGTACGTTTGCTTCGAGCGGCAGATCCACGGCTTTGTGCCGATGAGTCGCGTGCTGGACGAAGCCCGCACGGCGGTGGCGCTGTGCTGCGCGGTCTTGACAGAGGCCTTGGCGCTGCGAGCTTGAAGCGCCGGCGGCCGCCATCCGACGCCCGACGTGCTGCGTCCTTTCAGACCGGCTCGCGCAGCAGCTGCCGAAAGCCACCAAACAACCACGACCGCATGCCAAAGACCATGGTGTAGGCGCGCCGGTCGGCCTGGTGCAGTTTTTGGTCGGCCAGGTGCTGCTGTGCAAAGTCTTGCGCCAGCCGACGCAGGCGTTCGTTGAAGAGTGATGCCTGCGCCGGGCTGATCTGGCCGTGCACCAGGGTCAGCAACTCGCCTTCATCGCCAAAGTTGCCGCTGAAGTAGTCGGCCATGGCGTGTTGGCGAAAGTACTGCATCACCGGGCCGTCGGGCCGCCAACGAAAGGTCTTGTCGATCTTCAAGCGGTAGCGGTTGTTGGCGCGCAGCTCCAGGAAGCCCAGCTTGTCGAGCGC
>JANMHH010000469.1:0-2172 GCA_031375065.1 Rubrivivax sp. | reverse complement strand
GCGGTGGGCCGAGGTGACGGCAACCAACACGATCTGCTCCCCGGGTTGCAACAAGCCCACCCGGTGAATCACCCGGGCACCACGCATGTCAAAGCGCTGGTGGGCTTGATCGATCATGGCTTCGATGGCGCGCTCGGTCATTCCCGGGTAGTGCTCCAACTCCATCGCGCTGATGGCACCCTGGCTGCCGGTGCGGTCGCGCACGGTGCCGGTGAAGGTGGCCACCGCGCCCACGCCAGCGTCGCCAGCACGCAGCGCCGCCACCTCGGTCGAGAGGTCGAAGTCCTGGGTTTGGATGGAGACCCGGCTCATGCCCGTTAGCCGCCCGTGACCGGCGGGAAAAACGCCACCTCGGCAGCGTCGCTGAGCGGCGCAGACTCGTCGCACAGGGTCTGGTTCAGGGCCGTCCGCACGGCGCGGCCGCGCGCCAGCACGTCGGCGTGTCGGCCGCCCAGTGCCAGCAGCACGTCGCGCAGTTGCGCCACGGTGCTGCCCGCAGGCATTTCGATGTGCTCGGACGGCCCCAGGGCCTCGCGCAGCGAAGCGAAGTAGCGCACCTGGATGTTCATCGCGCCACCATTTCCGCCAGCGGCAAGAAGCGCACGGTCTGACCCGCCAGGATGGCTGTGCCTGGCGGGTTGTCCACCAAACCATCGGCCCAGACGGCCGAGGTCAGCACACCGCTGCTCTGGTTGCCAAACAGCGCCAGACCGCCCTCTTCATTGACCTGCACCCGCAGAAACTCGCGCCGCTTGTCGGGTTGGGGCCAGTTGAAATCGGCACGCATCGGCAGGCCCCTGGGCAGGCCGGCGGCCATGCCTTGCAGGCTGCGCAGCACCGTGGTCACGGCCAACAGCCAGGTCACGAACGACGACACCGGGTTGCCCGGCAAGCCCACCAGCAGCGCGGAGCTGCCGTCGGGTCTGCGGATGCTGCCAAAGGCCAGCGGCTTGCCCGGCTTGATGGCCATTTGCCAGTGCTCGATCTGCCCTTCGGCTTGCGCGGCCGGTTTCAGGTGGTCTTCTTCACCCACCGAGACCCCGCCACTGGTGACGATCAGGTCATGCTGCACGGCCGCCCGGCGCAGGGCCTCACGGGTGGCGTCCAGGCGGTCGGGCACGATGCCCAAGTCGGTGACCTCGCAACCCGCGGCTTGCGCCAGGCCACGCAGCACAAAGCGGTTGCTGTTGTAGATGGCACCGGGCCGCAAGGGCTCGCCCGGCATCATCAATTCGTCGCCGGTTGAAAAAATGGCCACCCGAGGGCGGCGCAGCACCTGCAGTACGCCCACGCCCACCGAAGCGGCCAGGCCCAAGGCTTGTGGCGTCAGGCGCTCGCCGATGTGCAGCACCGCCTGGCCATGCAGCACGTCTTCACCGCGGCGGCGGATCCACTGGCCCGCCATGGGGACGGTGTTGACCCGCACGCGGCCCAGCCCGTCGCCTGCCACGGCTTGGCACTGCTCCTGCATCACCACCGCATCGGCGCCCATGGGCACCTGAGCGCCCGTAAAGATGCGAGCGGCGCAGCCCGGCTGAAGCGGCAATGCCACCTGACCGGCGGGGATGCGTTGCGAAACCAGCAGCTCAGCGCCGCTGGCGGGCACGTCGGCCGCCCGCAGCGCGTAGCCGTCCATCGCGGTGTTGTCTTCGGGCGGCACGTCCAGCGTGGCCAAGACCGCCTGCGCCAACACCCGGCCCAAGGCGTCAAAGGTCGACACCTGCTCGGTGGCTTGAATGGCATGGGGCGCAGCGCCGGCTGCCAATCGCGCCAGCGCGTCGTCCAGGCTCAACAGCGGTCGCAGCTCAGTCATGGTTGAAGTTGGCGTGCTCATCAAGGCTGTACTCGAAGCGCTGTGCCTGGTCCAGCAGGTAGCGCGCCAGGCCCGCCGCGTCATCGCGCACAAACAGCGGGCGGGCGGTGGGCTCGGGCAACGAGGCCGCGCTGTCGCTGACCACCGCCACCACGTGAGGGTCGCTGGGATAAAAGGCCGGCTGGCCGGCTTGCCGGACTTCCACCTTCAGCAGATCAGCGTGCTTGAAGCCTTCGACCAGCGCCCAGTCGCAGGCCACCAACTCGGCCAACAGTTGGTGCACGGTGATGTCGGTCTCGCCGTCAAACTCGCGCAGCTTGGCCAGCCGGCGCGACGAGGCCACGACCACTTCAAAAGCC
>JANMHH010000429.1:0-1660 GCA_031375065.1 Rubrivivax sp. | reverse complement strand
GCTGGCGGCTGCCAAACTGAAGGCCAGCGGACACAAATGCCCCTACACCACCAGCTGGCAAAGCTGGACCCAGCTGGAAAGCTTCAGCGCCTGGCACAACGTTGAATTCGCCACCAAGCGCAATGGCTTCACGGGGCTGGACACACGCCTGGACATCACCACACCGCTGCACGTGCGCCACATCGAAAACCTGGCCAACATGTCCAAGCAAGGCCTGTTTGTCTACAAGGGCCGCAACAACAGCGCAGACGCCACCTTTGTCTCGGGCGAATGTGCCATGACCACCGGCTCGTCTGCGCTCTACGGCGGCATCAAGCGCAACGCCAAGTTCGCTGCCGGCATCAGCACCCTGCCCTATTACCCGGACGTGGCCGGCGCACCGCAAAACACCGTCATCGGCGGGGCCAGCCTGTGGGCGATGTCGGGCAAGAAGACCGACGAATACAAGGCCGTGGCGGCGTTTTACAAGTACCTGTCGGATCCGGCGGTGCAAGCCAAGAGCCACCAGGACACCGGCTACCTGCCCATCACCACCGCTTCGTTTGGCATGACGGAAAAGTCAGGCTTTTACAAGCAGAACCCCGGCACCGATGTGTCGGTGACGCAGATGATCCGCAAGACCACCGACAAGTCGCGTGGCATTCGCCTGGGCAACTTCGTGCAGATCCGCACCATCATCGACGAGGAGCTGGAACAGGTCTGGTCGGGCAAGAAGACCGCCAAGGAAGGCCTGGAAGCCGCCAAGAAGCGCGGTGACGAGCAGCTGGAGCGCTTTCAGAAGGACAACAAAGGCTGACTTGCCGTTGTCGGGTTGACCTTGGCCAAGGCTGAGGTCACCCGCCTTTTGACCGCCTGAAAGGACTTGGCCTTGTCGATTGAGAAGCGCGTCCGCTTCAAGAGCTGGTGGCTGCCCTGGGTGCTGGTGGCACCGCAGATGGCCATCGTGCTGGTGTTCTTCTTCTGGCCGGCGGGGCAGGCGCTTTTTCAAAGCGTGCTGCAAGAAGACGCCTTTGGCACCAGCTCGCAGTTTGTAGGCTGGCAGAACTTTCAGCGCCTGTGGGAAGACGACACCTACCTGGCGTCTTTCAAGACCACGGCCGTGTTCTCGGTGCTGGTGGCGGGCATTGGCCTGACGCTGTCCTTGTTGCTGGCCGTGATGGCCGACCGCATCGTCAAGGGCTCGGGCGTTTACCGCACGCTGCTGATCTGGCCCTACGCGGTGGCACCTGCGGTGGCCGGCGTATTGTGGCTGTTCATGTTTGCACCCAGCATCGGCATCGTCAGCTATGCCCTGCGCGCCACGGGCATGGACTGGAATCACCTGCTCAACGGCACCCACGCCATGGCGCTGATCGTGATGGCCGCCGTTTGGAAGCAGCTGTCCTACAACTTCCTGTTTTTCCTGGCCGGCTTGCAGTCCATTCCCAAGAGCTTGATCGAAGCGGCCGCCATCGACGGCGCCGGCCCGTGGAAGCGCTTTTGGACGGTGCAATTCCCGCTGCTGACCCCAACCACGTTCTTCCTGCTGGTCATCAACATCATCTACGTCTTCATCGACACCTTTGCCATCGTCGACGCCGCCACGTCGGGTGGCCCGGGCAAGGACACCGCCATCCTGGTCTACAAGGTTTATTTCGACGGCTTCAAGGCCATGGACCTG
>JANMHH010000413.1:0-3765 GCA_031375065.1 Rubrivivax sp. | reverse complement strand
GACCGAGATTGGCGCACACAGCATCAGCATGGCCGCTGCGGCGGTTCGTTTGGCCGCGCAACTCTTTGAAGACCTGGCACAGACCAAAGTGCTCTTTGTGGGTGCCGGCGAAATGATCGAGCTGGTGGCGACGCACTTCGCAGCGCGAACCCCAAAGGCAATGGCCCTGGCCAACCGAACTTTGGAACGCGGGGAGCGCCTGGCCTCGCGTTTTGGCGGCGAAGCGATGCGCTTGGCAGACATGCCCAGCCGACTGCATGAGTTCGACGTGGTCATCTCCTGCACCGCGAGCAGCCTGCCCATCATTGGCCTGGGTGCCGTCGAGCGCGCGCTCAAGGCGCGCCGCCACCGCCCCATCTTCATGGTCGACCTGGCGGTGCCGCGCGACATTGAGCCTGAAGTGGCGCAGCTGTCAGACGTTTACCTTTACACCGTGGACGACTTGTCCACCCTGGTGCAAACCGCCAGCGAGAAGCGCCTGGCCGCGGTAGAGCAGGCCGAGGCCATCATCGACGCGGGCGTGCTCAGTTTTGTCCATTGGCTGGACCAGCGGGCGGCGGTGCCGCTGATTCAGGCCCTCAATCGCCAGGCCGAGGACTGGAGTGCCGCTGAACTGAGCCGGGCCCGCAAGCTGCTGGCCAAAGGCGAGCCGGTGGAACAGGTGCTGGAAGCCCTGACGCGCGGTCTGACCCACAAGATGCTGCACGGCACCTTGGCCGAACTTCACGCCGCAGAAGGTGAAGAGCGGCAACGCCTGGCCGACACCGTGTCGCGCCTGTTTCTGCGCCAAAGCACCCGTCAGCACGGTGGCTCTGGCGACTCGAGCGACCGGGGCCTCTAGCGCCCACAACCATTGCGACGGGCCCCAAGCGGGTCGGTCGTGTTTTGGCATCTGTCCATGACCCCCAGTTTGCGAGATCAGTTTGAGCGCTTGGCCCTGCGGCTGGCGGAGCTTGACGCGACCCTCACAGACCCGCACGTGACCGCCGACATCAAGCGCTACCGCGCGCTGCTGCGCGAACAATCGGAAGCCCAAGCCATCGTCAGCCGCTTTCGACAGTTTCAACAGCGCGAAGGCGACTTGGTTGCTGCCCGCAACATGGTGGCCAGTGAACAGGACGCCGAGATGGCGCAAATGGCCCAGGAAGAGTTGACCAGTGCGCAGGCCGACATGGACCGACTGCACGCCGAATTGCAGGCCTGCCTGATCCCGCGTGACCCCGACGACGAGCGCGATGCCTTCCTTGAAATCCGCGCCGGCACAGGCGGCGACGAGTCAGCCCTTTTTGCCGGTGACCTGGCCCGCATGTACCTGCGCTACTGCGAACAGCAGGGCTGGCGCACTCAAATCATGAGTCAGAGTGACAGCGAACTGGGTGGCTACAAAGAGTTGGTGCTGCGCGTTGAAGGCGAACGGGTCTACGAGCACCTGCGCTTTGAGTCTGGCGGCCACCGCGTGCAGCGGGTACCGGCCACCGAGAGCCAGGGGCGCATCCACACCAGCGCCTGCACCGTCGCGGTAATGCCCGAGCTGGACGAAGCCGAAGAGATCCAGCTCAACCCGGCCGATTTGCGCATCGACACCTTTCGCGCCAGCGGGGCCGGTGGTCAGCACGTCAACAAGACCGACAGCGCGATTCGCATCACCCACCTGCCCACGGGTTTGGTGGCCGAGTGCCAGGACGACCGCAGCCAACACCGCAACAAGGCCAAGGCCATGGCCGTGTTGGCCGCCCGCCTGCGCGATAAAGACCGCAATGAACGCGCCGCCAAGGAAGCCGCCACGCGCAAGGGTTTGATCGGCAGCGGCGACCGCAGTGACCGCATCCGCACCTACAACTTCCCTCAAGGACGGTTGACCGACCACCGCATCAACTTCACGCTGTACAAGCTGGCCCAGGTGATGGACGGCGACTTGGGTGATGTGGTGGCTGCCTTGCGCGGCGCCCGCGCCGCGCAGCAGCTGGCCCAGTTGGAAGGCGGCGGTGCCTGAGCCCTGGCCATTGCCATTGCCGGAGCCTGTGAGCGTGGGCGACGCGCTGCGGCAAGCGCAGCGTGCTGGCGTGGCCCGTCTGGACGCCCAGTTGCTGCTGGGCCACTTGCTGGACCGTCCCCGAACCTGGCTGGTCGCACACGACGACCAACCGCTGCCGCCCGAAGCCGCAGCGGCCTGGCCAACGGCTTTGGCACGGCGCGCCCAAGGTGAGCCTCTGGCCTATGTGCTGGGTGAACAGGAATTTTGCGGCCTCGCCTTGACGGTCAATCCTAGCGTCCTGGTGCCCCGGCCCGAGACCGAGCTGCTGGTTCGATGGGCGCTGGAACGCTGGCCCTCCAGCCCGGCTGCCAGCGTGGTCGACCTGGGCACCGGCAGCGGCGCCGTGGCTTTGTCCGTCAAGCGGCTGCAGCCGGCGGCGCAGGTCACCGCCACCGACATCAGCGTGGTGGCCTTGGCCGTTGCCCAGACCAACGCCAGACGACACGCGCTGGCCATTGACTGGGCCCCGGGCGACTGGTGGACCGCTGTGGCCGGGCAACGCTTTGGCTTGGCGGTTTCCAATCCGCCGTACATCTCGCGCGGCGACCAGCACCTGGCCGCCCTGGGTCATGAACCCGATTTGGCGTTGACCTCCGGCGATGACGGCATGGACGCCCTGCGTCTGATCATCGATGGCGCCCCCGATCACCTGCTTGCCGGCGCCTGGCTCCTGCTGGAGCACGGCCATGACCAAGCCGAAGCCACGCGCGCTCTGCTGCTGAGCCGTGGCTTTTCGACCCCAGTCACACGCCAGGATCTGGCCGGCCTGCAGCGCTGCACGGGCGCCTGTTGGCCAGGTGAGCATTCGTGCCGCCTTGAGCAACCGTAGCCAACGCTTACGCCCAGAAGCAACACGGTGAGGGTGCCCAAACCGACCTCAGGCGCGCATCATCCGACGCTGAACCACACCGAATGGGAGGCCGAGATGAAGCTTCGTGCCCTGAGTTCGCAAATCCTCATGGTCAGTTTGCCGTTGGCGGCACAGGCCGCTGACGGGCTGGCAACTCCTTCCGCGGAGTCGTTGTGGCCGCAGTGGCAGGCTCGCTTGGCGCTGCAGACCACGGTTGTTCAGCGTTCGAGTCCCTGGGCACTGGTGGATCGCAGCGGTCAGCCGCGCACCGCCCAAGGGGGCGCTCTTCTGGGTGACTACTACTTTGCCCAGCCTACGTTGGGCCATTTTCGGGCCAGCGGCGGGCTGATCTACGGCGCTTGGGGCGGTGCACCGAGCGCTGCTGCCAACGGCAACCGTTGGGGCTTGCTGATTCAGAGCCTGGGCGGTGTGCAAACCCTGGCAACCGACTCGCTGGGTACCGTGCCCTACCTGGGCCTGGGTTTCACCAGCGCCGCCTGGCGCAACGCCTGGTACCTGACGGCCGATGTGGGCTGGGTGGCCGAGCAGCCGTCCGCCCTGGGTGGCGTCAGCCGCGCGCTGCAGGGCAGCCTGGGCTGGGACCAGGCCCTGCGCGACATGCGGCTGGCCCCCTTGGTCCAGCTGGGCGTGCGCCTGGCGTTCTGAGGCCTTGGCCCAGGGTCTTAGCGGGCCCGCCAATGCCCTTGCTGTGCCGGCCGTGCTTGCAGTTGCCGCATAATCCTGGTATTGCGTTTGAGTCAGGACGATAGACATGAGCGACGTGCAGCAGCGCATCGATGAGCTGGTCAAGGGCAACCGGGTGATGCTCTTCATGAAGGGCAACGCGCAGTTCCCGATGTGCGGCTTTTCCGGCCGCGCC